>NZ_JALHBK010000065.1:0-3345 GCF_031570565.1 Nonomuraea sp. 3-1Str
GGCCAGGCCGAAGTAGTAGCTCGTACGGCCGAGCGGGCGTGAGAACGGCACCGGCCGCAACGCGAACAACGTGCCGACAGCGGCGAGCGCCACAGGGAACAGATACCCGAAGGGCACGAAACCTCCAACGATTGAATACTCGTGGATGACCCTAGAAGAACCCCTATATGCTGTCCAAGACCAGTTTCTCCATATCTTCATAGCTTGAGGGGCATAATGGATCTGCTGTCGCTGCGCTACTTCCAGGCTGTGGCGCGCCATGAGCACATCAGCAGGGCGGCCGAAGAACTCCGCGTCGCCCAGCCCTCGCTCAGCCGGACCATCGCGCGCCTGGAGTCCGACCTGGGCGTGCCCCTGTTCGACAGGCACGGCAGGCGAATCCGCCTCAACCGGTTCGGCGCCGCATTCCTGCGCCGGGTGAACAGGGCCCTGGCCGAGCTGGATGACGCCAGGCGCGAACTCGCCGACGCCGCCGGGCTGGCCCGCGGCAGCGTCTCGCTCGCCTCGGAGACGCTGCTCACGGTCACCGAACCGGTCAAGAGCTTCATCGCCGAACATCCAGGCATCGCCGTACGTCTCTTCCAGGCGAACCCGGAGGTCATGACGGAGCGGCTGAGCGAGGGACAGGTCGACTTCTGCCTGGCCTCCGAGGTGCTCGACGGGCCGGGGCTCGTCCATGAGGAACTCCTGCGCGAGGAGATCCTGCTCGCCGTGCCGCTCGGGCACCGGCTCGCCGGCCGGCGGGAGGTGACCATGGCCGACCTCGCGGGTGAACCCGTCGTCACCACCCGGCCGGGGATCTGGCAGCGCACGCTGGCCGAGCGGCTGTTCTCCGAGGCCGGGCTGGAACTGGTGGTCGCCTGCGAGATCGACGAGGCCACCACGGCCATCGAGATGGTCAGCGCCGGGCTCGGAGTGGGTTTCGGCCCCGCCTGGTACCTCCGCTCGCCGCTGGCGGCCTCGCGGGCGCCGTTCTCGCCCGTACCGCTGGCCGCTCCCGGCGCCGAGCGGGTCCTGTGGCTGGTCTGGCGGGAGGGGGCCTACGTGTCGGAGGCGGCTCGCCGCTTCCGCGACCACCTGACCGCCTCACTGATCACGACCTAGGCCTTTGATCTGCGGCGACACCTGACCCGGCCGGCCGGCTCAGGCGGAGGTGATCGGGCCCGGGCTGATCTCCTTCCGAGCGGCGGACCGGCCGGTAGGGTGGACGGTCATGGACGACACGCTCGGTCTTTCGGCCCACCCCTCGGCGGACGACCACACCGGCTCCGGACAGGGGGCGGCCGGATCGGCGGTGGGATCGGCGGCCGGGCGGGCATTGCTGCGGCGTCTGGCCGAGGACCAGTCCCGCAACCGGGTACCGTCGATCGTGGCGGCCATCGTCCGCGACGGCCGGACGGCCTGGTTCGGGGCGCGCGGCCGCATCGACGGCGAGAGCCCCATCAACAGCGGTGGCGAGGGTTCGCCGCCCACCGACGCGACCCAGTACCGGCTGGGGTCGATCACCAAGTCGCTGGTGGCCGTGGCCGTCATGCGGCTGCGCGACGAGGGCCGCCTGGACCTGCTCGACCCCGTCGGCAAGCACGTGCCCGAGGCGCCGATCGGCGAGGTGACGATCGCGCAGCTGCTGTCGCACACCGGCGGGCTGAGCGCCGAGCCGCCCACCGCCTGGTGGGAGCGCACCCCCGGCCTGCCGCCGGAGGCGCTGCTGGGCCGGCTGTCCGCCGGCGACCTCAAGCACCGGCCCGGCCGCCGCTACCACTACAGCAACCTCGGCTACGCGCTGCTCGGCGAGCTGGTCGCCCGGCTGCGCGGCGTCCCGTGGCTGCGGGCCGTGCAGGAGGAGATCCTGACGCCGCTGGGCATGGAGGCCACCACCGCCCGGCCGAGGAAGCCGCACGCCACCGGCTACGCCGTCCACCCGTACGCCGACGTGCTGCTGCGTGAGCCGGAGCACGACGCCGGGGCGATGGGGCCGGCCGGGCAGCTGTGGTCGTCGGCCGCCGACCTGGCCAGGTGGGCGGCGTTCGTGGCCGGCGACACCGGCGGCGTGCTGGCGCCCGCCACGCTGGCGGAGATGCGCGAGCCGGCCACCGTCGACGACGGCGACGCCTGGAGCAGCGGTTACGGCCTGGGCCTGCAACTGACCCGGCACGCCGGGCGGCGCCTGGCCGGGCACACCGGGTCGATGCCCGGGTTCCTGGCCACGGTGTGGGCCGACCCGGCCGAGCGGGTCGGCGTGCTGTACCTGGCCAACGTCACCTCCGGCGTGAGCCGGTCGCTGCCGCTGGACCTGCTGGACATCCTGGCCGAGCACGAGCCGCGGCTGCCGCGGGAATGGCGTGCCTGCCCCGCCGAGCCGGAGCTGCTGGCGCTGACCGGGGTGTGGCATTGGGGGCCGTCCCCGTACGTGCTGCGGCTGCTGCCGGGACGGATGCTGTCGCTGGCGCCGATGAACGGGCCCGGCAGGGCCTCACGGTTCGCGCCGCGCGAGGACGGCACGTGGGTGGGGCTGGAGGGCTACTACGCGGGTGAGACGCTGCGGGTCGCGCCCGACCACCTCGACCTCAACACCTTCGTCTTCACCCGCGTCCCCTACGACGCGGACGCGCCCGTGCCCGGCGGGGTGGACGGCTGGCACGGGCGCGGCTGAGCTGTCGCGGGGACCTTCAGGGGGACAGGGCGGCCGCCAGGCGGGCCGCCGGTCCCGGCGGCAGGGCCGGGTGCAGCAGCTCCACCCGGTGCACCAGCCGGGGGGCCGCCAGCGGCACGCCCGGTCCCGCCGAGGCGGGCAGCAGCGTCAGGCCGTGCCCGGCGGCCACCAGGTTGCGCACGGTCTGCACGTCGTCGCCCCGGTAGTCCAGCCCGGCCCGGAAACCGTCGCCCACCAGATCCCGTAGCCGCCGCAGCGGGCACAACGGCGTGGCCAGCCAGCGGGCGTCGATCAGGTCGGCCAGCCGCAGCCCCGCCCGGCCCGCCAGCGGATGGCCGGGCGGCAGCGCCACCACCAGCTCCTCATCCGACACCCCGACCGTGGTCATGGGGCCCGCCTCCGGCAGGCGCAGCGGGTCGTTGGGCGCGGTGATGCCGTCGGTCAGCCCCAGATCGGCCTCGCCCGCCGCGACCTGGGCCGCCACCTGCTCGCGGCCCACGGTGCGCAGCCGCACCCGCAGGCGGGGCTGCTCGGCGCGGGCCCGCGCCAGCCGCGCGGCCAGCACCGGGTTGAGGGCCAGCGGCGCCACCGCCAGGGTGAGCCGGTGGGCGGGCGCGCGGCTGCTGGAGCACGCCGGCCCGCTGCTGCTGCGCCTGCGCGCCGCCCGCGCCGACGTGCTGCGCACCGCCGCG
>NZ_JALHBK010000066.1:0-1821 GCF_031570565.1 Nonomuraea sp. 3-1Str
TTCCTGGCTATCGGGTCTCGGATCGCGGGCCGGGTGGTGAGCGGGAGGCGTTGTTGTGCCGGCTGTTCGCTGAGGTGCTCGGGTTGGAGCGGGTCGGCGTCGACGACAACTTCTTCGACCTCGGCGGAGACTCGCTTCTGGCCACGAAACTGGTCAGCCGCGTACGCGCCGCGCTGGGGGCGGGACTTTCCGTCGGAGCCGTCTTCGACCGCCCGACCGCCGCGGATCTGGCCCGGGGGCTCGCGGCCGGCGACGGGGCCTCGGGGACCGTGCTGGCTCCTCGCCCGCGCGCCGAGGCCGTCCCGCTGTCGTTCGCGCAGCATCGGCTGTGGTTCCTGGACCGCCTGGGGACGGACGTCGCGACGTACAACGTGCCGATCTCGCTGCGGATGAGGGGGCGGCTGGACGTCGGCGCGCTGGATGCGGCGTTGTGCGATGTCGTGGCCCGGCACGAGAGCCTCCGGACGGTCTTCCCGGATGTCGACGGTGTCCCGGCCCAGCGGGTCCTGAGCCTGGCCGCAGCCCGCCCGCGGCTGGTCGAGGTCACGGTGGACGAGGCGTCGCTGACCGAGGCGCTCGGGCAGGCGGCGGTCCGCGGGTTCGACCTGGCGGCCGAACCGCCACTGCGCGCGTCCCTCTTCACCGTGTCCCCTGACGACCATGTGCTGCTGCTCGTCGTTCACCACATCGCCTGCGACGGCTGGTCGGTGGCGCCCCTCCTCGATGATCTGTCCCAGGCCTACCTCGCGCGCCGCCGCGGCACCGGCCCCGACCAGGCGCCCCTGCCCGTGCAGTACGCCGACTACGCGCTGTGGCAGCACGAGCTGTCCGGGCGCGAGGACGACCCCGGCAGCCTGATCAGCAGGCAACGGGAGTACTGGGCCGGCAAGCTGGCCGGCCTTCCCGAGGAGCTGCGGCTTCCCGCTGATCGGCTCCGGCCGGAGGGCTCCGGCTCCCGAGGCGAGGTGCTGCGGTTCGAGTGCGACGCCGACGTGCATCGCGGCCTGCTGCGCCTGGCCAGGAAGAGCCACGCCACGGTCTTCATGGTGGTGCACGCCGCCCTGGCGGCGCTGCTCACCCGGATGGGTGCGGGAACCGACATCCCGGTGGGCACAGTGATCGCCGGCCGCATCGACGAAGCGCTCGACGATCTGGTCGGGTTCTTCGTCAACACCCTGGTGCTGCGCGTGGACACCGGTGGCGATCCCAGCTTCAGGGAGCTGGTGGGCCGGGCACGCGAGGTGGACCTGGAGGCCTACGCCCACCAGGACCTTCCGTTCGAGAATCTGGTGGAGATGCTCAACCCTTCGCGCATGCTGGGACGGCATCCGCTCTTCCAGGTGATGCTGGCCTTCCAGAACAACGCCGAACCCCGCCCGGACCTGGACGGTCTCGCCGTCGAGACGGAAGTCCTCAGAACAGGCACCGCCAAGTTCGACCTCTCGATGGAGGTGGCCGAGCGGTTCGACGACGGCGGGCGGCCCGCGGGCCTGCACGGCACGCTGGAATACGCCGTCGACATGTTCGGCAAGGCCACGGCGGACATGCTCGTCACGCGGTTCCTGCGTGTTCTGGCGCAGGTGGTGGACGACCCCGGCACGCCGATGAGCCGGCTCAATGTGCTGGACGACGGCGAATGGCGCCGGCTCGTGGCCGATCAGCACGAGAACGAGCTCGCCGTTCCCGAGCAGACTTTTGGTGGTTTGTTTGAGGTTCAGGCTGGGCGGGTTCCTGGTGGGGTGGCGTTGGTGGTGGGTGGGGTGGAGTTGTCGTATGGGGAGTTGAATGGGTGGGCTAATCGGTTGGCTCGGGTTTTGGTGG
>NZ_JALHBK010000067.1:0-1261 GCF_031570565.1 Nonomuraea sp. 3-1Str
CTAGTGCTGTGACCGGAAATGATCGCCGGGTTGGCGTGTAGAGCGCCCTTGCCGGTTGGATGGTGCTGATCACGTTCGATCGGCGCTCGGGGGGCCAGGTGACACAACCGGTCAAGGTCCGCAGGCTCACGGACCAAGAGGGGCAGAAGCTGCAACGGATCGTGCGGCGCGGCACCATGAGCACGGTGCGTTATCGGCGGGCGATGATCCTGCTGGCCTCGGCCGGCGGCAACACGGTGCCGGTCATCGCCCGGCTGGTCCAAGCCGACGAGGACACCGTTCGCGATGTGATCCACCACTTCAATGAGATCGGGCTGGCCTGCTTGGACCCTCAGTGGGCGGGAGGCCGTCCCCGCCTGCTGAGTCCTGACGACGAAACCTTCGTCGCCAAGACGGCCACCACCCGCCCGAGCAAGCTGGGCCAGCCGTTCACCCGCTGGTCCATCCGCAAACTCCTGCACTATCTGCGCCGACTGCCCGGCCGCACGATCACCATCGGCCGGGAGGCGTTACGCACCCTGCTGCACCGGCACGGCGTCACCTTCCAGCGCACCAAGACCTGGAAAGACTCCCCGGACCCCGACTTCGACGCCAAGCTGGACGAGATCGAATACGCCCTGACCCAGCGGCCCGAGCGCACCTTCGCCTTCGATGAGTTCGGACCCTTAGGGATCCGCCCCACCGCCGGAACAGGCTGGGCTCCTGCGGGCGAGCCGGACCGGTTGCCGGCCACCTACCACCGCACCCACGGCGTCACCTACTTCCACGGCTGCTACTCCGTCGGCGACGACCTGTTATGGGGCGTCAACCGAGCCCGCAAGGGCATCGACCACACCTGGGCCGCCCTACGCTCGATCCGCGCTGCCCGCCCGGACGGCGCCCCGATCTACGTCATCCTGGACAACCTGTCGGCGCACAAGAACTGGCGCATCCGCACTTGGGCGAAGAAGAACAAGGTCAGGCTGCTGTTCACTCCCACGTATGCCTCCTGGGCCAACCCGATCGAGGCGCACTTCGGACCGTTGCGCCAGTTCACCCTGGCCAACTCCGACCACCCCAACCACACGGTCCAGACCCGGGTCCTGCATGCCTACCTGCGCTGGCGCAACGCCCACGCCCGCCATCCCGACGTGCTGGCCGCTCAACGCCGCGAACGCGCCCGCATCCGCAGCGAGAAAGGCATCCGCTGGGGCGGCCGACCCCTCGCACCCGCAGCCTGAACCTCACCCAACCCGGCGATCATTTCCGGTCACAGCACTAG
>NZ_JALHBK010000068.1:0-1007 GCF_031570565.1 Nonomuraea sp. 3-1Str
ACGCCGTTGTAGGCGATGGGTTTGCCGGTGGTTTTGAGGGCGGTTTCGAGTTGGGTCAGTGTGGCGTCGGGCATGGCCTGGCGCAGGACGGCCAGGGCGCCGGTGACGTGCGGGGCGGCCATGGAGGTGCCGTTGAGGGAGGCCCATTTGTTGCCGGGGATGGAGGAGATGATGGACACGCCGGGGGCGAGGAGGTCCAGTAGGGTGCCGCGGTTGCTGAAGGGGGCGATGCTGTCCTGGTCGGTGGTGGCGCCGACGGTGATGGCCGAGGAGACGCAGGCGGGGGCGGCGACGGCGGTGCCGTAGCCGTCGTTGCCGGCGGCGACCACGGTGGCCACGCCGGCGGTGCGCAGGCTGTCGATGGCGGTTTTGCGGGGGTCGCCGTCGCAGGCGGCGGTGTATTGGCCGCCGCCGAGGCTGAGGTTGGCGGCTACCAGTGGGACGCCTTCGTCTTTGAGTTGCAGGACTTTGTCCAGGCCGGCGAGTTGGGCGCTGGTGAAGCTGAGCACGCAGGGGGCGGCGCCCGCTCCGCACAGGTCTTCGGAGGTGAACTTGCTGAACACCTGGATGGCGACGAGTTCGGCGCCGGGTGCGACGCCGGCGGGTGGGGCGCCGGTGACGCCGGTGCCGTCGCCGACCGCGATGCCGGCCACGTGGGTGCCGTGGTCGCAGTCCAGTGCGGGGTCGGCGCAGGGGCCTTGGTCGGTGTCGGCGGCGCCGGGTCCTTCCTGTTGGGCGGTGCCGTCGGGGCACAGGCTGGTGGAGGAGTAGTCGGCGTCGATGGGGGAGAAGCAGGCCTCCTCCAGTACTCGGTCTTTGAGGAAGGGGTGGTTGACCGCGACGCCGGTGTCCAGCACGGCGACCACGCTGCCGGCGCCTGTCTTGCCCGCGGCTCTGGTCTTGTCGGCGCCGATCAGTGGGACGCTTTCGGCCAGTACCGGCGGGACCGGCCGGTCCTCGGTCACGCTGACCACGCTGGGCAGTTTGGCCAGGCGGTCCAGTCCGGC
>NZ_JALHBK010000069.1:0-981 GCF_031570565.1 Nonomuraea sp. 3-1Str
CCTAGGCAGTGTTTTGTGGATCAGGAGGCGTGTTCAGCCGCCGGATTCGCCGATTCGGGCAGCGTGGTGAGCTCGGGTGTGGCTCGATGGGTACATGGTTCGTCGCCATGAGTTAACGGACGCTGCATGGGAACGTATCGTGCCGCTGCTACCGGCCAATCCGGGGCGGGGTGGCCGCTGGCGGGACCACCGCCAGGTCCTCAACGGCATCGTGTGGAAGATCCGCACCGGTGCCGACTGGCGGGACATCCCTGAACGGTATGGCCCCTGGCAGACGATCTATCAGCGGTTCCGTCGCTGGTCTGCGGACGGGACGTGGCAGCGGCTGCTGGAGCATGTCCAGGCTCATGACGATGCGGCAGGCGCGGTGGACTGGTCGGCGGTGTGCGTCGACTCGACCATCGTGCGGGCCCATCAGCACGCCGCGGGCGCTCGCAAAGGGGGAACCGGGCAGGGACGAATCACCACGTTGGGGATCAAGGCGGTCAGGCGCTCGGGCGCTCGCGCGGGGGACTGACCACCAAGCTGCACCTGGCCACCGACGGGCGCGGTCTGCCGCTGGCCTTCGTCGTCACCGGCGGCAACATCAACGACTGCACCCAATTCACCCAAGTGATGGCGGCCCTTCGCATCCCTCGGCTCGGTCGGGGCCGGCCCCGCACCCGACCGGAGCATGTCATCGCCGACAAGGGCTACAGTTCCCGGGCCATCCGCACCTATCTGCGTCGGCGGGGCATCGGCGCGACCATCCCTGAACGCGCCGACCAGCTGGCCGGGCGAGCTCATCGAGGGCACCGGCGCTGCGCGTTCGACCCGGCCCGCTACAAGCGTCGCAACGTCGTCGAACGCTGCTTCAACCGGCTCAAACAGTTCAGAGGCATCGCCACCCGCTACGACAAGCTCGCCGTTCACTACCAGGCAGGTGTCACCATCGCCTGCCTGCTGCTATGGCTCTTATGAGATCCACAAAACAGGCCCTAG
>NZ_JALHBK010000006.1:0-310071 GCF_031570565.1 Nonomuraea sp. 3-1Str
GGGGGGTAGAAGGAATGGGCTAGTGGCTCGTAGGTAATGAGCAGTGGCAGACGCGGAATGAAGGGGTAGGGGCTGTTTGTATTGTTTTTTTTTTTAAAAGGGAAAAGACGAAGACAAAGGTCCTTTGTGGGGATGGGGTTTGAGGCTTCTCCCCCCCCCCCCCCCCGGGCGGGGGGGGGGCCGGGGGCCGCCCCGGCCGAGCGCTCCCGGGCCCGCCGCACGCCGGTGACCGCCCCCAAGTTCCCGCCCGCGACCGGCCCCGACCACCGGCGGGAGTCGCTCAGCGTGCTGCACGTCGGCGGTCCCCGCTTCGGCCGGGCGCTGCCCGACCCGGGCGAGCCGTTCACTCCGGAGGACATGCAGGCGCGCATCTGGGCGGACCTCACCTCCATGTACGACCGGGGCATGCCACGGCCCGACCTCATCGTGGTCAGCGGCGACCTGACCGAGTCGGGCAGTCTCGGGCAGTTCGGCCAGGCCACCCGGTTCGTCACGGACCTGCGGCTGCTGCTCGGGCTGGAGCCGCACCGCCTCATCCTCGTGCCGGGCCCGCGCGATGTCACCAAGGCCGCCGCCAGCGCCTACTTCATGACCTGCGAGGCCGACGACGTCAGCCCGCAGCCGCCGTACTGGCCGAAGTGGCGCCACTTCGCCGGGCTGTTCGACGAGGTCTACCAGGGGCTGGACGACCGGGTCTTCGACGGCGGGCAGCCGTGGACGCTGTTCCAGGTGCCCGACCTCAAGGTGGTCGTGGCCGGGCTCAACTCCACCATGGCCATGAGCCACCTGGAGCGCGACGCGTACGCGCAGCTCGGCGAGGCGCAGGCGGCCTGGTTCGCCGAGCGGCTGCGGCCGTACGAGGAGAGCCAGTGGCTGCGGCTCGGCGCGATGGGCCACCCGCCGTCGGCGCTGCGCGACGCGCCCATGTTCGACCGCCTGCTGTCGCACCGGCTCAACCTGCTCTTCCACGGCGCCGGCCGCGCCCACGGCCCGGAGGAGAACGGCGAGGGGGGTGTGGTGGCGCCCCGGCCGGGCCGCCACCACGTCGTCGAGATCATGCCCGGCGGCGTCCGCACGTGGGTGCCCGACCAGGAGCCCCGGCGGGACTCGCGGAGCTGGCGGGCCGCCCGCGCCCCGTTCACCGGCGAGACCCCCCAGGTGCCGCGGCCCCGCCAGGAGCCGCCGGAGCGCGAGCCCAGCCCGGTCGAGCTGCTGCTCGACCGGATCGCCGAGGTGTGCGAGGCCCGGCACGAGCGCGCGCGGATCCGCCGCTTCCCCACGCACGTCGTCGTCACCCACCCCGACGACGGGTTCGTCCGGCTGACCATGATCGGCGCGCACGTGGGCCGGATCGACGAGGCCGCCGCCGAGGCGTTCGCCCGGCAGGCGCACGCGGCCGGGCTGCAGGGCGAGCTGGTCTACCAGGGGCCGCCGCCCGAGCGCGCGCTGCGCGACGCGTTCCTGCGCAGAGGGGTGCTGCTGCGCAGCTTCACCGAGTTCCAGGGCCTGCTCGACCTGTCCGGGTACGTGGCCGAGCAGACCGCCCGGCTGGCCGGCGACCGCCGCTACCCGCCGGGGCTGTACGTCCCCCAGCGCTACCGCGAGCTGGACCGGCCCGGCCACCCGGTCAAGGACGGGCTCACCGACGAGCTGATGCGGCTGCTCACCAGCGACCACGGCCGGTTCATGCTGCTGCTCGGCGACTTCGGCCACGGCAAGACGTTCGCGCTGCGCGAGCTGGCCCGGCGCATCCCGGCCGAGCTTCCCCACCTGACGCCGATCTTCATCGAGCTGCGGGCGCTGGACAAGGCACACTCGGTGGACGCGCTCGTGGCCGCCCACCTGGCCACCCACGGCGAGGAGCTCATCGACCTCAAGGCGTTCCGCTACCTGCTCCGGCAGGGCCGCATCGTGCTGCTGTTCGACGGCTTCGACGAGCTGGTCGCCCGGCTCACCTACGACCGGGCCGCCGACCACCTGGCGACGCTGCTCGCCGCGGCCGAGGACAAGGCGAAGATCGTGGTCGCCAGCCGCACCCAGCACTTCAGGTCGCACGGGCAGGTGCTGCGCTCGCTCGGCGAGATGGTCGGGGTGCTGCCCCAGCGGCGGCTGCTCGCCGTCGAGAACTTCTCCCGCGACCAGATCAACTCCTACCTGGTCAACCGCTACGACGACGGCGACGAGGCGGCGGCGCGCATGTCGCTGCTGGAGAGCATCGAGGACCTGCTCGACCTGGCGCAGAACCCGCGCATGCTGAGCTTCATCGCCGACCTCGACGCCGAGCGGCTGCGCACCGTGGTCCGGGCCCGCCACACCACCAGCCCCGCCCTGCTCTACCAGGAGATCCTGACGTCGTGGCTGATGTTCGAGGAGCGGCGGACGGCGCTGCCCGGCTCGGCCTCCGGTCTGACCCTGGCCGAGCTGTGGCAGGCGGTGACGGCGCTGGCGCTGCGCCTGTGGGAGGCGGGCGAGGCGCTGCTCGGCGTGGAGGAGCTGACGGAGTTCGCCGAGACGCTGACGGACCTGGCCGGCGGCCAGCTGTCGGCCGCGCACGCCGCGTACGCGATGGGCTCGGGCAGCCTGCTGGTCCGCACCGAGGAGGGCATGTTCGGGTTCATCCATTCCTCGGTCATGGAGTGGCTGGTGGCCCGGCACGTCGCCGACACCCTCGACGACCCGGTGACGCTGGCGCGGGGGCCGCTGACGCCGCTGAGCGTCGAGTTCCTGTGCGACCTGGCCGACGTACGGGCCCTGCGGGCATGGCTGAACGACCCGCCCCCCGGGCACCACGCCGGCGCCAACGCCGTCAAGATCGCGGGACGGCTGCGCACCCCCGCGCAGGCCGACCTGCGCGGCGCCAACTTCAAGGGCGAGGACCTGTCGGAGCGCGACCTGCAGGAGGTCGACCTGACCGGCGCCGACCTGTCGGAGGCGACGCTCGCCCGCACCAACCTGTCCAAGGCCGTGCTGCGCGACGCCCGGCTCACCGGGGCCCGGCTCGACGGAGCCCTGCTGACCGGGGCCGACCTGCGGGGCGCCGACCTGTCCGGCGCCCGGCTCATCCACACCGACCTGAGCGACGTGACCGCCGAGGGCGCCCGCTGGCACCGGGCGGCGCTCATCCATGTCACCGGCACGCTGCCGGACCTGCCGGGCGCCGCCGTGGTGCCCGGCACGCCGGTCGAGACCCAGCTCGCGCCCGCCGCCATCGGCGTCCCGTACGGCTACCACTTCCAGACCAGCCGGCTGCCCGAGCCCATCGCCTACAGCCCCGACGGCACGACGATCGCCATCGGCAACGAGGACGGCGGCGTGCTGCTCTGCGTGGGCGGCTCCCCCGCGCGCACCCTGCAGGGCCACCACGGCCGCGTCTACGCCGTCTCCTTCGCCGGCGACCTGCTCGCCTCCGGCGCGAGCGACGGCGTCGTGCTGCTGTGGGACGCCGTGACCGGCACACTGCTGCGCCGGCTGGAGGGCCACCCCGACGGGGTGTGGCCGGTACGGCTCAGCCGCGGCGGCGAGCTGGTGGCCGCGGGCGGCGGCGACGGGATCGTCCGCGTCTGGGAGACCGCCACGGGCCGCGAGGCGCACCGCCTGGCCGGGCACCAGGCGCCCATCTACACGGCCTCGTTCGGGCACGCGGAGCTGGTGACGGGCGACTCGGCGGGCGTGGTGCGCGTCTGGGACCTCGGCACCGGCGACGTGGTGGCCACCCTCGACGGCCATGGCGGCTCCGTCTACCGGGCGGTCCACAGCCCGGACGGCCGCCTGCTGGCCACCGGCGACGAGGCGGGGGCCGTACGCCTGTGGGACACCGCGACGTGGACGCTGCGCGGCACGCTCACCGGCCACGCCGGGTCCGTCTACTGCGTCGCCTTCTCCCCCGACGGCACGCTGCTCGCGACCGGCGACACGGCCGGCGCCGTCCGCCTGTGGGACCCGGTCGCGGCCGAGCCGCGGGGCATGCACACGGTCCACTCCGCGAGCGTTTACCAGGTGGCGTTCAGCCCCGACGGTCGCACCCTCGCCAGCGGTGACTCCGGCGGCGTCGTCCGCCTCCAGGAGACGGGCGGCACGGCACGCGTCGAGCTGACCGGTCACCGCAGCTCCGTCTGGCCGTTCGCCTACCGCCCCGACGGCCAGCAGCTCGCCACCAGCAGCAACGACGGCACCGTGCGCCTGTGGGACCCGCCGACCGGAAAGTGCCAGCGGGTCCTGCGCGGCCACGGCAGGCGCATCTCCTCGGTCCGCTTCAGCGCCGACGGCACCATGCTCGCCACCAGCGGCAACGACGGTGTCGTACGCGTGTGGGAGGCGGCCACGGGGCGGCGGCTGCGCGAGTTCACGGGCACCGCGGACCGGCTCGTCTCCGCGCTGTTCTCACCGGCCGGCCCCGTGCTCGCCACCTCCAGCAACGACGGCGGCGTGCACTTCTGGAACGCCATCACCGGCGAGTACGAGCGCGAGCTCAACGTCGAGACCGACCACGTGTGGGCCGAGGCGTTCAGCCCGGACGGCACGCTCCTGGCCACGGCCAACGACGACGACAGCGTGCGCGTGTGGTACCGCGCGACCGGCCGCCTGGTCAGCGACCTGGCCGACCACCGGGGCCGGGTCCGCTCGATCGCGTTCAGTCCGGACGGCCGGTACGTGGCGACGGGCTGCGACGACCGGCTGGTCCGCGTCTGGGACGTCGAGTCCGGCGGCCGGGTGGCCACCCTCGAAGGGCACACCGACCGGGTGTACGCGGTCGTCTTCTCGCCGTCGGGACGCTACCTGGCCAGCGCCAGCAACGACGGCACGGCCCGGGTGTGGGAGCTGCGGCCCGGCCAGCCCTGGCAGCCGGTGCTCAGGCACACCCTGGAGGAGCACACGGGGCGGCTGTGGTCCGTCGCCTTCGACCTCACCGGCGAGCGCCTCGCGACCGGCGGCGACGACCTGACCGTACGCGTGTGGGACACGATCACCGGGCGGCTGCTCCACTCGCTGAAGGGGCACACGCGGCGGGTGTGGTCGGTCGCCTACAGCCCGTCCGACCCGGACCTGCTGGCCACGGCCGGGGACGACGGCGTGGTGATCCTGTGGAGAGGCGAGAGCCGCCACGCCACGCTGCTCGGTTTACCGGAGGGATGGGCGGCGCTGTCGCCGGGTGGCCGGTACAAGGTGGAGGGGGAGGTGGCGGGGCAGTTCTGGCACGTGATCGGGATGTCGCGGTTCGAGCCGGGCGAGCTGGACCCGTACCTGCCGGACGTCCGCCCCGTGCCGCTCGACATCCCGTTCTGACCGGGCGGGTCTCTGACGGGGCCTGCTTCGCAAGGGACCGCGGTCCGTGGCGGCGCCTGAGAAGCCTTGGTGGGGGCTCGCGGGATCGGGGCCCCTTCCGGGGCCTGAGGGGCCCCGTCAGGGCCTGGCGGGGTCAGCCCTTCCCGTTGCCGCCCCGGCCCTTCGGCCGCCCGCCACGGCGCCGTACGGGCCCGCCCTTGGACGGCCTGCCCTGCCCGGTGGACGGCCCGTCCTGCCGCTTGGCGCGGCCGCCCGTGCGTCCGGCCTCCTCCGCGCCCCAGTGGGCGGGACGGGTGAGCGCCCGCGGGATCTTCGTGGCGACGTCGCCGCGGGCCGAGTTGAGCTGCGGCTGGGTCAGGAAGACGCTGCCCCTGAGGTCGGCCCCGGCGAGGTCGGCCCCTCTGAGGTCGGCTCCGATCAGGTCGGCCAGCCTCAGGTCCGCTCCCCTGAGGTCGGCCCCGATGAGGTAGGCGCCCCGCAGGTCGGCGCCGTGCAGGTCGGCTCCCCGCAGGCGGGCCCCGATGAGGTCCGCGCCCCGCCGGTCCTTACCGCGGTCACGCCCCTGTCCGGCCGGCTGCCCGGCCGCCCGCGCGGGAGCTCGTACGAGCTCGCTCACGCGCAGCAGCAGCGGGTTGACCTGGGCGTGCCGCGCGGCCACGTCGAGCCCGGTCAGCTCCTCCGGGCCGAGCCGGGTGAGCGCGTCGATCTCGTCCCGCGCCCGCCGCGCCTCGTCGTGCACCGGCGCGGCATCGGGCAGCGCCAGCGCCTCCGTGAGGTACCACAGCAGCTCGTGGAGCTGCCGCACGACGGGGAACACCTCGAACATCCGCCCGGCCGTGCCCGGCGCGCTCCGCCAGTCCTGCCCGCCGAAGGTGGTCTGGGAGACCTTCTGACCCGCGCCGAAGCAGTCGTACACCGTGCAGCCCGGGAACCCCTCCTGGCGGAGGTGCTGGTGGATGCCGCACCGGAAGTCGTCCTGGAGGTTGTGGCAGGGCCGGCCGGCGCCCTTGTCGACGGCGAAGTCCGCGGACCTGGCGAACGGCAGGGCCACGCAGCACAGGGCGAAACAGCTCCCGCAGTCGGCCCGCAGCTCCGGCCGATCCGGCGCCGGGCGAACGCCCCGAGCTCCGGCATCGTCCTGGCCCGTGTGCCCGACCGTCATGTACCCGCCCCGCTCCCCGAACCGAACTCCCGCACATCCTACCGACGCGGTGAACAGCGTCGTTCGCGCCGGCTCCGGGCCCCCGGCTCACGATCGTCGGCCCCGGGCGGCGGACATCCCCGTCCCGGCGGGAACGCCTGTCCCGTCAGCCGCGGGATGCCCGGCGCAGGAGGTCGTCCCACACCTCGGCCACCCTGGTCTCCAGCTCGTCGAGCGTCCCCTCGTTCGGGATGACGACGTGCGCGATCGCGAGCCGCTCGTCGCGTCCGGCCTGCGCGGCGATGCGGGCCCGGGCGTCGCTCTCGGGCATGCCCCGGTGCTCGGCCAGGCGGGCGACGCGGACCTCGTCGGCGGCGTCCACGACGATCACCACGTCGTACATCGGAGCCAGCTTGTTCTCCGCCAGCAGCGGCACGTCGTAGACCACGATCGCGTCCTCGGCCGCCTGCCCCTGCAGCTCCGCGACCCGCTCCCCCACGAGGGGGTGCACGATCGCGTTGAGCGCGGCGAGCCGGTCGGGGTCGTGGAAGACGATCGAGCCCAGTTTGTCCCGGTCGAGCGAGCCGTCGGGCCGCAGCACCTCCTCGCCGAACGCCGCCACCACGCGCGCCAGCCCCGGCGTGCCCGGCTCGACGACCTCACGGGCGATCTTGTCGGCGTCGATCACCACGGCGCCCCTGGCGGCCAGCCGCCGCGACACCTCGCTCTTGCCCGACCCGATGCCGCCGGTCAGTCCGATCTTCAGCACCCGCACAGCCTATCCAGCCTCCTCCTCCGCGCTCACCGCCGCAGATGGACCAGCGTCAGATGATCGTCCATGCGCTCGCGGCGGGTCTCCCGGTAGCCGAGGCGGCGGTAGAGCCGCAGATTGCCGTCGGACAGGTGGCCGGTGAACAGGTCGAACGCCGACGCCTCCGGCACCTGCTCGTGCAGCGCACGTAACAGGGCGGTGCCCAGCCCCTCGCCCTGCCGGTCGGGGGCCACGACGAGCCGCCCGACCCGGCAGGTCGCGCCGGACAGGCGGCCGCGCACGGACCCGACGACCCGCCCCGCGTCGACGGCCTTGAGCACGACGCCGTCGCGGATGGCCTCACGGACCTGCTGGAGGGACTCCACGAGGGGCGGGATGAACGGATCGCCGTAGAGCTGGGCCTCGGTGACGTACGCCGCCCGCTGCAGCGTGAGAATCTCACCCGCGTCGGCCTCCTCGGCCCGCTGGATCTCCACGCCCAGCACCCTAGCCGAGGCCCCTGGCTCCGTGCACGGTCCCGCGAACGCTCCCGGGCCCAGCCGCCCCGACGGCCCGGCTGTCCGCGGTCCTGCCCGTCAGGCGAGCATGCCGAAGAACGTCCGCAGGCTCTCCACCAGCGACTCCGGCGCCGCCATGGCCACCATGTGGCTGGGGCTCCGGTGACCGCCCCAGTGGATGATCTTGTTCTTGCGTTCGGCGACGCGCCGCATCAGCGGGAGGGTCGTGTGGGACACGCCGGTCGGCACGGCCGTCTGGTCGATCGGCATCCCGGCCGCCCCGTCGTAGTAGGTCCACGACGACGACCCGCCGGTGCCGGTCAGCCAGTAGAGGGCGGCGTTGACGAGCAGCAGGTCGCGTCCGATCGGCTCGGCCACGTCGCCGGTGGGCCAGCCGTCGAACTCCTTGAACCTCTCCACCAGGTACGCGAGCTGCGCCACCGGCGAGTCGGCGAACCCGTGGGCGAGGGTCTGCGGCCGGGCCGCCAGGTACGGGCCGTAGCCGCTCTGGCCCGCGATCGCCCGTCCGAGCTCCGCCAGCTCCGCCAGCTCCTCGGCGCCGGCCCCCTCCAGCTCGGCCGGGTCGCCGGTGGGGATGCCGAGACCGGCCGTGATGTGCGAGCCGATCACGTGCTCGGCATCCAGGAGGGCCAGCCGGGGCGTCACCAGGGCCCCGGCATCGTTGCCGTGCGCGCCGTAGCGCCGGTAACCCAGCCGGCTCATCAGCTCGGCCCAGGTACGGGCCACGCGCTCGATGCTCCACATCCGCTCGTCGGCGGGCTCGGGGAACGGCGAGAAGCCGAAGCCGGGCAGGGAAGGCGCCACCACGTGGAAGGCGACGGCGGGGTCGAGCCCATGGGCGCGGGGGTCGGTGAGCGGGCCCATGACCTCCAGGAACTCGGCGACGGAGTTGGGCCAGCTGTGGGTGAGGAGCAGCGGCAGCGCGCCGGGCTCGGGGGAGCGTACGTGCGCGAAGTGGATCGTCTGTCCGTCGATGTCTGTGGTGAACTGCGGCCACTCGTTGAGCCGCGCCTCCTGCGCCCGCCAGTCGAAGCCGTCGGCCCAGTACGCGGCCAGGTCGCGCAGGTAGTCCACCGGGACGCCCCTGCTCCAGCCGCCGGGCAACTGCGCGGCCCAGCGGGTGCGGTGCAGACGGTCGCGCAGGTCGTCGAGGTCGGCTGCGGGAACGTCGATCAGGAATGGCTTCATGGCTCCCACACTAGGAACCAATGCGGAACATTCCGTTCCGCGATCTCCTCGCCGGGTCGCGAATCTCTCCTTCACTCCACGCTCGCGCCCGCGTCCCGATGTTCGGCGCCGACGCTCCGCGAGCCGTGCCAGGACCTCCACAGCGCCTCGTACACCCCGCCCGCCGCGACCAGCTCGTCGTGGGGTCCGACCTCCACCACCCGGCCGTTGTCCATGACCACCGCCCGGTCGGCGTCGCGGGCCGTGTGCAGGCGGTGGGCGATCGCGATGACGGTCCGCCCCTCCAGGACGGCGGCGAGCGAGCGTTCGGCGCGCCTGGCCGTCCGGGGGTCGAGCATGGCGGTGGCCTCGTCGAGAATGACGGTGTGCGGGTCGGCCAGGATGACCCTGGCCAGGGCGAGCTGCTGGACCCGGTCCGGGCCGAGGCCGGCGCCGGACGACCGGGACCCCAGCTCGTCGTCGAGCGAGGCGACCCAGTCGGCGCCGACCGCCGCCAGCGCCTCGCACAGGCGGTCGTCGCCGGCCGTCGGATCCGCCAGCAGCAGGTTGTCGCGGACCGTGCCGAGGAACAGGTGCTGTTCCTGGGTGACCAGGACGACGTGCTCGCGGAGTCGGTCGGGCGAGAGGTCGGCGACGGGCACCGAGCCGACGGTGACCGTGCCCAGGCGGGGGCGGTCGATGCCGGCCAGCAGCTTGCCCAGGGTGGACTTGCCGGCTCCCGAGGGGCCGACGACGGCCAGGCGCACGCCGGGCCGCACGGTCAGATCGACGCCGGACACCACGTCGTCGCCGCCTTCGTAGGCGAAGTGCACGCCGCGCGCCTCGATGCGGTCGCCCCGCGGCGCCGCGGCGCCGACCTCCTCTCGCGCCGGTGTCGCGAGGCCCTCGATCCTGGCGAAGGAGGCGCCGCTGCTCTGCAGCTGCTCCAGCCAGATCAGGATCGTCTCGATCGGCTGGCCGAGCTGGCGCAGGTAGAGCACGCAGGTGACGACCGCGCCCAGCGTGACCTGGCCGCGGTCCAGGAGCACCCCGCCGAGCAGCAGCACCAGCACGGGCGGCAGGAGCGAGGAGACCTCCACCGAGGGCCAGAGCACGCCGCGCAGGAAGAGGGTCCGCAGCTGGGCGGCCCGGCTGCGCTCGATCACCCGCTCCGCCGCCCGCGTGCGCTTGGCCTGCAGGCCCAGGGCCTCGATGGTGCGGGCGCCCGCGGCGTCGGCGGCCAGGTGCTCGGCCAGCTCCGAGCGGGCGGCGCCCTCCTCCAGGTAGGCGGCGCGGGCGCGGCGAAGGTACCAGCGGGAGGCGGCCACGATGCCGGCCGGCGCGAGCAGGCCGCAGGCGCCCAGGACCGGGTCGACCAGGAAGACTGCGACGATCAGGAAGAGCGCCTGCAGGCTCGAGACGAGGATCGCGGGGGCGGCGTCGCGCAGGGTGCGGCCGACGACGGCCACGTCGGTGGTCCCGCGGGCGGTCAGGTCGCCGGTGCGGATGTGCTGGACCGTGGCGGCGGGCAGGGCCAGCACGCGGTCCAGCAGTTCGGCGCGGATGCGTTCCTGGACCCGCTCGCTGAAGCGGGTGCCGATCTTCTCGGCGTACCTGGACAGGACCAGCTGGGCCAGCGCCGCGCCCACGGCGATCGCGGCGAGCAGGTCGACCGTGCCTCCGGCGCTGATGGAGTCGATGATGCGGCCCAGCAACCACGGGCTGACCAGCGCGGCGGCCGCCGCGAGGCTGTTGAGCAGCAGCGTCGCGGTGAAGCCCGGCACGTCTCGCCTGACCAGGCGCAGGGCGGCCCGCCGTACCTGCCGGCGGTCGGCGACGGGTAGGGCGCGGTTCATCCGAGCACCGACCGGTAGCCGGGGGTGGACTCCATCAGCTCGCGGTGGGTGCCGGAGGCGGCAACCCGCCCGTCCTCGATGAACAGCACCTGGTCGGCCTGGGCGAGCAGCAACGGCGAGGTGGTGGCCACGACCGTCGTACGGCCGGCGCGTGCCGTACGGAGCCGCCCCGCGAGGAGGGACTCGGTGTGCGCGTCCAGCGCGGAGGTGGGCTCCACCGCCAGCAGCACCTCAGGCTCGGCCAGCAGCGCCCGGGCCAGGCGCACGCGCTGGCGCTGGCCGCCCGACAGGTTGCGGCCGCCGGGTTCGATCATCGAGTCGAGCCCGTGGCGCAGCCCCGCGACCACGTCCTGCGCCGCGGCGACGTGCAGGGCCCGGTGGATGGCCTCGTCGCCGGCCTCGCCCCTGCCCTGAAGGACCTCGCGCAGCGTACCCGCGAACAGGGCGGCGTCGTGGTCGGCGATCAGCGAGGTGCCGTCGAACCCGCCCAGCCCTTCGAGCAGCGCCACGCTCTCCTCGGGCCGGGCGCTGACCAGCCCCACCAGGCTCCCCGGCGCGAAGTCCGGCCCGGCGGGCGGGGGACGCTCCCCGGCGCGCAGCGCGAGGAAGCGGGTGACCTGGCGGGCGGCGACCAGGCCGTGGCTGATCTGGAAGCTGCCCTCGATGAAGAAGGAGACCGGCACCACCAGCACGGCGATGTAGCCGTACACCCCGACCAGCTCGCCCACCGTGATCGCCCCGTCGGCGGCCAGCCGGGCGCCCAGCCAGGTGACGGCGGCCAGGAACAGGGCGGGCAATCCGGCGCCCAGCGCGCCGATCCAGCTCGTCAGCGACGCCACCCGGTAGCCCTGCTCACGCAGGCTCGCCGAGTCGGCGCGGTACCGCTCGGCGTAGGTGCCCTTGCCGCCGAAGGCGTTGAGCACCTGGAGGCCCTCGATCAGGTCGACCAGGCGGGTTGCCAGCCTGCCCTGGTTCTCGCGGTAGCCGTTCTGCACCTTCATCAGCCGCCCGAGCAGCGGGCCGAGCAGGATCGCCAGCAGCGGCACGCCCAGCAGCACCACCACGGCCAGCACCACGGAGACCTGCAGCAGCAGCGCCGCCACCACGCCGTAGCTGATCACCGAGCCCACGCCGGGACCGGTCACCGTCAGCGAGGCGGCGATGGTGATGACGTCGCCGATGCCGATCGTCACCACGTCGCCCGTCGAAGCGCGCTTGGGCAGGTCGGCGCCCAGCTTGTTGATCTGCTCGACCAGGGCGCGCACGGTGCGGAAGTGGGCGTCCATCCGGATCTTGGTCATCGTGCGGTGCCGCAGCATCGCCAGCCAGGCGTTGACCAGGCCCGAGCCGAGCAGCACCAGCACCCAGCCGGGCGCCAGATCGTCGTCGATCGCCCTGGACAGCAGGTACGGCGGGAGCGTCAGGCTCACCATCCAGAGGGTTCCCAGCGCCGCGCCCAGCGTGACCCGGCCCTTCTGCGCCCAGGCCAGCCGGCACAGATACCGAGCCGCCTTCATGGCGATCACGCTAGAGCATGGCTTTTCCGACTCTTTGCCCGCCCTCGGCCGGCCGTTTGCCGCGGCCGACCCGGGTGACCGGTCCCTCCTTGCCGCACTGCCCGGGTGCGCCCGTGACGGCGACGTCGCCACGGTGCGCGAAGCCCCGCTCGCGGTAGTCGGCGCGCAGCCGATCCCGAGAGTGCACGCGGCTCGCGTCGATCACTCCTGCTCTCACCGCGTACGCGGCCTGGCGGACGAGCCCGGGCCGGTGGTGGTGCCGCGGATCGATGAGAGGGCGAGGGCAGGCTCTCAAGGCCAGGGCCGCGAGCGGAAGCGGGCCGGAACGCGGGAAGCCCCGCACGGATGATCCGTGCGGGGCTTCCCCCAGAACGTGCCTGCGTCAGGACCTGCCTGCGCGCGGGCTGCTACCTCAGCTCTGACCGCCGGCGAGCTTCTCGCGCAGAGCCGCGAGCGCCTCGTCGGAGGCGAGGGCGCCACCGGCCGGAGCCGAAGAGGAGGAGGAGCTGCTCGACGGAGCCGCGGACTCGCCGGTGTAGGTCGAGGGAGCGGCCTCGCCGGCCTCCGCCTCGGCCTTGCGGGCCTCCTCGATCTGCTTCTTGTGGGCCTCGAAGCGAGTCTGGGCCTCGGCGTACTGCCGCTCCCACTCCTCGCGCTGCTTGTCGAAGCCCTCGAGCCACTCACCGGTCTCCGAGTCGAAGCCCTCGGGGTAGATGTAGTTGCCCTGGTCGTCGTAGGTCGCCGCCATGCCGTAGAGCGTCGGGTCGAACTCGACCTCGGCGCCGCTGACACCCTCGTTGGCCTGCTTCAGCGAGAGGCTGATGCGACGGCGGTCGAGGTCGATGTCGATGATCTTCACGAAGATCTCGTCGCCGACCTGGACGACCTGCTCCGGGATCTCCACGTGGCGCTCGGCCAGCTCGGAGATGTGGACCAGGCCCTCGATGCCCTCCTCGACCCGGACGAACGCGCCGAACGGCACCAGCTTGGTGACGCGGCCCGGCACGACCTGGCCGATCTGGTGGGTGCGGGCGAACTGCTGCCACGGGTCTTCCTGGGTGGCCTTGAGCGACAGGGAGACGCGCTCGCGCTCCATGTCGACGTCGAGGACCTCGACCGTGACCTCCTGGCCGACCTCGACGACCTCGGAGGGGTGGTCGATGTGCTTCCAGGACAGCTCGGACACGTGGACCAGGCCGTCGACGCCGCCGAGGTCCACGAACGCGCCGAAGTTGACGATCGAGGAGACGACGCCCTTGCGGACCTGACCCTTCTGGAGGGTGTTGAGGAACGTCTGGCGAACCTCGGACTGCGTCTGCTCAAGCCAGGCACGGCGCGACAGAACCACGTTGTTGCGGTTCTTGTCGAGCTCGATGATCTTCGCCTCGAGCTCGCGGCCGACGTACGGCTGCAGATCGCGGACACGGCGCATCTCGACCAGGGACGCCGGGAGGAAGCCACGGAGGCCGATGTCGAGGATGAGACCACCCTTGACGACCTCGATGACGGTGCCGGTGACGATGCCGTCCTCGTCCTTGATCTTCTCGATCGTGCCCCAAGCCCGCTCGTACTGAGCGCGCTTCTTGGACAGGATCAGGCGGCCCTCCTTGTCCTCCTTCTGGAGAACCAGGGCTTCGACGTGCTCACCCACCTCCACGACGTCAGCAGGGTCGACATCGTGCTTGATGGAAAGCTCGCGCGAGGGAATGACACCCTCGGTCTTGTAGCCGATATCGAGAAGGACCTCGTCTCGATCGACCTTGACGACGGTGCCCTCGACGATGTCGCCGTCGTTGAAGTACTTGATGGTCTCATCGATCGCGGCGAGGAAGGCTTCCTCGGACCCGATGTCGTTGACCGCTACCTGCGGGGTGCTCGAGGTGGCCTCAGTGCTGGACGTCATGTGTGGAATTGCTCCGAACGCGGACAGGATGTCGATGTGGCGGACGCGCGGCAGGCCCTCTTCCGCATCAAGCCGAGGAGTTACGACATCGACGTGACCGAGCGCGAGCCCGCTCCGTCTGAGGCGCGCGCGAGCCCACAGCGCAGCGATCAGCATATGAGACCAGGAGCATGGGGTCAATCCAAGGGACGCGCGCGGCCTGATCAATAGGCGTTGACACGGTCGTTCCACTTGGCGCCGATATTACCTCGAAGTCGCGACGGGATGGAGATCCGACCCGGGTCGCCGTCGGAGACGTAACGCTCACCGGGGTGCTTGTCCAGCCATTCCAGCCAGTACTGCGAGCACCACTTCCGGCACTCGCCCTTCTTGCCGTTGCTCTGGATGCGCTGGATCGCGCCACGCGGGAAATTTTTCGCGTAGGGCGAACGCGACGGCTCCGCCCCGGCCAGGAAGACCCCCGCGAAGTCGTAGCGCGTGCCGTCCCACTTCCCGGTGCGGGCCAGCTCGCGCGGGTGCGGCGCCACCCCGAAGGGCAGGGCGAGCGTCCGCGGGGTGCCCGCGCCGAGCTTCTCCAGCATCCGCTGGACCTTGCCGATCTGCTTCTGGACCTTCTTCTTCGACAGGACACCGAGGTTGGGGTGGGACCAGGTGTGGTTGGCCACCTCGAACCCGTGGCCGACCAGCCAGCGCACGGCCGCCGCCTGGGCCGCCTCGTCACGCAGCCCGAACGGCTCCCGGTTGACCCAGAACGTGGCCGTGGGCCGGAACGACGGGTACCGCCGGGCCACGTCGAGGATGACCCCGGCGGCGGTGTCGGGCACGGGATTGCCGGAGGCGTCCAGCCGGAAGTGGCTCTCGTGGCCGTCGTCGAAGGTCAGCACGACGGGGAAGCGCCCGGCGGGCACCCGGATGTCGCCGGTGGCGAACTCGGCGGCCGTGATCGGCACGTAGCCCCGCTTGGCCAGCGTCTCCAGCTCCTGCCGGAGCTGCTTGGGGGTGCGGTCGATGGAGGCGTGGCGCTTGGCGATGATGCGGTGGTACATCAGCACCGGGACCACGCCGGCCTCGTTGGCCTTCACCTGGCGGGCGAACTCGGGTGTGGCCGCCACCCCGGGCGGCTGCCCGGCCGTCGAGGACGGCGAGGGGGCCTGTGAGGGCGTTCCGGCGGGGGCGGAGGGGTCCTGGGGCGGCTTCTCGGTCGGCGGCGCCGCCAGAGCCGCCTGAGGGCTCGGGACGGGCTCACCGGAGGAGGGGACGACCGTCAGCCCGACGACGGCCACGGCCATCACCACGACGTTCGCGACGCCGAGGAGGGGGCCGACGATCGGGGGGAAGGACGAGACTGACCGCACAGAACTCCCGTGCACTCGGGGGACCTGAATTTCAGGGTAGTGCAGAGCCGCCCAGAGAACGGCCCTCCGTACAGAGACCCCACTTCCCGGCCATATACCGGTGAAACAGCCGTGAAGGGAAGCGGCGCCCGTTATCTCAGACAACCGGACAGCCGCTTTGGTTCGGACCTCTTCCGGACGCCGACCGCGGACTCCCCCGACGCCGACTCCCCCGGATGCCGACCACCCCGGATGCCGACCGCCCCGGACGCCGACCGCCCGGACACCCACTGCCCGCCGGACCCGGGGACGCGGACACCGGGCACCGGGCGCCGCCCGCAGGCCGCCGAGCACCCGGGGCCAGAGACCTTCCCGGCCACGCGCATGGCGCGGACATGCGCGCTCGCCGCGGCTCGGACAGCGGGCGGCCCGGCGCTTCGAGATCTCCCGGCATGGCCGCCCTGAGATCACCGACGTCCCGGCCGAGCGCACGAAGCGCACGACGCGCACCAAGCTCACGGAGCTCAAGGCGCACGGAGCTCAAGGCGCACGGAGCTCAAGGCGCACGGAGCTCAACGAGCACAGGGAGCACACACGGAGCGCATAAACCACACAGGGCGTGCACGGCGCGCATGCAGCGCGCACGGAACGGACCGCCTCCGGGGAGCCCGGGGGTGGGTCAGTGGCCGGCGTCCTCCCAGGTGCGGCCCACGCCGACCGAGACCTCCAGCGGCAGCCGCAGGTGGTAGGCGGCGTTCATCTGGTCGCAGACGAGCTGCCTGAGCGCCTCCAGCTCGCCGGGCGCCACCTCGAACACCAGCTCGTCGTGGACCTGGAGCAGCATCCGCGAGGCCAGGCCCTCCTCGGCGATGGCCTGGCGGACGTGCAGCATGGCGACCTTGATGATGTCGGCCGCCGAGCCCTGGATGGGGGCGTTGAGCGCCATCCGCTCGGCCATCTCGCGGCGCTGGCGGTTGTCGCTGGTCAGGTCGGGGAGGTAGCGGCGGCGGCCCATGATGGTCTCGGTGTAGCCGTCGGTGCGCGCCTGGCGGACGATGTCCTGCAGGAAGTCGCGCACGCCGCCGAACTCCTGGAAGTACTCCTCCTTGAGCGCCCGTGCCTCGGCCACCGGGATGTTGAGCTGGGTGGACAGCCCGAAGTCGGACAGCCCGTAGGCCAGGCCGTAGTTCATCGCCTTGATGCGCGCCCGCAGCTCGCCGTCGACCTGCTCCGGCGGCAGCCCGAAGACGCGCGCCGCGGTGGCCTGGTGGAAGTCGTGGCCCGACTGGAAGGCCGCGATCAGCGACTCGTCGCCGGACAGGTGCGCCATGATGCGCAGCTCGATCTGGCTGTAGTCGGCGGTGAGGAGCGTCTCGTAGCCCTCCCCCACCACGAAGCCCTGCCGGATGCGGCGGCCCTCGGCGGTGCGGATCGGGATGTTCTGGAGGTTGGGCTTCTCCGACGACAGCCGGCCGGTGGCGGCGATGATCTGGTTGAAGGTGGTGTGGATGCGCCCGTCGTCGGCGATCTCCTTGATGAGCCCCTCGACGGTGGTGCGCAGCTTCTGCTGGTCGCGGTGGCGCAGCATGATCGTGGGCAGCTCGTGCTCGGTCTGCGTGACGAGCCAGGCGAGCTGGTCGGCGTCCGTGCTGTAGCCGGTCTTGATCTTCTTGGTCTTGGGCAGGTTGAGCCGGACGAAGAGGATCTCCTGGAGCTGCTTGGGCGAGCCGAGGTTGAACTGCTCGCCGACGACCCGGTGGGCCTCCTCGGTGGCGTGCTTGACCGCGGCGCCGAACTCGGCCTCCAGGCCGGTGAAGTACGCGCTGTCGACGGCGATGCCGGCCCGCTCCATCTCGGCCAGCACGGTCACCAGCGGCAGCTCCACGTCGGCCAGCAGCTGGGTGCCGCCGCGCCCGGCCAGGAAGCCCTCCAGGGCCTCGGCCAGCTCGCGCACGGCGTGGGCGCGCAGCGCGAGGTCCTTGGCCGGGGCGTCCTCGTCGTCGCCGAACAGCGCGGCCTGCCCGCCGGGCTCCTCCTCGGCCCGCAGGTCGCGGTTGAGGTAGCGGCGGGCGAGGTCCTCCAGCGTGAACGTGCGCTGCCCCGGCATGGCGAGGTAGGCGGCCAGGGCGGTGTCGCAGGAGAGCCCGCGCAGGGCCATGCCCTGCGCCCACAGGGCGAGGATCGGCCCCTTGGCGTCGTGGACGGCCTTGAGCCGGCTCTCGTCCTCCAGCCAGGCGCGCAGCGCGCTCTCGTCGGCCTCGGTGAGCTTGACCGGGTCGATGTGGGCGGCCGTGCCGTCGGGCGAGGCCACCGCGATGGCGTCGATGCGGCCGGTGCCGCGGCCGTAGGCGCCGCGGAAGGCGAGCCCGGCGCGGCCCGCGGGCATCGCGGCCAGCCAGCCGGCCACCCGGTCGGGGCCGAGGATGACGGTCTCGACCTCGAAGCCCTGGTCGGGCTCGCGCTCGCCGGTGCCGAGCGTCTTGAAGACGCGCTCGCGCAGCTCGCCGCGGATCTGCAGGGTGTCGAAGAGCTTGTTGACCTCCTCGCGCTCCCAGACGCCCTGCTTGAGGTCGGTCAGCTCGACCTCCAGGGGCACGTCGCGCAGCAGCTCGGTGAGCCGGCGGTTCATGAGGACCTGGGCGACGTGCTCGCGCAGCTTGTCGCCCACCTTGCCCTTGACCTCGTCGACCCGGTCGACCAGCGCCGTCAGGGAGCCGAACTCGCGCACCCACTTGGCCGCGGTCTTCTCCCCCACGCTCGGGATGCTGAGCAGGTTGTCGCTGGGGTCGCCGCGCAGCGCCGCGAAGTCGGGGTACTGGACGGGCGTCAGGCCGTACTTCTCCTCGACGGCCTCCGGCGTGAAGCGGGTCATGTCGCTGATGCCGCGCCGGGTCATGAGGACGGTGACGCGCTCGTCGACGAGCTGGAGGGCGTCGCGGTCGCCGGTGACGACGAGGACGTTCATGCCCTCGGCGGAGGCGCGCGTGGCCAGCGTGGCGATCAGGTCGTCGGCCTCGAAGCCGGCCTTGGACAGGTGCGGGATGCGCAGCGTGTCGAGCAGCTCGTAGATGAGCTGCATCTGACCGCGGAAGTCCTCCGGGGTCTCGCTCCGGTTGGCCTTGTACGCGGAGTACTCCTCGTGCCGGAACGTGGGCTCGGACCGGTCGAAGGCCACGGCCACGTGCGAGGGCTGCTCGTCGCGCAAAATGTTGGTCAGCATCGACGTGAACCCGTAGACCGCCTCGGTGTGCTGACCATCGGTGGTCATCAGGTTGGCGTCCTTCAGCGCGTAGAAGGCGCGGTAGGCCAAGGAGTGCCCGTCGAGCAGCAGCAGGCACGGTCGGCTGGGGGTCACTTCAACTTTCGCCACACCCGCAGCCTAGTCTGCGACTGCGACAGAAAACCCGAGCTCTGAACACAGCCGGAAAGACTGGAGGCCTCCTCTTGACGCAGACGGACCCCGCCGAGTCGGCGCAGGCGGCCCCCGCCGGGCCCGCGCAGGCGGACCCCGCCGGGCCCGCGCAGGCGGACCCCGCCGGGATCGGCATGTTCACCGCGGTCCACGAAGGGACGCTCCCCCACCGCATGGGCATCGAGTTCGTCGAGGCCGCCCCGGAGCGGGTCGTGGGCCGCATGCCGGTGGAGGGCAACACGCAGCCGTACGGGCTGCTGCACGGCGGCGCGTCCGCGGTGCTGGCCGAGACGCTCGGCTCGGTGGGCGCGGCGCTCCACGCGGGCCCGGAGCGCATCGCGGTCGGCATCGAGATCAACGCCACCCACCACCGCTCCGCCACCTCCGGCCACGTGACGGGCGTGGCGACGCGGCTGCACGGCGGCCGGACGCTGGCGACGTACCACATCGAGATCACCGACGACCAGGGACGACTCGTCTGCACGTCTCGTTTGACCTGCATGTTGCGCGATCGTTGAACGCCACGCGCTCACGTCTCCCTTTGCGCAGGGGGCCCGTGGGTCGCTACCGTTGTGCCAGAGCAGAGCCCGCAGGGGTGACCGAGTAGATAACGTGTGAGGCCGGGGAAGCCCCGCACGGTCCCAAAGGTCACCCCTCGGGCTCGTTCTTGTTATGGGCCCGGAGTACCGGCCCGCGGCCCCGCCCCAGGCGGCGCCGTGTCACCGTCCCGTCGCACGGCGCGCGTCACGTTAACGGCTATTCACCACTTGACCTGCTACGTTGTTTGCTCACGCCTGCGACACGCACATGTCACTAATTGGTGACGGACGATAGTAAGGCACTCCTTCCCGCAATAAGCTCCCGCAACAGCATCCAGTTGTGCCTGCGATGCGCGCGTGTCGAGATGGAGGGGCACCCACCCCACCTTGACCTATAGAGGGAGCACCATTGCGCAGAGCCGTGATCGCGTTCACGGCCTTTCTGAGTGGACTCGTCCTCCTGCTCACCGCCCCGGCCCACGCGGCCACGGCGGACCAGGGCCTGAGAGGGACACTCACATTCCAAGGCCAGCCAGTGAACGGCGTGAAGATCGTCGTGACCACCGAGAGCGGACAACCCGTGGCGGCGGTCACCAGTAACGCGCAAGGTACGTGGCAGGTGCCGGTGGACAAGCCCGGCAGATACAAGGTCACGCTGGATGTCGCCACGCTGCCCAAGAACGCGGCGGTCCGGGGCGGGAGCAACGTCCGCACCCTGAGCGTGTACGAGGGCAACATGTCAACCGCCCTGTTCGCGCTGCAGGCCAAGGGAGCTCCCGGGCAGCCCGCGGAGGACGAGGCCGGCCAGAGCGGCTTCTGGACGCAGGCGGCGCAGCTCGCCTTCGAGGGCCTCAACCTGGGCCTCATCATCGCGCTCGCGGCGCTCGGCCTCTCGCTCATCTACGGCACCACCGGCCTGACCAACTTCGCGCACGGCGAGCTGGTCACGCTCGGCGCCATCCTGGCCTACGCCGTCAACGTCGGCATGGGCCTGCACCTCATCCCCGCCGCGGTGATCGCGGTGATCCTCGCGGGCGGTCTCGGCTACGCGCAGGACAGGTTCTTCTGGGGACAGCTGCGCAAGCGGGGCACCGGCACCATCGCCATGATGATCATCTCGATCGGCGTGGCGCTCTTCCTGCGGTACGTCTTCCTCATCTTCTTCGGCGGCCAGAGCGAGGCGTACGCCCAGTACACCGCCCAGCCCGGCATCGAGATCGGGCCGATCTCGGCGGCGCCCAAGAACTTCGTCGCCATGGGCATCGAGCTGCTCGTCCTCGTCGTGGTCGGCTTCGCGCTGCTGCGCACACGCACCGGCAAGGCGGCCCGCGCCGTCGCCGACAACCCGGCGCTGGCCTCCTCCTCGGGCATCAACGTCGACCGGGTCATCCGCATCATCTGGACCATGGGCGGCGCCATCGCCGCGCTGGCCGGCGTCATGCTCGGCCTGTCGCAGAACCTGAAGTACACGATGGGCCAGGACATCCTGCTGCTCATCTTCGCCGGCGTCACGCTCGGCGGCCTCGGCACCGCGTTCGGCGCGCTCGTCGGCTCGCTCATCGTCGGCCTGTTCATCCAGCTGTCCACCCTGTGGGTGCCGCCGGAACTCAAGAGCGTCGGCGCGCTGGCCGTGCTCATCATCGTGCTCCTCTTCCGGCCGCAGGGCATCCTGGGCCGCCGAGAGCGGATCGGCTGACGGGGGGAACCATGGACTGGGTAACGATCATCTCCACCACCGTCAAAGCCGCCGTAGGCGTCGAGACGGTGCTCTACGCGCTCGCCGCCATCGGCATCAACGTCCACTTCGGGTACACGGGCCTGCTGAACTTCGGGCAGTCGGCGTTCATGGCCGTGGCCGGCTACGGCCTGGCGGTCACCGTCACCGTGCTCGGCCTGCCCTTCTGGATCGGCATCGGCGTCGGCCTGCTGGCCGCGGTCCTGCTGGCCATCGTCCTCGGCATCCCGACGCTGCGGCTGCGCGCCGACTACCTGGCCATCGTCACCATCGCCGCGGCCGAGATCATCCGGCTCGTCTTCCGGTCGGTGGCGTTCAAGGACGTCTTCGGCGGCTCCGACGGCCAGCGCGGCTTCTCCGAGGGCTTCTACGCGCTCAACCCGCTCCCCGAGGGGGACTACGGCTTCGGCTGGTTCACCTTCAACCACCGGGTGACCTGGGTGCTGCTGGTCGGCTGGGTGCTCATCGGCCTGTCCTGCCTCATCGTGTACCTGCTGATGAAGAGCCCGTGGGGCCGGGTGCTCAAGGCCATCCGTGAGGACGAGGACGCGGTGCGCAGCCTCGGCAAGAACATCTTCTCGTACAAGATGCAGTCGCTGATCCTGGGCGGCGTCATCGGCTCGCTGGGCGGCTTCATCTACGGCCTGGCGTTCGCCTCGGTGCAGCCCGACATCTTCGGCACCGAGACCACCTTCTTCGCCTACACGATCGTCATCCTCGGCGGCGCGGCGCGCGTCCTCGGCCCCGTCGTCGGCTCGATGATCTTCTGGGTGCTGCTGGTCCTGGTCAACGGCTTGCTCAGCGGCGCGGTCGAGGCGGGTTACCTGCCCTTCATGGAGCCCACCCAGGTGGGCCCCGTCCGCTTCCTCCTGGTCGGCGTGGGACTCGTCCTCTTGCTCGTCTACCGGCCACAGGGCATCTTCGGGGACAAGAGGGAGATTGCAATCGATGCACGCTGAAACCCATGCCGACGGCGGCGCCGGCACCGTGACGGCGGCGACCGCCCGCAAGTCCGAGGCCCAGGCCGCGTTCAAGGACCTCGCCCGCGACCCGGGCGTCCCCAAGCCCGACCCGATCCTCGTGATCGACAAGGTGGTGCGCCGCTTCGGCGGCCTGACCGCCGTCGAGGTGGAGCACGTCGAGATCCAGCGCGGCTCCATCACCGCGCTGATCGGCCCCAACGGCGCGGGCAAGACGACCTTCTTCAACCAGCTCACCGGCTTCGACACCGCGGACTCCGGCCAGTGGACGTTCAACGGCCGCGCGATGAACGGCGTGCCCGCCCACAAGGTGGCGCGCGCCGGCATGGTCCGCACCTTCCAGCTCACCAAGGCCCTGTCGCGGCTCACGGTGATGGAGAACATGCGCCTGGGCGCCCAGCAGCAGAAGGGCGAGAGCTTCTTCCGCGCGCTCGTGCCGAGCCTCTGGCGCGCGCAGGAGGACGAGATCACCGAGCGGGCCGAGGAGCTGCTCGCCAGGTTCAAGCTCGACGCCAAGCGTGACGACTTCGCCGGCTCGCTGTCGGGCGGCCAGCGCAAGCTGCTGGAGATGGCCCGCGCGCTCATGGTCCAGCCGGAGCTGGTCATGCTCGACGAGCCGATGGCCGGCGTCAACCCGGCGCTCACCCAGTCGCTGCTCGGCCACGTCAAGAACCTGCGCGAGCAGGGCATGACCGTGCTGTTCGTCGAGCACGACATGGACATGGTGCGCGACATCAGCGACTGGGTCATCGTCATGGCCCAGGGCTCGGTGATCGCCGAGGGGCCGCCGGACACCATCATGTCCGACCCGCGCGTCATCGACGCCTACCTGGGCGCGCACCACGACGCGCCGCTCTCGGAGACGGAGCTGGAGGAGCAGCTCCAGCAGGCGGAAGCGGCGCTCGAGGCCGAGATCGAGGAGGAGACTCAGAAGTGAACACCGTCCCCGAGTCCCCCGAGCCCGAGCAGACCGCTCAGGAGGCCCCCCACAGCGCCGCCACGTCCACCGTGGCGGCATCCGCGCCCGAGGCGTCCCAGCAGGCGGTCACCGACCGCAGCGCCCATCTGAGGGGCGCGGAGAGCGCCGTGCTGCGCTGCGACGAGCTGATCGCCGGCTACCTGCCGGGCGTCAACATCCTCAACGGCTCCGACCTGTACGTCGGCGACGGCGAGCTGATCGGCATCATCGGCCCCAACGGCGCCGGCAAGTCGACACTGCTCAAGGCCATGTTCGGGCTCGTCAACATCCGCAGCGGCACGGTGCGGCTGAAGGGTGAGGACATCACCAACATGAAGGCGCACCAGCTGGTCTCGCGCGGCGTGGGCTACGTCCCGCAGACCAACAACGTCTTCCCCAGCCTCACCATCGAGGAGAACCTGGAGATGGGCGCCTTCCAGGTGCCCGGCAAGTTCAAGGAGCGCTTCGAGTTCGTCGCCGAGCTGTTCCCCGCCCTCAAGGAGCGGCGCAAGCAGCGCGCCGGCTCCCTGTCGGGCGGCGAGCGGCAGATGGTGGCCATGGCGCGGGCGCTCATGACCGAGCCGTCGGTGCTGCTGCTCGACGAGCCGTCGGCCGGCCTGTCGCCCAAGCTGCAGGACCTGGTGTTCATCCAGGCCCAGCAGATCAACAAGGCGGGCGTCACGGTCGTCATGGTCGAGCAGAACGCCCGGCGCTGCCTGCAGATCTGCCACCGCGGCTACGTCCTCGACCAGGGCCGCAACGCCTACACCGGCACCGGCCGGCAGCTCGCCAACGACCCCAAGGTGATCGAGCTGTACCTCGGCACCCTGGCCAAGGCGTAACGCACGTAACGGTTTCTCACGTACGACGGCGGAGGGGCTCCCCTGGGGGCCCCTCCGCCGTTTTAATGACTTTGTGCCGAATGACCCTGTGCCGAACGACGTCATGTTCAAGGACGCAGTGTTCAAGAACGCCGTGTTCAAGGACGCCGTGCGACGAGTCGCCGCGACCGCGCTGCTCGTGCCGCTCCTGTCGATCGTCGCCGCCTGCCAGCACACGCCCGCCGCCTCCGCCGGCAGGTACAGCACGGGCGGCGACCCCACCGACGACCCGTGCGCGCGGGTCGTGTCCGCCATCGGCTACGCCGACCTCCTGCTGAAGCCCCGGGGCCAGGAGGACGACCAGTACTTCGAGGACGCCGTGCTGGGCCGCCTGGCCGAGGCCCGGGGCATCACCCTGCAGTACGGCCCCGCCCTGCCCGACTCGCTGGCGCCCGCCGTACGGGACGTCGAGACGGCGACGGCGGGCCTGTCCAGGGCGGACGTGCCCCGCCCGCGGAAAGTGGCGCTGCTGAAGCAGTACCGGGCCGCCGCCGACCGGATCAGGACCGGCTGCGCGTAGTCCCTCACCGGGGGCCGGGCGCCGAAGAGGGCCCGGTCCGAGCGGACCGGGCCCTCTTCGTGGCTCACGCGTATCGTCAGCCGGCGATGTTGCCGGTGCGGTACTCGAGCGCCTTGGTGGCGTACTTGTTGTTGTCGCCGTACTGGTAGATGCCGATCGTGGCGACCGCGGGGTCACCGGCGTCGTTGAACTCGACCGGGCCGCTGACGCCCTCGTAGTCGATGTCCTTGCCGGCCTTCAGCAGCTCGACGCACGACTTGAAGTCGTTGCACTTCTCGCCGCCCTTGCTGACCTCGGCCAGCTTCTTGGCGATGTCGCCGCCCGCGTCGCTCTTGGCGGCCTCGGCGGCCAGCGCGAGCAGGTTGGTCGCGTCGTACGACTCGGGGCCGTAGCTGAAGTCCTGGAGCTTGGGGTTGATGGTCGTGAGCTTCTTCTGGAACTCCTCCGGAGCCGCGGCTCCCGGGATCGTCCCCTTCACGCCGGTCAGCGTGCCCTTGGGCATCTTCGCGTAGTTGGTGTTGGAGGTGTTGCCGTCGACCATGTACCACTTGTGCTTGCTGGCCGGCATGCCCTGCTTGATCAGCTCCTGCACGACCTTGGCGGTCTCCTCGAAGCCGATGAGCACGATGGCCTTCGGGTTCTTGGCCTTGATCTTCGCCACGTCGGCGGAGAAGTCGGCGGCCTTGGGGTCGTAGTCGACGCGCTCGACGACCTGGCCACCCGAGTCGGTGACGGTCTTGGAGACCTGGTCGGCCAGGCCCGTGCCGTACGAGTCCTGCATCGCCAGGATGCCGACCGTGTCGTTGCCGTCCGCCACCACGAGGTCGCCCAGCACGCGGCCCTGCAGCTTGTCCGGCGGGGACGTCCGGAAGTAGAGGCCCTTGTCCTCGATGGTGGTGAACTTGTCAGAGGTGTTGGCGGGCGAGAACTGGATCACGCCGGCACCCGTGATCTTGTCGATCACCGACTCCGACACCGACGAGGACGCCGCGCCGATGATGGCGTCGGCCTTCTGCGCCAGCAGCTTGTCCACGGACTGCGAGGCGATGTTGGTGGTCGTGTCGCCCGAGTCGGTGTCGTACTTGACCACCGGCTTGCCCAGCACGCCGCCGGCCTCGTTGATCTCCTTGATCGCCGCGTCCACGCCCGCGATCTCAGGCGGGCCGAGGAAGGCCAGCGAGCCCGTCTGCGGCAGTAGCGTGCCAAGCGTGAGCGTGCCGTCACCCTTAGCCGCGGGGGCCGCGGAGGACGGCGCCGCCGCGGACTCGGACGGCTGAGTGGCGGTGTCGCTGCCACCACCGCAAGCCGTAAGAGCGAGGCTGGCGGCAGCAGCAACAGCCAGCGCCCGCCCCACGGGAGCAATGCGGACCATGAAGTGTCTCCTTCATCTGCAGGCCGGGATCGGTCAGCACCGCCGACGTTCCCGATCGAATGACGGAAACGTACAAAACCACCATGGCCTGGAACCAGATGCCGCCCTGAACTGTCGGCACTTGGATGCGGAGTCGTAATCAGTCCTCAACTTACGAGAGCCGCTCAAGGTTGCCTAATGTGCGAGAAGTGAAGCACATTAGGGTCCCCCTGGTCATGGTGGTCATGCTGTCGGGTTGCGGTGGCCCCGGCGAGCCGGCCGAACCCTCGTCGCGACCACCCTATGGGGTCTCCGTCTCCCTGGCCCAATGGCGCTCCGACGAGCCCGCCCACGCCCTGGAGGTCGCTGTCCGCAATACCACGGACACACCGGTGTATTTCGCAGATGTCCAGCTGATCTCGCCGTCATTCAAAATCCTTCCCCCGGAAAGCAAGGACGCCACCATCGGTCACACGGAACGCACCGACCTCCGCATTCCCTACGGTGAGGCGAACTGCTCCCCCAAGGGGCTGCCCGAGGTGCGGCCCGCCACGGTCCTGGCGCGCGTCCGCACCGGCTCGGAGCCGCTGCGCAGGGTGGTCTTCCCCGTGCCGCACCCGGACCCGCTGCTGGCCAGGCTGCTGCACGACGAGTGCTCGGCGTTCCTGGTCAGGCAGGCGGCCGACATCGCGTTCGGGCCGGTGTGGAAGCGGGACGGCGACCTCATGCGCGGCACGCTCGTGCTGACCAGGCGGGGCGCCGGCAAGGTGGCAGTCGGCTCGGTCGACGGCACGACGCACTACATGGTCACGCCGGCGCGGGGGTCCAAGCCGCTGGTGGTGCTGGAGGCGGGCGCCACGAGGGCCGAGGCGCCCGTCGCGCTGTCGCCCGGCCGGTGCGACCCGCACGCGTTCGCCGAGGCCAAGAAGGCGTTCCTGTTCCCCGTACGGGCCTCGGTGGACGGCGGCGAGGAGCGCGTGGTCATCGTGCAGCCGCCGGCGGACCGCCAGAAGCAGCTGATCGACTACGCGCTCCAGGTGTGCGGCCTGAAGAAGTGAGACGGGGCCGGCTCAGGACCGGGTGGCGGCGTCGTCGATGACGATCTGCGCGACCTCGCGCATGCTCAGCCTGCGGTCCATGGACGCCTTCTGGATCCAGCGGAACGCCTGCGGCTCGCTCCACCCGTGGGCCGCCATGAGCAGCCCCTTGGCCCGCTCGACCAGCTTGCGGGTCTCCAGCCGCTCGGAGAGGCTGGAGACCTCCGCGCTCAGCGCCACCATCTCCTCGTGCCGGCTGACGGCCATCTCGATGGCGGGCACGAGGTCGGCCTTGGTGAACGGCTTGACGAGGTAGGCCATGGCCCCGGCGTCCCTGGCCCGCTCGACCAGGTCTCGCTGGGAGAAGGCGGTCAGGATGAGGCAGGGCGCGATCCGGTCGGCCGCGATCCGCTCGGCGGCGGAGATGCCGTCCAGGACGGGCATCTTGACGTCGAGGATGACCAGGTCGGGCTTGAGCTCGGCGGCCAGCCTGATGGCCTGCTCACCGTCGCCGGCCTCCCCGACGACGACGTATCCGTCCTCCTCGAGCATCTCCTTGAGATCGAGGCGGATCAGTGCCTCGTCTTCCGCGATCACCACTCGCCGCTGCGTACTCACGAGCAGAAGAGTACAGATGTCCGCTAGATTAGAGCCACGTCGGTGCTGGCCGGCCGCCGAGTTGGGCTACGCTTTGGCCGTGCGAGACGAATGATCTGGACTTGTCCGGATTCTTGCCTCGGTATCCCAATTGGCAGAGGAAGCGGATTCAAAACCCGCGCAGTGTGGGTTCGAGTCCCACCCGAGGCACCCTGACGAACCGCTCGGTCGATCATGCCGGGCGGTTCCGTCGTTCCGGGCGGGGCTCCCCTGGTTTGTGACCGCCCGCGGTGTCGACTTCCACAGTGGCGGGCTCCGTGCCGGGCTGGTGCCCACGGTTGCCCATGTCCCGGTAAAACCTTGCGGAGACGTACCCATATGGGCCTTTTGTGGCTTGCGGGGCATGCGTAGGGATTGGGGCGAGCGGTGATGTAGCAGGCAGGAGGTGGGGCCGATGGCGCTCAGCGAGGCGGAGCGGCAGGCTTTCCTGGCCGGAGCACACATCGCCGCGCTGTCGGTGGAGGCCGGGACCGAGCGGGCGCCACTGACCGTGCCCGTCTGGTACGCCTACAGCCCCGGCGGCGAGGTGTGGTTCCTCACCGGCGGCGACTCGGCCAAGGCCAGGCTGATCGGCAAGGCCGGCCGCTTCTCGCTGCTGGTCCAGCGCGCCAGCCCGACCTACCGGTACGTCTCGGTCGAGGGGCCCGTCGTCGGCTCCGGCCCCACGACCCTGGACGATCTCACCCTGATCGCCGCCCGGTACCTGCCGGCCGACGCGCTGCCCGGCTACGTGGGCGGCTCGGACACGCGGGCGCTGGTGACGTTCCGGATGCGGCCCGAACGATGGCTGTCCGCCGATCTCGGCGCCGTGTGAGCCCCCTCGGCCGTCACCGGGCCCGCCGGTGTCCCCCGCGTCCGCCGCGCCCCTCCGGGTGACGGTATTTTGAGACGCGTGACTGCTATCGACCCCACCGTGACCGGCGCGTACGGCATCGGCCTGGCCACCCTCGCCGCCGACGGCACCGTTCTCGACACCTGGTTCCCGGCTCCGGAGCTGGGCGAGCCGCCCGCCGCCGGCACCGAGCGGCTCGACGCCGCCGAAGCGGGCGAGCTCGCCTCCCTCGTCGGGCCCGACCCGCTGCGGGGCGTGGAGGTGGTGGCGGTGCGGACCGGCATCGCCAAGCTCTCCGAGCCGCCCGCGGACGCGCACGACGCCTACCTCAGGCTGCACCTGCTGTCGGCCCGCCTGGTCAGGCCGCACGGGCTGAACCTCGACGGGCTGTTCGGCGTGCTGGCGAACGTCGCCTGGACCAACCACGGGCCGTGCGCCGTGGAGGGCTTCGAGCAGACGAGGCTGCGGCTGCGGGCCAGGGGGCCGGTCACGGTGTACGGGGTGGACAAGTTCCCGCGGATGGTCGACTACGTGCTGCCGGCGGGGGTCCGCATCGCCGACGCCGACCGGGTGCGGCTCGGCGCGCACCTGGCCGCCGGCACGACGGTGATGCACGAGGGCTTCGTGAACTTCAACGCCGGCACGCTGGGCGCCTCCATGGTGGAGGGCCGCATCTCGGCCGGCGTGGTCGTCGGCGACGGCTCGGACGTGGGCGGCGGCGCGTCGATCATGGGCACCCTGTCGGGCGGCGGCAAGGAGGTCATCTCCATCGGCGAGCGCTGCCTGCTGGGCGCCAACGCCGGGGTCGGGATCTCGCTGGGCGACGACTGCGTGGTGGAGGCGGGCCTGTACGTGACCGCCGGCACCAAGGTGGGCCTGCCGGACGGTCGCGTGGTCAAGGCCAGGGAGCTGTCGGGCGGCGCCGGGCTGCTGCTGCGCAGGAACTCGCAGACGGGCGCGGTCGAGGCCGTGCCGCGCACAGGCAGGGGCATCGAGCTGAACGCCGCCCTGCACGCGAACTGACGCTCGCCGGAGGCCGGGCCCGCGTGGCCCGGCCGCCGGCCGCGCGGCCCTGCTCCCGGTCAGTCCTGTTCCTGGCCGCGCGCCAGCCACAGGTCGGGGCCGAAGACCTCGTAGTGGACGTCGCGGGGCGCGACGCCCGCCGCGATGAGCTGGGCGCGGGCGTCGCGCATGAACGGCAGCGGCCCGCACAGGTAGGCGACGGCCCCCTCGGGGATCTCGACGTCGCCCGCGCTCTCCAGCGCCCGGACGATCCCGCCCACCGAGGCGCGCCGCCCCTTCTCGGTGAGCTGGAGGCCGCCGCCCCTCCCCCGCCGGGCCTCGACCAGCCCGAGCTCGCTCAGCCGGGCCACCGCCTTGGCGGCGTGCGCGTACGGGACGGCCAGCAGGCCGGCCACGGCGCGGGTGGTCATCAGCTCCTCGCGACGGGCCACGGCCAGCCGCATGACGATGCGCAGGGAGATGTCGGTGAAGGCCGTCAGCCGCATACCCCTACCGTAGGGGGGCCACCACCCCGGCGCGCCGGGCATGCCGGGGTGGAGCGGGCCGCGATCGGGCTAGTTGGCGTGGGAGACGGCGGAGCCGATGGTGTGGACGCGCAGGGCGTTGGTGGAGCCGGGCGTGCCGGGAGGCGAGCCGGCCACGATGACGACCTTGTCGCCCTTCTCCAGCCGCCCGAGCGACAGCAGCGACGCCTCCACCTGACGCACCATGTCGTCGGTGTGGTGGACGAACGGCACATGGAACGTCTCCACGCCCCACGTCAGCGAGAGCTGGCCGCGCACGTGCGGGGCGGAGGTGAAGGCGATCAGCGGGATCGGCGAGCGGTAGCGGGCCAGGCGGCGGGCCGTCTCGCCCGACATGGTGAACGCGATCAGCGCCTTGGCGCCGACTATCGCGCCCACCTCGGCGGCGGCGCGGGCGATGGCGCCGCCCGTCGTCTCCGGCAGACGCTCCAGGGAGTGGGTGGCGCGCAGCGAGTGCTCCTCGGCCGCGCGGGCGATGCGGTCCATGGTGGACACGGACTCGATGGGATAGCTGCCGACCGAGGTCTCGCCGGAGAGCATGACCGCGTCGGCGCCGTCCATGACCGCGTAGGCGACGTCGGACGCCTCGGCGCGCGTGGGGCGGGGCGCGTTCATCATCGAGTCGAGCATCTGGGTGGCGACGATGACCGGGCGGGCCTTCTCGCGGCACAGCTCGATGATGCGCCGCTGCACGATCGGCACCTGCTCCAGCGGCAGCTCCACGCCGAGGTCGCCGCGGGCGACCATGATGCCGTCGAACGCCTCGACGATCTCGGGCAGGCGGTCGACGGCCTGCGGCTTCTCGATCTTGGCGAGCAGCGGCAGGCGGACGGCCTCCTGCTCCATGATGTTGCGCACCACGTCGGCGTCGGAGGGGCGGCGGACGAACGACAGGGCGATCATGTCGCACCCGGTGCGCAGCGCCCAGCGCAGGTCGGCCTCGTCCTTGTCGGTGAGCGCGGGCGCGCTGACGTTGACGCCCGGCAGGTTGAGGCCCTTGTTGTCGGAGATCATGCCGCCGATGACGACGCGGGTGACGACCCGGTCGCCGTCGACGCGGGTCGCCTCCAGCACGAGGCGGCCGTCGTCGACCAGGATCGTGTCGCCGGGGCGCACGTCGCCGGGCAGGCCCTTGTAGGTGGTGGAGACCTGCTCGCGGTCGCCGGGAACGTCCTCGGTGGTGATGGTGAAGACGTCGCCGAAGCCCAGCCGGACGGGCCCCTCCTCGAACTTGCCGACGCGGATCTTGGGTCCCTGCAGGTCGGCGAGCACGCCTACACCTCGGCCGAGGTCGGCCGCCACCTCCCTGACCCGGTCGTAGATCTCCCGGTGCAGCTCATGGGTGCCATGGCTCAGGTTGAAGCGTGCCACGTCCATGCCGGCGGAGATCAACTCGCGCAGGCGCTCAGGGGACGAGGTGGCGGGGCCTAGGGTGCAAACGATTTTCGCGCGACGAGTCACGAGTCCTACCTTAATTGGTACAGACCACTTGGCAGTCATGGACGACGGAGAACGTAGCCCGCGTAGCTCACCGTCACGACGGCCGCGAGGGCCAGGCGGACCACGCCGGAATACTGCTCCGGGTAGATGACTCCCTCGATGTAGTGGTCGATGAAGCCGCTGCGAGGCAGAGCCGGCAGGCCGGCCCCACGGCGGCCCCAGTCTTCCAGGACCGTCAGCGGGCAGTCGACGCCCGCGGTGACGGACAGCAGTGCCCAGCATACGACTGCCAGGTGAGCCCAGATCGTGCGCCTCCACCGCCAGGCGACGAACCCGCCCACGACGACGTAGGCGAGAAACGTGAAGTGCGCCACCATCGCAAGGTCCGCGACCAGGCGATACGTCATTACTCCACGCTATTACTTCTTGACGGTGGCCTACTTCTCGACGGTGGCGGCCTTCAGCGCGTCCACGATCCCGTGGCCGTAGAAGCCGTTCTTGGCGGCCCCGCCCTCACAGGTCTGCGTCTCGGTCTCGCCGTACACCTTGTAGACGTACGCGCGGGGACTGGGGCAGGCCTTCTGCCGGGCGGTGCGGTAGAGGAGCCGCTCGGTGGTGGCGGGGTCGAGCCCCACGCCGCCCTTGCCGGGCTTGCCGAAGCGGCTGACCAGCAGGGCCGCGACGCCGGTGGCGTGCGGCGCGGCCATGGAGGTGCCCTCCAGGTACTGGTAGTACGAGCAGGCGCCCTTGGCGCAGCTGCGGACGATCTCGGCGGACTTGGGCTTGCCGGAGCCGTCGAGCTTGCCGGCGGCGCGCAGCGCCGACTCGGGCGCGGCGGCCAGGATCCCCCGGACGGCGGAGGTGCCCTTGCCGTCGAGGGTGTCGCCGCCGGGCGCGGACAGGTCCGCCTGCTCGGTCCCGTAGTCGCTGTAGATGGCCTTGCGCCCGGACGGGCCGACGGCGGAGACGGAGATGACGCCCTTGGACTCGGCCGGCACGTTGAGGCAGGAGTTGTCGATCTTGCGGACCTTCTCGTCGCCGCGCGGGTAGCCGGGGCTGTCCCGGTCGACCTTGGGCCTGCCGAGGTCGGTGGCGCCGTTGCCGAGGGCGGAGACGAGCGTGACGCCCTTCTTGCGGGCATAGTCGAGGGCCCGCTGCATGCCGGTGATGATGGCGCGCTGCTCCAGCTGCTCCTTCTTGCTGTCGGCCTTGTTGTGGGCGCAGTTGAACAGCCACGGGTCCACGTAGTAGCTCATGTTGACGACGTCCACGCCGATGTCGCCGGCGTAGGTGAGCGCGTCGAGGCTGGCCTTGAGGAAGAAGTAGCCGGAGTCCTGGCCGGCCCTGATGTTGACCAGCCGGACGCCGGGCGCGACGCCGGCGATGCCGATGCCGTTGATGGGCGAGCCGATGGTGCTGGCCACGTGGGTGCCGTGTCCGTCGTCGTCGCGGTCGACCGGGTCCTTGCAGCCGCTGACCTCGCACGGGCCGTCGAGGGTGTCGCCGTTGCCGTCCTTGGGCCGGTCGGTGACGAAGTTGCGGCTGAGCGCGCGGTCGAAGTTGGGCGCGATGTCGGGGTGGGTGCCGTCGACGCCGGTGTCGATGATGCCGACGAGCACCTTCCTGCTGCCGTTGGTCTTGGCGTGCGCCTTGTCGGCGCCGATCATCCGCATGTCCCACTGACGGGAGGCGAGCGGCTCGCCGGAGGCTTCGCCGGTCGCGATGGACGGCCCGTCGGGGAAGGCTCCCCGGGAGTCGCCGGCCGAAGAGGAGACGGCATTCACGGAGCCGGCATTCACAGAGTCGGCGTTCACATCGGCGGCGTTCACGGAGGCGGCGTTCACAGCGGCGGCGTTCACAGCGGCGGCTGAGGCCGGGGGCGCCGCCGTGGTACGGCCGGAGGGGAAGCCGCGCCAGGAGGCGCCGGTGGAGGAGGCGTAGCCGATCGCCCGGTCGGTGGACACGCCCACGACGGCCGGGTCGTCGCCCAGCGCGTCGACGAAGGCGTCTCCCCCGCCCTCGGCGAGCAGGTAGCCGAGCCTGGCGTCGCCGCCGACGGCGTCGCCCCCGGCGCGGCTCACGGCGGCCCTGGCGTCGTCCTGCCGTCCGCCGGCGTAGAAGACGAGGTAGGAGGCCATCGGCGCGGCGGCGGGCGTGCTCGCGGGCCCGCACGCTGTGAGCGCGGCGGCCGCGGTGACGGCCGCCAGGCCCGAGACAAGTCGCCGCATTCTTCCCCCATTCGCCGCGCTTGCGCAGATTTCGCATCCTTCCGGCACATGGCCGCGGATGCAACTCAGGCGCCGACCGGCGGCCCGGGGGTGAAGCGCACGGGCATCGCCTCGTACCCGGAGACGAAGTTGGCGGGACGGAGGGCGGGCTCTCCCCCGGAGGCGGGCTCCATGTCGGGCAGCCGCCGCAGCAGCCGCTCGACCATCGTGCGGACCTCCAGCCGGGCCAGGCTGTTGCCCAGGCAGAAGTGGCTGCCGAAGCCGAAGGCGATGTGGTCGTTCGGGGTGCGTGCCACGTCGAAGCGGTACGGGTCGGCGAAGACGGTCTCGTCGCGGTTGGCCGACGGGTAGAGCAGCAGCACCTGCTCGCCCTCGCGCAGCCGCCGGCCGCCCAGCTCCGTGTCCGCGGTGACGGTGCGGCTCATGTTCTTGATCGGCGAGACCCAGCGGAGCATCTCCTCGACCGCCGCCGGGATGCGGGAGGGGTCCTCGGCGAGCGCGTGGCGCTGCCCGGGGTGGGTGAGGAGCTGGTAGACGCCGCCGGACAGGACGTGGCGGGTGGTCTCGTCGCCGCCGATGAGGATGAGCAGGCTCTCGTAGACGAGCGAGTCGTGGTCGAGCCGGTCGCCGTCGACCTGGGCGTGGACCAGCGTGCTGATGAGGTCGTCGCGGGGACAGGCGCGCCGGTCGGCGATCACCCGCCCCGCGTACGCCTCGTACTGCTCGAACGCCTCGCCGGCCCGCACGAGCAGCTCGCTGTCGGACTGCCCGACGAGGCCGCGCAGCATGTCGTCGGACCAGCGCATCAGCGCGTCCCTGTCCTGGGGCGCCACGCCCAGGGCGTCGCCGATGACGATCAGCGGGAGCGGGGCGGCGATGTCCCAGACGAAGTCGCACTCCCCCCGCTCGCACACCCGGTCGAGGATCTGGTCGCACAGCCGCCTGATCCGCTCGGCCTGGCCGGTCACACGGCGCGGCGTGAAGCCTCTGCTGACGAGCCGGCGGCGCAGGTGGTGCGCGGGGTCGTCCATGTCGATCATCATGGGGAGGGGGCCGGAGTCGGGCCTGATCCCCTGCGCGCTGGAGAACGTCCGGGGGTTCAGCGAGACGTGACGGACGTCGCGGTAGGAGGCCACGCCCCACACCTGCCCGTCCCAGTAGACGGGGGCGTTCTCCCGCATCCAGCGCAGCTCCGCGTGCGGGTCGCGGCCCCAGAAGGCGCCGCTGGTGAGGTCGATGGCGTCGTTGACCGGATGATCTGGCACTGCTGCTCCCGCCCCTTCGCCGGCTGCCGCCTGTGCCACCCCACTCAACCAACCAAGCGATAGGTTGACAAGCTCGGGGCTGAAACTTTCAGGCCCCGCCCCGTGGGCTCACGGGAGCGCTCGGACAGGTGGGGGCCCGGCCGCGCCGCCGTCCCGTCCCGGAGGGCACCGGCTTTCGCGCGAGAAGCCTTCGCAAAAGCGCCCCGGCTCTTTACGATGCGTTTCAGGAAACCGCTTTCCCGACTTGAGCGATAATTCGCCCCGTTTGACGACGGCCCGAAAGGACGGAAAGGCACCATGGCATTCAACACGCGGAAACTCCCGGCTTTACGGCGAGCGGCGATCGCCGGAGCCGCCGCCCTTCTCGCCCTGACCGTCTCCCACCCCGTCCAGGGCACGGCCCGGAACAGCGCGCCGGCGGCCGCCGCCGACGTGCCGCTCGGCTTCGCCTCCGTCAACGCCCTCGGGCAGAACGGCACCACCGGCGGCGCGGGCGGCCGGACCGTCACCGCGACGAACGCCGCCCAGTTCCTGGAGTACATCGACAGCCTCGAACCCCTGGTCATCCAGGTGTCGGGCACCATCTCCATCACCAGCAAGCAGGGGGTCCGCCCGAACAAGACCATCGTGGGCGTCGGCGCCTCCGGCCACATCACCGGCGGCGGCCTCGACTTCTACCGGTCGTACAACGTGATCGTGCGCAACCTCCGCTTCACCGACGCCGAGGACGACGCCGTCAACATCGGGCAGCAGTCGCACCACATCTGGATCGACCACAACACCTTCTCCGGCGCGGTGGACGGCTCGGTCGACATCGTGCGGGGCGCCGACTACGTCACCGTCTCGTGGAACCATTTCGACCATTCCGACAAGACCATGCTGATCAGTCACTCCGACGGGGCGGCCGGCACCGACGTCGGCCACCTGAAGGTGACCATCGACCACAATTTCTTCGACCACAGCCGCCAGCGGCATCCGCGCGTCCGGTTCGGCGAGCCGGTGCACGTGCTCAACAACTACTTTCTCAGCAACGAGCTGTACGGCGTGGCCTCGACGGAGAACGCCGGGGTGCTGGTCGAGGGCAACTACTTCGAGAATGTGGCGCATCCGCTCCACTCGGCCGGCGGGTACGCCGACAGCGGCCCCGGGCGGGCCGTCCAGCGCGGCAACGTCTTCGTCGGCTCGGGCACGCCGGAGACGGCGGGCACGGTCGTGGAGCCCCGCACGTACTACCCGTACACGGTGGACCCCGCGCAGAGCGTCCCGGCGGCGGTGCGGGCCGGCGCGGGCGCGGGCAAGCTCGCCGTCGCGGCCGGGCAGGTGGCGCCGCTCTGACGGCGGACCGCGAGCTCGCCGACGGCCGTCTTCGGCACGGCCGCCGTCTCCAGCGCGTCCGCGTCCGCCGCGGGGGCGGCGGCCGTGACGGTGACCGTGGAGGCCCTGCGCACCAGCCTCGCCTCCCCCGTGGCGAGCCGACCCTTCAGCGCCACAGCCAGGGTGCGGGCCTCGCAGGCGCTGGCCGTGGACGCGCTCACCGTCGCCGTACGCGACGCGGCCGGCGCGATCGTCGACTTCCCCGGCGCGATCGCGACCACGCTCACCACCACCGCGAAGACGTTCGGGACCGAGTCCAGGGCCTGTCCCGCGGGCACCTACACCTACTGGGTCGCATACCTGGCCGGTGGCGTGTGGACGAACCTGACGCCGGTCAAGTCGTTCACCGTCGCGGCCGACCCGGTGACGTTCGAGCAGACCTTCGACGGCGCGCAGGGCGGTGGCCCGAACACCGGGCTGAGCAGGCCGGTGTGGTTCAACGACCCCTGCTGGCGGCAGGCGTGCACCGGCAGCATCGCCGAGTACAGGATGGACCACGCCCGGCTCGACGGGCAGGGCCACCTCGTGCTGACCGCCGACAAGGCTGTCACGCCCGGCGCCATGTGCGGCGACGTGGCGTGCCGGTACGCCGCGGCCCGGCTGACCATGCTCGACTGGGAGGGCGACGACGGCCTCCCCTCCTGGTCGCAGGCGGGCGGCCACCTCGAGGTGCGGATGCAGGCGCCGGTCGGCAAGGGCCTGTGGCCGGCGTTCTGGGCGGTCGGCGGCAACGCCGCCACGGTCGAGTGGCCGCTCAGCGGCGAGATCGACGTGGTGGAGACCCGCGGTCAGGAGCCGGCGCTGGTCGAGCAGCACGTCCACGGCGGCGACCCGTACCGGCAGTGGGGCGACAGCACTCCGCTGCCCGCCGGGCAGAGCATCGCCGGCTGGCACACCTACGCCGTCGACTGGGACGCGAGCGCGACCGGCTCCATCAAGTGGTCGGTGGACGGCGTGGTCACCCGCACGCTGACGGCCGCCGCGGCCGGCACCATGTGGGGGCAGTCGTTCCGCCACGCGCACACGCTGATCCTCAACCTGGCCGTGGGCGGCGCGGGCGACTGGGTCGGCGACCCGGACGCCGGCACGGTGTTCCCGGCCAAGCTCGTGGTGGACCACGTGCGCGTCTACCAGAAGCCGCTGGCCTGACAGGTCCCGCAGACACCGAGAACGCCCGCCCGGACCAGGTCCGGGCGGGCGTCGCCGTGCGGCGGGGGGCGCGTCAGACGAGCGGGCGCGCCGTGGGCAGGATCGGATACGGCAGGGCCGTCTCGCCGGTGAGGTACCGGTCCACGCCGGAGGCGGCGGCGCGGCCCTCGGCGATGGCCCAGACGATCAGCGACTGGCCGCGGCCCATGTCGCCCGCCACGAAGACGCCGTCCACCTTGGACATGTACGTCTTGTCGCGCGCCACGTTGCCCCGGGGGTCGTAGAAGCCGTCGCCGGCGACCTGGGCGAGGTCCTCCAGCAGGGCGCCCTTCTCCGGGCCGAGGAAGCCCATGGAGAGGGTGACCAGCTCGGCCGGGATCTCCCGCTCGCTGCCCGGGACGGGCCGGAAGCCGTTCTGCGGCCCCTCGACCTCGACCAGGCGCAGCGCGCGGACGTTGCCGGCCTCGTCGCCGACGAACGCGGTGGTGGAGACCGCGTAGACGCGGTCTCCGGCGCCGCTCTCCAGCTCCTCGTGCGCGCTCTCCATCTTGAACAGGATGGGGAACGTCGGCCACGGCTGGCTGCCGGGCCGCGACGCCGGCGGCCTTGGCATGATCTCCAGCTGGGTGACCGAGCGGGCGCCCTGGCGGATGGCCGTGCCGATGCAGTCGGCGCCGGTGTCGCCGCCGCCGATCACCACGACGTGCTTGTCCTTGGCCGTGATGGGCGCCTCGGCGAGGTCGCCCTCCTGGACCTTGTTGGACAGCGGCAGGTACTCCATCGCCTGGTGCACGCCGTTCAGCTCGCGGCCCGGGACGGGCAGGTCGCGCCACTGGGTGGCGCCGCCCGACAGCACGACGGCGTCGAACTGCTCGCGCAGCTCGGCGGCCGTGACGTCCACGCCGACGTTGACGCCGGTGCGGAACTCGGTGCCCTCGGCGCGCATCTGGGCGAGCCTGCGGTCGATGTGCCGCTTCTCCATCTTGAACTCGGGGATGCCGTAGCGCAGCAGGCCGCCGACGCGGTCGGCCCGCTCGAACACCACCACGTCGTGCCCGGCGCGGGTGAGCTGCTGGGCGGCGGCCAGCCCGGCGGGGCCGGAGCCGACCACGGCGACGCGCTTGCCGGTCCTGCGGACCGGCGGCTGCGGCGTCACCCAGCCCTCGGCGAACGCCCGGTCGATGATCTCGACCTCGACCCGCTTGATCGCCACCGGGTCGGAGTTGATGCCGAGCACGCACGCCGCCTCACACGGAGCCGGGCAGAGCCTGCCGGTGAACTCCGGGAAGTTGTTGGTGGCGTGCAGCCGCTCGATCGCCTCCCGCCAGTCGGTGCGGAAGACCAGGTCGTTCCACTCGGGGATGAGGTTGCCGAGCGGGCAGCCGTTGTGGCAGAACGGGATGCCGCAGTCCATGCAGCGGGCCGCCTGCTTGGTCAGCTTCTCCTGCGGGAAGTCCTGGTAGACCTCCTGCCAGTCGCTGATGCGGACGTCCACGGGGCGGCGCGCCGGCAGCTCGCGGTCGTACGTGAGAAACCCCTTGGGGTCGGCCATCGGTTACGCCTCCCTTAACCCTGAACCGCAGCGGACATGACCGCTTCGTCGACGTCGCGGCCCTCGACGCGGGCGGCCTCGGCCGCCAGCAGGACCCTCTTGTAGTCGGTCGGCATGATCTTGCCGAACCGGCCGAGCGCGGACTGCCAGTCGGCGAGCAGCTCCTTGGCCGCCGGCGAGCCGGTCTCGGCGAAGTGCTTCTCGACCGTCTCGCGCAGGAACTCGGCGTCCTCGTCGGTGAGCTCCTCAACGGCGACCATCTCGCGGTTGACCCGCTCGGGCCGCAGGTCGAGCAGGTAGGCGACGCCGCCGGACATGCCGGCCGCGAAGTTGCGGCCGGTCGGGCCGAGGACGACGACCCTGCCGCCGGTCATGTACTCGCAGCCGTGGTCGCCGACGCCCTCGACGACGGCGGTGGCGCCCGAGTTGCGCACGCAGAACCGCTCGCCGACGACGCCGCGGACGAACACCTCGCCGGAGGTCGCGCCGTACAGGGCGACGTTGCCGGCGATGATGTGGCCGTCGAGCGGCGCCTCGTCGTGCGGGCGGACCGTGATGCGGCCGCCGGACAGGCCCTTGCCGAGGTAGTCGTTGGCGTCGCCGGTCAGCCGAAGCGTGACGCCGCGCGGCAGGAACGCGCCGAGCGAGTTGCCCGCCGAGCCGGTGAAGGAGATGTCGATCGTGTTGTCGGGCAGGCCGGCTCCGCCGTACCGCTTGGTCACCTGGTGGCCGAGCATGGTGCCGACCGTGCGGTTGACGTTGCGGATGGGCAGCTCCAGCGTGACGGGGGTGCCGTCGTTGAGCGCTCCCTCGGCGAGCTGGATGAGCGTGTTGTCGAGGGCGTGCTGGAGGCCGTGGTCCTGCTCGATCGTGCGCCGCAGCGGGGTGCCCTCGGGCAGCTCCGGCCGGTGCAGGATCGGCGACAGGTCCAGGCCGGCTGCCTTCCAGTGGTTCTCGGCCGCGGAGATGTCGAGCAGCTCGGCGTGGCCGATGGCCTCGTCCAGTGAGCGGAAGCCGAGCTCGGCGAGGTACTCGCGGATCTCCTCGGCGATGAACTCGAAGAAGTTCACCACGAACTCGGGCTTGCCGCTGAAGCGCTTGCGCAGCTCGGGGTTCTGCGTGGCGACGCCCACGGGGCAGGTGTCGAGGTGGCAGACCCGCATCATGACGCAGCCGGACACGACCAGCGGAGCGGTGGCGAAGCCGTACTCCTCGGCGCCGAGCAGGGCGGCGATGACGACGTCGCGGCCGGTCTTGAGCTGGCCGTCGACCTGCACGACGATGCGGTCGCGCAGCCCGTTGAGCAGCAGCGTCTGCTGGGTCTCGGCCAGGCCGAGCTCCCAGGGCGCGCCCGCGTGCTTGAGCGAGGTGAGCGGGGAGGCGCCGGTGCCGCCGTCGTGCCCGGAGATGAGCACCACGTCGGCGTGCGCCTTGGACACGCCCGCCGCGACCGTGCCGACCCCGACCTCGGCGACGAGCTTGACGTGCACGCGCGCCGCGGGGTTGGAGTTCTTCAGGTCGTGGATGAGCTGGGCGAGGTCCTCGATGGAGTAGATGTCGTGGTGCGGCGGCGGCGAGATGAGGCCGACGCCGGGCGTGGAGTGCCGCGTCTTGGCGACCCACGGGTAGACCTTGTGGCCGGGCAGCTGGCCGCCCTCACCGGGCTTGGCGCCCTGGGCCATCTTGATCTGCAGGTCGGCGGCGTTGACGAGGTACTCGCTGGTGACGCCGAACCGGCCGGAGGCCACCTGCTTGATGGCCGACCTGCGCTCGGGGTCGTAGAGGCGCTCGGGGTCCTCGCCGCCCTCGCCGGTGTTGGACTTGCCGCCGAGCCGGTTCATCGCGATGGCGAGCGTCTCGTGCGCTTCCATCGAGATCGAGCCGTACGACATCGCGCCGGTGGAGAACCGCTTGACGATCTCGGAGACCGGCTCGACCTCCTCGATGGGGATCGGCGTCCGGCCGGTCTTGAACGTGAACAGGCCGCGCAGGGTCATGAGCCGCTCGGCCTGGGAGTCCACCATCTCGGTGTACTCCTTGAAGATCTCGTAGCGGCGCGTCCTGGTGGCGTGCTGCAGCTTGAAGACCGTCTCGGGGTTGAACAGGTGCGGCTCGCCCTCGCGCCGCCACTGGTACTCACCGCCGACCTGGAGCCTGCGGTGCGCGTTGGGCACGCGCGGGTAGGCGTGGCGGTGCCGCTCGGCGACCTCGCGGGCCAGCACGTCGAAGCCGACGCCGCCGAGCCGGGAGGTGGTGCCGGTGAAGCAGGAGTCGATGACCTCCTGGCTCAGGCCGAGCGCCTCGAAGATCTGCGCGCCGGTGTAGGAGGCCACGGTCGAGACGCCCATCTTGGACATGACCTTGATGACGCCCTTGCCGTACGCCTTGATGAGGTTGCGCGCGGCCTTGCGCTTGTCGCCCGGGATGACGCCGGTCTCGACGAGGTCCTCGACGGTCTCGATCGCGAGGTACGGGTTGACCGCGCCGGCGCCGTAGCCGATGAGCAGCGCCATGTGGTGGCACTCGCGGGCCTCGCCGGTCTCGATGACCAGGCCGATCTTGGTGCGGGTCTTCTCCTGGATCAGGTGGTGGTGCACCGCGCCGGTCAGCAGGAGCGCCGGGATGGGCGCCAGCTCGGCCGAGGAGCCGCGGTCGGACAGCACGATGATGCGTGCGCCCTCCGCGATCGCCTCGGACACCTCGGCGCGGATCTCCTCCAGGCGGTGCAGCAGCGCTTCGCCGCCGCCCGACACCTGGTAGAGGCCGGAGACGACGTGCGGGTGGAAGCCGGGCAGGTCGCCTTCGTCGTTGATGTGGATGATCTTCGCGAGCTCGTCGTTGTCGATCACCGGGTACGGCAGGACGAGCTGGCGGCAGGAGGTGGGGCCGGGGTCGAGCAGGTTGCCCTCGGGGCCGAGCACGCTGGCCAGGGAGGTGACCAGCTCCTCGCGGATGGCGTCCAGCGGCGGGTTGGTGACCTGCGCGAACAGCTGCGTGAAGTAGTCGAACAGCAGCCGCGGCTTCTCGCTGAGCACCGCGACGGGCGTGTCGGTGCCCATCGAGCCGATCGGCTCGGCGCCCGTCTTCGCCATCGGCGACAGGATGATCCGCAGCTCTTCCTCGGTGTAGCCGAAGGTCTGCTGCCGCTTGACCAGCGCCTCGTGGGTCGGGACCTCCCGCTGGCGGGCGGGCAGCTCCTCGAAGCGCACCAGGCCGGCGTGCAGCCAGTCCTCGTACGGCAGCTCGGCGGCGAGCTCGGCCTTGATCTCGTCGTCCTCGATGATCTTGCCGCGGGCGGTGTCGATGAGGAACATCCGGCCGGGCTGCAGGCGGCCCTTGCGGACCACGTCGCCGGGGGCGAAGTCGAGCACGCCGGCCTCGGAGGCCAGCACGACCAGGCCGTCGGCGGTCACCCAGAAGCGGCCGGGGCGCAGGCCGTTGCGGTCGAGGACGGCGCCGGCGAGCGTGCCGTCGGTGAAGGTGATCGAGGCGGGGCCGTCCCACGCCTCCATCATCGAGGAGTGGAACTCGTAGAAGGCCCGGCGGGCCGGGTCCATCTCGGTGTGGTTCTCCCACGCCTCCGGGATCATCATGAGCACGGCGTGCGGGAGGCTCCGGCCGCCGATGTGCAGCAGCTCCAGCGCCTCGTCGAAGCTGGCGGTGTCGCTGCCGTCCGGGTCGCAGATCGGGAAGAGCCGCGAGATGTCGCCCGGGATGTGGGCGGAGGACAGCATCGCCTCGCGGGCGCGCATCCAGTTGCGGTTGCCCTTGACCGTGTTGATCTCGCCGTTGTGCGCGATGTAGCGGTACGGGTGGGCCAGCGGCCAGCTCGGGAACGTGTTGGTGGAGAAGCGCGAGTGGACCAGCGCGATCGCCGTCTCGTAGCGCTCGTCGGCCAGGTCGGGGAAGAACGGCTCGACCTGCTCGGGGGTGAGCATGCCCTTGTAGACGATCGTCCGGGAGCTCAGGGAGGGGAAGTACACGCCGGCCTCGTGCTCGGCGCGCTTGCGCAGGCAGAAGGCCAACCGGTCGAGCTCGATGCCCGACTCGCCGGCCGGGCCGGCGACGAACAGCTGCGCGAAGTGCGGCATGACCGCCCGCGCGCTCGGCCCGGGAAGGGCCCGGTCGACCGGCACCTCGCGCCAGCCGAGCACGGTCAGGCTCTCCTCGGCGGCGAGCTGCTCGATCAGCCGCACGGCGGCGGCGCGCTCGTCCTCGCCGGCCGGCAGGAACGCCATGCCGGCGGCGTAGCGACCGGCCTCGGGCAGCGCGAAGTCCACGCTCCCGCGCAGGAAGGCATCGGGGATCTGCGTGAGGATGCCGGCTCCGTCGCCGGTGTCCGGCTCGCTACCCTTCGCCCCCCGGTGGTCGAGATTGAGGAGCGCCGTCAGCGCCTTGACCACGATCCCGTGCCCGCGGCGGCCGGCGACGTCGGCCACCATGGCCACGCCACAGGCGTCATGCTCGTTGGCGGGGTGGTAAAGGCCCTGGGGCTCAGGAAACCCGAGGTGGGCAGCAGGCATTGAATCCCTCCCGTCGTCATCGTCTGTCCAGAACTGCTCAACAGGCGGGGACGACGTTGGCCCTGCTGCGTTGTGCGTAGAGGTTACCGCACCCATCTCACATGGTGCCCGCTCTGTCCGCATTGCGAACATTGCACCTATCTGGAGCTGGGCATATCCACTCGGGCAACACCGTAAACCATGCCCCGAATTCCCTTGCGCGGGGCCGATAGGGTTTCAGGCATGGACCGTGACGGGGTGGAGCGGCTGCTCACCGAGGCCGGGGTGGACAGCAGGCGGCTCAGGCACGCCCTCACCCTCCTGTGCGACGGCCAGTGGTGGACTCTGGCAGACCTGGTCCGGGAGACGGCCACCTCGCGGCGGACGATCGAGGCGCTGCTGCGCGAGGTGCGGCTGGAGCGCTCCGGCGACGAGCGCTTCCGGGTGCCGCCCGCCGACTCCCCCGGCTACCAGGATCTGCTGGCCATGGCCCCGCCGCCCGAGGACCCGGTCGCCCACCTGCTGCCCCACTACCGGCACGTGCTGGAGCGGCTGACGGAGCTCGTCGCGTCCGGCCCGCGCTCACGGCACGCGCTCGACCACGTGGCCGCCACCCCCGAGACCGTGCTGCGCCGGGCGCTGCTGCTCGGCGCCCGGTTCTGGCTGCCCGGCGCGCGGCTGCTGTGCGTCGGTGACCACGACCTGACCTCGCTGGCCGTCAAGCTCGTCCACCCCGAGACCGACGTCACCGTCGTCGACATCGACGAGCGCATCCTGCGCCACATCGACGCCCAGGACCTCGGGGTCCGCACCCGCTGGGCCGACCTGCGGCTCGGCCTGCCGCCGTCCGCGACGGACCACGACCTGGCCGTCACCGACCCGCCGTACACGCCGGAGGGGGTGGGGCTGTTCGTGGCGCGCGCCCTGGAGGGCGTCAAGCCGGACGGGCGGGTGCTGCTGGCGTACGGGGCGAGCGAGCGCACGCCGGCGCTGGCCCTGAAGGTGCAGGGGGCGCTGTCGGCGCTCAACCTCGCCTACGAGGCGATCTATCCGGACTTCAACCGCTACGACGGCGCGGAGGCCATCGGCTCGGCCGCCGACCTGTACGTGCTGCGGCCCACCTCCCGCACCCGTCCCGCGGTGGCCGCCCGCGTCGAGCGGCTCTCGACCGCCATCTACACGCAGGGCCCGCAGTCGGTCGAGTCCGCCGCGCCGCTCTCCCCGGTCCCGGCCGAGGCCGCCGCGGGGGCCGACCTGCTGGTCGGCGACTGGCCCAAGGAGCTGCCGCAGCCGCGGGTCAAGATCACCACGTGGCTCGCCAAGCCCTACGCCGCCGCCGTCCGCCGGGTGGCCGTCGCGGTGCCGCCCGGCCTGGAGGCGGCGCTGCCGCGCCTGCTCCTGGCCACCCGGGCCGAGCACGTGCGGGCCCGCCTCGCGGAGCCGGCGGGGCCGCTGCCGGAGTTCCTGTCCGCGGTGTACGCGACGACCGGCGACGGCGACGTGGTGGAAGCGGTACGGCAGCCGCAGCCCGCGGACGCGGCTGGGGCGGCGCTGCGGCGCATCCTCGACAACGCCCACGGGCGGCTGGCCAACACCTGGCGCGAGGCGCTCATCGCCCTGGCCCGCGAGCAGGGCGCCACGCTCACCAAGAACGAGGCCCGCGCCCTGATCCGGCAGACGGCCCCGTGGGCGGAGGGCCTGACGCCGCTGGAGGCGCCCCTGCACCGCTTGGAGAGCCTCCCCGCCCAGGTGGCCGCCACGGTCAGGGCCCTGTCCGGCACCCTTCCCGGCTGACGGGCGCACGCGGGCCGGCCGCGTGACCTCTTACGACGCGACGGGGGACGGCTGGACCGGGTCGGCGGCCAGGGCGAACGTCTCGACCAGCTCCGTGCACGTCCCGTGCTCGCCCATGACGCACAGCGCCAGCGTGTCGTACGTCGCGGTGAACGACTCGGCCGGCGGCAGGGTCCCGTCCTCGGCCCGCCGCCCCCGCTCCCGGAACCGGGTGATCGTGACGTGCGGGCGGAACAGGTCGCCCACCTCGTCGTAGCCGTACCTGTCGAGGTTGTCGCGGGCGGGCGGCGGGGCGGTGAGCCGGTGGTCGGCGAGCACGCGGCCGACCGGGTCGAGGCGGCGCAGGCCGGTGCGCAACGGGGCGAGGGCGGCGATGACGTCCTCCTGCAGCCGTGTGACGGCGCCGGTCTTGACGTAGAACAGCTCGAACATGCCGTGCTCGTTGCCCGCGAACCGGTCGGCCACCAGATGGAGCGCGGGCGTGCGCGCGCTGATGTCGCGCAGCCGCTCGACCGCGGCGGCGCACCGGGCCGCCGTGAAATTGGCCATGTAGAGCGAGACGTGCGGGTACGGCCCGTCCTCGCGCAGGACGAACTCGGTGGGGGCCGGCTCGGCGCATCTCCGGCTCAGCTCGGCGGAGCGGGCGTTGACATCCGGCGGCGGGAGGAGCACCACGTCGTAGACCGGGAGATCGTCCATACCGCACATGGTAGGGACTCCAGGCGTGATCCGCTCGCCCGCGAGGCGCCGGCCTATCATGGGAGGAGCGCCGTAAGGGGGTGCCGCATGCGGGTCGACGTGGTCGTGGAGACACCCGGGGGGTCGCGCAACAAGTACGAGATGGATCAGGCCATCCAGCGGATCCGGCTGGACCGGCTGCTGTTCACCTCGACCGCCTACCCCTACGACTACGGGTACGTCACGGAGACCCTGGCCGAGGACGGCGACCCGCTGGACGCCATGGTGCTCCTGGAGACGCCCACGTTCCCCGGGTGCGTGATCTGCGCGCGGCCGATCGCAGCGTTCTGGATGACCGACGAGGGCGGGCCGGACGCGAAGATCCTCTGCGTCCCGGCCGGCGACCCGCGCGCGGACCACGTGCGCGACCTGGAGGACGTGCAGTGGTACGTGCTCAACGAGATCGGCCACTTCTTCGACGTGTACAAGGACCTGGAGCCCGGCAAGAGCAGCAGCACCCGTGGCTGGGAGCCCCGGCGGTGCGCCGAGGAGATCATCGGCGAGGCGGTGCGCCGGGCCGGCGAGGGCCGCTGACCCCTCGCCCCGTGCCCGCCGTCACACGAGGCTCTGGCCGCCGTCCACGGTGATCACCTGCCCGGTGACGTACGGGTTGGCCATGAGGAACAGGGCCGACGCGGCCGCCTCCTCCGCGGTGCCGTACCTGCCGAGCAGGGTGGCCGAGCCGGCGGCGGCCATGGCGTCGTCGGTGGCCAGCCCCGAGGCGCCGCGCATCAGCGGCGTGTCGATCACGCCGTAGCGGACGGCGTTCACCCGCACCCGGCGGGCCGCGAGCTCGACGGCGAGCCCGCGGGGGGAGGGCTCGACGGCCCCGATGGCCGCCAGCGGGCCGGGCATGCCGGGGGGCGGGCGCAGCGCGGACGGACCCGAGCTGAACGTGATAGAGCCGCCCGCGGGGGGCCGCCCGGCCGCCAGGCGGGCGGCGGGGAAGGCGCCCCAGACCCGCTCCTCGAAGACCGCGCGGACGTCGCCGGCCGAGACCTCGGTGACGGGCCCGAAGCCCACCAGGCCGCCACTCGTGACGAGCACGTGGTCGACGGAGCCGGCCCCGTCGAAGGCACGGGCCAGCGCCTCCTCGTCGGCCCCGTCGGCCGCCACGCCGAGCACCCCGTCGTCCGCCGGCGCGTCAGCGTCTCCCTGCGCCTTGCCGTCTCCCTGCGCCTTGCCGTCCCCCTGCGCCTTGTCGTCTCCCCGGGCTTGGTCGTCCTTCCGGGCCTGGTCGGCGGCGGACGTGCCCGCCGCCTCGCGGACGCGGGCGACCGCCGCGGCCAGCCGTGCGGGGTCACGGCCGACCAGCACCACCCGGCCGCCGAGGCCGCGCAGCAGGGTGGCCGCGGCCAGGCCGATCCCCGAGCTGCCGCCCACGACGACGGTCGTCGAGCCGCCGAGGCCCGTGGGCAGCGGTGAGCGTACGGGAATGGAAGAGGGAGCGGGTGCGGTGGCGATGGCGGTCGTCATGACGTTCTCCTGAAGTAAACCATCTGGTTGGTTTAGATCCTGCCCGCATTCCGCCACCAGTGTCAACTGGATGGTTTAATTCATGGCATGAGCTACGACGCGGAGGCCACCCGGCGGCGCATCTTCGAGGCCGCCACCGCCGAGTTCGCCGCCTGCGGCCTGGCCGGGGCGCGGGTCGAGCGGATCGCCGCCGCCGCCAGGGCCAACAAGCAGGCCATCTACCTGTACTTCGGCGGCAAGGAGAAGCTGTTCGGCGCGGTCGTGCGCGCCAAGGTGGACGAGGTGTGCCACACCGGCTCGATCGACCCGAACGCGCTGGGCGAGTCCGTCGGGCAGCTCTTCGACTGGTACCAGCAGCATCCGGAGCTGATCCGAATGCTGCTGTGGGAGGCGCTGGAGAACGGCGCCGGCCCGCTCCAGGGCGAGGACGAGCGACGCGCCGCGTACCGGGACAACGTGCGCGACCTGGTCGGCTCGGGCGTCGCCGCGGACCTGGACGAGCCGGCGCGCACCCGCGCCGCGCAGGACTGGATGTTCACGCTGCTCGGCCTGGTGGCGTGGAACTTCGCGGTGCCGCAGCTCTGCCGCCTGGTGCTGGACGAGGACGACGAGCGGGCCGCCCTCGCACGCCGCCGCACGGCCGTGGTCGCCGCCGCCCGCGCCCTCGCCGCTCAGCGACCGATGGAGGCGAGCCGTCCGAGCTGAGGTTTTAGGGTTCGCCCGGCGGCCGTCACGATCGAACGTCCACGGGCCGGTCAGGCGTCCACGGGCCGGCGGTCGGTGTCCGGCACCCACCGCCGCGGGTCGCCCGGCGCGGGGAGCGCGGGGCCGCGGCCCAGGCGCCGGAGCAGCGTCCGCAGCGGCGGGCGCGGGTCGTGCCGGCGCCAGACGATCGACCACGGCATCAGGATCTCCGGATCGGCGATCGGGACCCGGCGCAGCCCGCTGCCGGACGCGTCGATGCTGCTCTCCCCCAGCCCGACGGCGGCCTTCTCCCGCAGGAACCCCTCCACCAGGTGCCGCTGCCCGATGGCCGGCTCGGTGAAGCGGAGCGGGACGCCGAACCGCTCGCACAGCCGCCTCAGGTAGCCGCGCCACTCCGCGGCGCCCGCCGGGTCGGGCATGGCGATGCCGTGCTCCCGCAGGTCCGCGGGGCTCAGCACCGCCCTGCCGGCCAGGAGGTGGTCCTCGGGCAGGAAGGCGTGCAGCGGCTCCAGCCGTACGAGGCGGCACGCCAGCTCGGCCGGCCACGGACCCGGCGTGTCGTGCACCCGGCCGAACGCCGCGTCGAGCTCCCCGCGCCGCAGGACGGGCAGCGCCACGGACAGCCCTTGTCTCATGCTCAGCTCGACCCGCAGGGGCGGGTCCGGCTCAGCCGCCTCGCGCAGCATCCGCAACGGGGTGAACCGCTCGTCGTAGACGTCGACGCGCAGCGGCTCGTCGTCCGCTCGGGCGCCCCGGACGGCGCGGTCGAACGCGGCCAGGGCCTCCACCGCCGCGGGAAGCAACCGCCGTCCGGCCGCGGTCAGCTCCACGCTGCGCGTGGTCCGCTCGAACAGCCGCGTCCCCAGGGCGTCCTCCAGCCGGCGGACGCGTTTGGACAGCGCCTGCTGGCTGAGGTGCAGCCGCGCCGCCGCCCGCCCGAAGTGCAGCTCCTCGGCGGCGACGGCGAACGCCCGCAGGCCGTGGATGTCCGCCTCCATGCCGGACGAGCCTGGACCGACAACCACCGGTTGTCAATACGGCGCGAACCGCTGTTGGACACGGGACCGGCCGGCCGCTTCGCTGGGACTCCGACGAGAGGGGACATCGCTGTGGACATCGTGGAGATCCGCCGTGAGCTGCACCTGGTGGTGCTGGAGTTCGGGCAGATGTACGTGTGGGACGACGAAGGCGCGCTGACCCTCGTCGACACCGGCATCGCCACCTCGGGCCCGGACATCGCCGTGGCGCTCGGCCGGCTCGGCCGCCGTACGACGGACGTGCGGCAGGTCGTGCTCACCCACTTCCACGAGGACCACTGCGGCGCGGCGGCCGAGATCGCCGGCTGGGGCGAGGTGAGCGTGATGGCGCACCGGCGGGAGGCGCCGGTGATCCGCGGGGACGTGCCCGGCCCGGCGCCGGCCTTCACCGACGAGGAACGCGCCCTGCACCGCCACCTGGGCGCCCACCTGCTGCCGCCCGCGCCGCCCTGCCGCGTGGACCGCGAGCTGGAGGACGGCGACGTGATCGCCTTCGGCGGCGGGGCCCGGGTGATCGCCACGCCGGGGCACACCGACGGCAGCATCGCCGTCCACCTGCCCGGGCCGGGAGTGCTGTTCACCGGGGACACCGTGGCGCACGTCGGCGGGCAGGTGCTGCCCGGGGTGTTCAACCTGGACCGCGCCGAGCTGCTCCGCTCGTTCGCCCGGCTGGCGCGGCTCGACGTGAAGGTCGCCTGCGTCGGGCACGGCGAGCCGATCCCGGACGCGGGCGCCGCCCTGACCGCCGCCGCGGCCGCCCTCTGATCCTCCTCACCCCGGACCCACCCGAGCCTCCGCCGTCCTGACGGTCGAGGGGAAGCCGCCCACGTGAGCCTTCTCGGGTGCCGGCCGGAGAAATGTCGGTGGCGCGCTGTTGAATGCGTCCCATGGACACGGAGACCGGCCGACACGCCACGGATGCGGAGACCGATCGGCGCGGGCCGATCTGGGACGTGATCACGGGGCGCGTCCCGCCGTCGCCCGCGGCGGCCACCCTGGGATGGGAGCTCATCGCGGTGGACCCGGAGCAGGGCACGATCGAGGTGGCGTTCGAGGCCGGTGAGCGGTTCGCCAACCCGGTGGGCGTGATCCAGGGCGGTTTCCTGGCCGCGATGCTCGACGACACCATGGGTCCGGCGCTGGCCCTCACGCTGCCGGCCGACCGGTTCGCGCCGACGCTCGACCTCCACGTCCAGCTCCTCCGCCCGGCCCGTCCCGGACGGCTCGTGGGGCGGGGCCGGGTCGTGCGGCGCGGCAGAGAGGTGTGCTTCCTCGCGGGCGAGCTGTCCGGCCCCGACGGCAGGCCGGTGGCCACGGGCACGGCGACCGCCTACATCCAGACGATCCGCCGCTGACCGCGGCCCACACCCCGCTGCCCAGCCCCCTCCCCTTCCGCCGGCCCGGAGCAGGCCCCCTTTCCACCGACCGGGACCCGGGCCAGACCCCTTTCCACCGACGGCGACCCCGCTCCCCCGGGCCTCCTAGCGGGTGAGGTGCCTGCCGCCCGCCACCGACAGGATCTCGCCGTTGACGTGCCCGTTGGCCGCCGAGCCGAGGTAGGCCGCCGCCGACGCCACGTCCTCCGGCGTGCAGATACGTCCCGTCGGCGTCTCCGCGCTCTCGGCGTCCACGGCGCCCTGCCCGAGCCACGGCGTGGACAGCACCCGGTCGGTGAGGGTGAAGCCGGGCCGTACGACGTTCGTGAGCACGCCGTGCCCGGCCTCCCTGACGGCGAGCACCTTCGCGGCCGCCTCCAGCGCGCCCTTGGCCGCCGGGTACGTCACGCCCGCCGGCATGGGCTGGTCCACCACGTCGGACGAGATCAGCACCAGCCGTCCCCACCCGGCGCTCCGCATCCCGGGGAGCATCGCGTCGACCAGCATCAACGTCCCGGTCACGTTCGCAGTGAAGCCGTCGTTCAGCGTCCGCCAGCTCTCCGGCCCCCTCTCCGGCCAGGCCACCGCGTTGGCGACGAGGACGGCCACGGCGCCCAGCCCGCGCTCGACCTCGCCCACCGCGGACGTGATCGACTCCGGGTCGCTCTGGTCGACGCGCACCGCGACGGCCTTCCCACCGGAGCCTGCGATCTCCTCGACGAGGCCGCGCGCGCCTTCCTCGTCGCTGTGCCACCCGGCGGCGACCAGAGCGCCCTCGCGGGCGAACGTCGCGGCGATCGCCCGGCCGATGCCGAGCCGGAGGGGATCACGGTCTCGGAGCTCGCGGCCCGGCTCGGGATCGAACCGCCGACCGCCACCCGCAGCCTCGCCCGGCTGGAGGGGGGCGGCTGGTTCCGCCGCGAGCCGGTGCCCACGGACCGCCGCCAGGTGCGCATCGTCGTCACGGAGGCCGGCCACGCGCTGGTCCCCCGGATCGAGCGCGCCTGGGCCAAGCTCGCGGAGGAGGCGATGGGCGGGGTGAGCGACGAACAGCGCGAGAACACCCTCCTCGCCCTCGAACACGCCAATGCCCGTCTGCGCGGTCTCGTCGACGAGACCGCCCTGACGGAGGAGTGACCTCGCGGCGGGGGGTGACCGTTGGCTGATGGGTGACCGTTGACATGCGGGTGACCGTTGACATGCGGGTGACCGTTGACATGCGGGTGACCGTTGAACTGACGGGTGACCCCTGAAGGGCGAGTGACGTCGTACTGACCGATGGCCCCGGGGCGGGCGGCCCTCCCTCTGCCGGGGGAGGCGCATGCCTCTTCCCGGGGAGGCGCGGATGGCCGCCCGGCCCCGAGGCTCATGACCATGCACGCCGAATTCGATAACCGCAGCGACAGGAGTCGCGGTATCACCAGCGAGAGCGCCGGGGGCCGCAGGCGTACGATGCTGCGCCGCGCCGCCGCGTTCGTCGCGGCGGGCTCGATGTCCCTCTACCTCGCGGTGAAGATCGTCTGGATCACCCTGGAGCTGCGTCACGGCACGGCCGACTGGGTGATGCTCAACCTCGTCACGGTCGTGATGGCGCTGACCGGGATCACCCTGGGCCTGGCGCTCGGGCAGTCGTGGGGGATGCGGCTGCCGGCCTGGCTGGTGCTGCCGTTCGCCTGGATCGGCAGCGGCTTCCTCGTGTCCCTGCTGCCGTACATGCTGGTCAGCAGCTTCCTGGAGCAGGACCCGCCCGCGCCGGGCGACGGCGCCGCCATGCCGGCGTGGGAGGCGGTGTTCATCTCGGTGGGGTTCGCCGGGATGGCGGTGGGGCTGGTCGTCGCCCTGCCGATCTACCTGGCGGAGCGGTGGCCGCACGCGTTCGCGGGGCGGGTGGGCCGGCCGGGCCCGGAGGCGGGCCGCGCGTGGACGCTGCTCCCGGTGGCGGCGCTCGCCGTGGTGTGGTCGTTCTGGGCGGCGGGCGGGCGGGCCGGCCTGGATCCGGCGGCCCTCGCCGGATGGGACGCGAACGCGCGGGTCCTGGTCGGCGACGGCGCGCTGTGCGCGGCCCTGGCGGGTTGGAGCGTGTGGGCGCTCAGCCGGTGGGGCGGCCCGCGGACGCCGCTGTGGCTGCCCATGGCCGCCGGTTTCGTCGCCTCGGGCTCGCTGTTCGCCTGGGGGTCGTGGAAGCTGCTGTGGGTGCTGCTGCCCGGCGCTTACCGGCCGTACGAGTATCGGGGCGTGGCCGTGGCCGAGCACGCGATCGCGATCGTCACGGGCGTCGCCGTCCTGCTGACCTTGCTGAGGGAGCACCGCCGCCGCGCCTCCGCCGAGGGATCCACTCGCAACCGCTCGACAACCTCCGGGTCCATCGCCGCTCCCACGCTCGACGGTGCGTCCTCGGGATCTGCACCGGAGCGAACGTGAGACAACGGCTCAGCGTCGGCCGCGGCGGGCGGTGCCGAAGATGGATCTGGTGATCTCCCGGCCGAAGGCGGACGCCGCCGACCGTGCCAGGGAGCGGAGCTCCTTCGACTCCAGCACGCTGTCCAGCACGGACCGCTTCGGCTCCTCCCGCTCCCGCTGCCCTTCCGGCTCGCGCCGGGTCTGGCCGGAGGGGGCAGCAGGAGTCTCGGCGGGCCGCTCCGGGGCCAGCTTCGCGGCGAGGATCTCGTAGGCGGACTGGCGGTCGATCGCCGTGCCGTACTTCTGCTGGAGCGGCGAGGCGGCGATGACGTTCGCGATCACGTCCGGGCTCGACGGCGCCATGAGCGTCCGAGGGGCGCGCAGGCGCGTCCAGGCCACCGGGGTCGGCGCGCCGGTCTCCGACAGGACCGTGACGACGGCCTCGCCGATGCCGAGCTCGGTGAGCAGCCGCTCCAGGTCGTAGGAGGAGGCGGGGAAGGTCGAGACGGTGGACTTGAGCGCTTTGGCGTCCTGCGGGGTGAAGGCGCGCAGCGCGTGCTGCACCCGCGCGCCGAGCTGGGCCAGCACGTCGCCCGGCACGTCGTTCGGCGTCTGGGTCACGAAGAACACGCCCACGCCCTTCGACCGGATCAGCCGCACCGTCTGGGCGATCGACTGCAGGAACGCCTTGGACGCGTCGTCGAACAGCAGGTGCGCCTCGTCGAAGAAGAACACGAGCTTCGGCTTGTCGGCGTCGCCCACCTCGGGAAGCTCGTGGAAGAGGTCGGCGAGCAGCCACATCAGGAAGGTGGAGAAGAGCTGCGGCCGGTCCTGTACGGCGGGCAGTTCCAGGACGGAGACCGTCCCCTGGCCGTCCGGCGCCACCCGGAGCAGGTCGCGCACGTCGAACTCCGGCTCGCCGAAGAACGCCTCGGCGCCCTGCGCCTCGAAGTTGGTCAAGGCGCGGAGGATGACCCCGGCCGTCGCCGCCGACAGCCCGCCGATCCCGCTCAGCGCCTCCGGCGTGGCGGTCAGATACCGGATGACCGCGATCAGGTCCTTGAGGTCGAGCAGCGGCATGCCGTGCTTGTCGGCGAAGTAGAAGATCAGTCCGAGTGACGACTCCTGCGTCTCGTTGAGTCCGAGGACCTTGGCCAGCAGGGTCGGCCCGAAGGCGGTCATGGTGGCGCGGATCGGGATGCCGGACCCGAGCCCGCCCAACGAGAAGAACTCCACCGGGCAGGCCACGGGCTGCCAGGTCTGCCCGACCTCGGCGGCACGCCGGGTGACGCGGTCGGAGGCCGTGCCCGGCGAGGCGAGCCCGGACAGGTCGCCCTTGATGTCGGCGAGGAAGACGGGGACTCCCTGGGCCGCGAGCTGCTCGGCCATGAGCTGGAGGGTCTTGGTCTTCCCGGTTCCGGTGGCGCCGGCCACCAGTCCGTGCCGGTTGAGCATGCTCAGGGGGATCCTGATCCGCTCCGCCGGATCGGCGGCGCCGTCCGCGCGCACCAGCGCGCCGAGTTCCAGCGCCGGCCCCTCGAAGTCGTACCCCTTCATCGCTCCCCCCGCCTGGATCGACCGCGCATTCTCACATGGAGGCGGAGCCGCAATCGTTGCCGAGGTAAGTGAGGACGGCGTCCCCTATTCTGCTCCATTCCTGGAAGTTGTTCTGGTCGACAATGAATCTGACGCCTTCCAGAAGCATCCCCGTGGCGAGCGCCCGGCAGGAGAAACTCCGCATGTTCTCGTTCTGGAGCGCGTATCCAACGGTGATGAACGAGTCGCCCACGAAAGCCCAGTTCTGGAGGAGCTCCGTGAAGGCGGGATTGCCGCCGGCCTCGGTGTTGTGGACGGAGAAGCTCCCCCACTGCCCGACCTCCTGGCCGTCGACCTCGTAGGTGTACCCCTGCGGCGCCGAGATGCTGCCCATGAGCGTGGTCTGCTCGGAGCCTTCGGCGATGACCAGCTCGATGCCGTCCGAGAACCCCGCCGTGAGGGTTCCCACCTCTTTTCCGTCCTGGCTGAAGCCGGAGATGACCAGACCTGAGTCGCCGTCGGACGCCGTGCACCACGCGATGCCGGTGGCGTCCTGGAATTGCTGAGGCGCGGGCACGATGATCAGCACATCGGCATCCTGGCCCATGGCGGCATTCCTTTCACGCGGGCGACGCTGCGTGGGAATTCCTCCCCTTGCCCCATCCGGCGACACGTGGGGGTGACTAAAATGCGCGTTTCCTCATGTTCTCCCGACGACAAGCGGATTTATCCGGGCACCGGGTCAGGCGGCCAGGTTCAGGGCGCGGGCCACTTCGCCCGTCGCCGCCCCCGTCCGCGTGGAGGTGTAGCCGTCCCGCAGGGAGGCGTCCGGGTCCTTGAGGCCGTCGCCGCTGAGGGTGATGACGACGCGCCGCCCCGCGGGCAGGTTGCCGCGCTCGTGCTGGTCGAGGAGGCCGGCGACGCCCGCGGCCGAGGCGGGCTCGGCGAAGACGCCGTCATGGCGGGCGATCATGCGGTACGCGTCGAAGATCTGCTCGTCGGTCACCGCGGCGATCAGGCCGCCGGACTCGTCGCGGGCCGTGACGGCGCCGTCCCAGGTGGCCGGGTTGCCGACGCGGATGGCGCTGGCCGCCGTGGCAGGCTCGGCGACGGGCGCGCCCAGGACGAGGGGGGCGGCGCCCGCCGCCTGGAATCCCCACATCTGAGGGGTGCGCGTGGCCGGGCCCTCGGCGGCGTAGGTCCGGTAGCCGCGCCAGGTGGCGGTGATGTTGCCGCCGTTGCCCACCGGCAGGCAGTGGAGGTCGGGCGCGTCGCCGAGGGCGTCGACGATCTCGTACGCCACGGTCCGCTGCCCGGCCAGCCGCAGCTCGTTGCGCACGGAGTTGACCAGCGCGACGGGGTGGTGGGCGGCCAGCTCGCGGGCGACGCGCAGGCAGTCGTCGAAGGTGCCGTCGATCTCCACGATGCGCGCCCCGTACCGGACGGCCTGGCCGAGCTTGCCGAGCGCGACGGCGCCGCGCGGGATGAGGACGGCGGCGGCGAGCCCGGCGCGGGCGGCGTAGGCGGCGGCCGAGGCGCTGGTGTTGCCGGTGGAGGCGCAGATGACCAGCTCGGCGCCCGCCTGGGCGGCCCGGCTGACCGCGATGGTCATGCCGCGGTCCTTGAACGACCCGGTCGGGTTGGCGCCCTCGACCTTCAGCCACACGTCGCAGCCGGTCAGCGCCGACAGGTGGGCGGAGCGGAGCAGCGGGGTGTTGCCCTCGTGGAGGGAGACGGAGGGGGTGTCGTCGGTGACGGGGAGCCAGCGCCGGTAGGCGCTGTCGATCAGTCCATGCCAGGTGCTCATACCCGAGACCATAACATTCGTTTCATCTATCTGGCCAAGACGGTCCTCGTGTAACATCTGTCAACATGGAGTCCGACGCGCTGGCGGCCCGCCTCGGCGAGGTCTATTCCGAGCTTCCTCCAGGCGAGCGGGCGATCGCCCGGGTGATCCTCGACGACTATCCGTTCGCGGCGCTCGGCTCGCTGCGCGCCCTCGCCGAGCGGGCCGGCGTCAGCCCGCCGACCGCCTCCCGCCTGGTGGGCCGGCTGGGCTTCGCCGGCTTCGCCGAGTTCCAGGCCGCGGTACGGGCCGGCGCCCGGGAGGCGGACCGGTCACGGCTGCGGGAGTTCGTCACCCGGCCGCCCGACCCCGCCCGCGCCGCCGACGAGCTGCGGGCCGGCCTGGAGGGCGCCCTGGCGGCGGTGACCGGGCCGCTGCTGGACGCGGTCGCGACCCGGCTGGCCGCGGCGGGCGGCGTGTGGGCGCTGGGCGGGCCGCTGAGCGAGCTGGCCGCCGACTACCTGGTCCGCCAGCTCGCCGGCCTCCGCCCGGGAGCGCGCCGCGTCCCCGAGACCCCGCCGGCCCGCGCACGGGCCCTGCTCGACCTGGGACCCTCCGACGTGGTGGTCGCCTACGACTTCCGCCGCTACTCCCCCGACACGGCCCGGTTCGTCCGGGCGGCGCGGGGGCGGGGAGCCCGTCTGATCCTGGTCACGGACGCCTGGGAGTCGCCGCTGGCCGACATGGCCGAGGTGCTGGTACGGCTGCCCCGCGAGGCGGCCGGGCCGATCGCGCCCCTCACCCACGAGATCGCGGTCACGGAGCTCATCCTCGTCGCCACGGCCACCCGTCTCGACGCCTCCCCCCGGCTCGCCGACCTCGACACGCTCACGCGGGAGCTGTCCTCGGAGGCCACCTGACCGCGTAAGAGCCCCGGAAGGCCCGGGGCGCGTCAGGCGGCGGCGACGACGCGGGACTGGACCACGTGGCCCAGCCGGTCGAGGGAGATGAGCGCGCTCACCAGGTCCGCGCCCTTCCCGCCCTCCGACGTGCCCACCCAGCTCACGGTGACGTAGTGGCCCATCGCTCGCGCCGCGGCCCGGCTGCGGGCGGCGTCGAAGGACGCCGCCGGGCGGACGAAACCGTTCTTGCCGAGCGCCGCCACGAGGGCGTCGGCTGCCCGCCCGTCGGCCAGGTTGAAGATGACGAACTGGCCCGCCACCCCCTGCGGTCCCTCGTACGTGGCCCGCAGCGCCTGGGTGCACCCGGCGGCGGAGACCCCCCACAGGGCGTCCTCGCAGTCGTCGAGCTGCTCGGCCGACACGCGCCGCAGCGTGCCGAGGGTGGCGGTGCCGGCGGTGAAGACCTCGTCCACCGTCAACGGCCGCGCGTCGGCCTGGCGGGAGTCGATGACGGAGTACAGGGCGGAGGTTCGCTCACTGCGGAGCGCGGCCGGCCGGGGCTGGTCACGGCCGAGCCAGAGCCAGGCCCCGGCGGCGACCACCGCGAGCCCGGCGACGGCCGCCGGCGCGACGATGAGACGGCGCCGCATCAGGACCTCGGTCCCGTGATCGTGACGACCCGCCGGTAGACGGCCTTCTCGGCGCCGCGCAGCGCCAGCGCGAGGGAGACGAAGTCGTCCCGGGCGGTCGGCTCGGACCCGTCCGTCCTGGCCAGCCACACCAGGCCGACGTAGTGGCCGAGCGCGTAGCCGGCGCCCTCGGAGTGGCCGCCCCGGGGGAACGCGGTCGCGCCGGCGGCCAGCGGCTGGACCCAGCCGCCCCGGTAGCCCAGGTTGAGCGCCTCGACGAGCTGCCCGGCGGCCTGCCCGTCGCGCAGGTTGAGCAAGGTGTACTGGCCGATGTAGCGGCCGTCGGAGCTGGTGTAGAGGCCGCGCGCGGCCTGGCTGCACTCGGCGTCGGCCACCTGCTCGCGCAGCTCCTCGCCCCACACCGCGGCCGCGCAGTCGGCGTCGAGCCGGTGCGCGGCGAGCTTGAGGGTGAGCTTCTTCTCGCCGGTGAGGGTCTTCTGGGCGAAGACCTCCTTGTCGGTGAGCGGCTTGGCGTCCTTGGCCCGGTCGAGGACCGGCTCGAACAGCTTGGGCGAGGCCCAGGCGTGGTAGGTGGCCGGCAGCAGCGCGTCGCCGCCGACCGTGCCGCCGGGCTCCCGCTTGGAGATGTAACCGCTGCCGAGCGAGGTCACGGCGACGACGAGCGCGTACGAGGCGGCGACGACGCCGATGACCGTGGCGACGATCACCATGATCTTCTGCTGCTTGGGGGCGAGGCCCAGGTCGGTGAGCAGCGGAAGCTGCCAGTCCGAGCGCGGCGGGCGGCGCCGCTTGCGCGGCGCCTGCTTGGTGGTGGTCACAGCCCGGACGCCCCGATCAGGCTGCCCAGGGCGAAGGTGAGCCCGGCGGCCAGCGCGCCGACGAAGAGCTGGCGCAGGCCGGTGTACCACCAGCTGCGCGCCGTCACCGTGGACACCACCGCGCCCGCGGCGAACAGCGACACGCAGGACACCACGGCCGACAGCAGCAGACCTGTGACGCCGAACAGGTAGGGCACGAGCGGCAGGATCGCGCCGACCGCGAAGGACAGGAACGACGAGACGGCCGCCACCCTGGGCGAGGGCAGCGTGTGGGGATCGACGCCGAGCTCGTTCTGCGAGTGGACCTCCAGGGCGACCTCGGGATCGCGGGAGATCTGGGCGGCCACCTCGGCGGCGGTGTCGGGCCGGACGCCCTTGTCGACGAGAGCCTGGGCGAGCTCCGCCTGCTCGGCCTCAGGGTTGTGCTGGAGCTCACGGCGCTCGACGGCGATCTCGGCCAGGGCCAGCTCGCGCTGGCTGGCCACCGACACGTACTCGCCGCCGGCCATGGAGAACGCACCCGCCGCGAGGCCCGCGCCCCCGGCCAGCAGCACGACCTTGGCGTCGGAGGTGCCGCCGGCGACACCGGCGATGAGCGCGAAGTTGGACACCAGGCCGTCCATGGCGCCGAACACCGACGGCCGCAGCCAGCCGCCGGTGACGTCGCGATGCTGGTGGTGGATCTCCGCGCGTCCGGTCATCGCGCGTGCTTCTCCTCTGCCCTGGCGTGCTCACCGGGCGCCCGGTCCGGCCCCTCCGCCTCCGGCTCGCCCTCGGGATCAACGCTACCCTCCGGGCGCTCCCCCGGCTCCACGGCACCCGTACGGGCGGAGCCGCCCGTCTCCCCGCCGGCCTCTTCGCCGTCTCCCGGGGAGGAGGCCGCCGGGGCCTCGGTCTCGTCCGCCTGGTCGGCGGGGTGGGCGGGGTCCGCCGCCTGCGCGTCCTCGCCTTCGAGCCCTGCGAGTCCTTCGAGGGAGTGGGCCTGCGGCGGGACCACGTGCTCCACGGCGTCCTTGTTGCGCGTCGCCCAGAAGTAGATCAGCGCCCCGACGAAGACCACGAGCGCGGTCCACTGGTTGAGGCGCAGCCCCAGGAACATCACGGCGTGGTCCACCCCGCCCACGGGGTCGATCCGCAGCCCCTCGATCCAGAACCGCCCCAGGGTGTAGCCCGCCACGTACAGCGCGAACAGCCGGCCGTGGCGCAGCGTGAGCCGGCTGCCGATCAGCAGCAGCCCGAAACCCAGCGCCAGGTCCCACAGCGACTCGTACAGGAACGTCGGGTGGTAGAGCACCCCCGGCTCCCCGCCGTGCATCTGGTCGATCTCCAGCCCCCACGGCAGCGTGGTCGGGCTGCCGTACAGCTCCTGGTTGAACCAGTTGCCCCAGCGGCCGATGGCCTGCGCGAACGCGATGCCCGGCGCCACCGTGTCGGCCACGGCGCTCAGCGACAGGCCGCGGCGGCGGCAGGCGATCCACACGCCGACGCCGCCGAGGGCGATCGCGCCCCAGATGCCGAGGCCGCCCTCCCAGATGAACAGCGCCTTGTAGGCGGGCTTGATCGCGCGCTCGCCGAAGTAGGTCTGCCAGTCGGTGATGACGTGGTAGAGGCGGCCGCCGATGAGGCCGAAGATCACCGCGGGCACGGCGATGTCGATGATCGTGCCCTTCTGGCCGCCGCGGGCGCGCCAGCGGCGCTCGCTCAGCCAGACGGCGAAGATCACACCCGCGACGATGCACAGGGCGTAGGCCCGGATCGGGATGAATCCGAGATACCAGACCCCCTGGGCAGGGCTGGGAATCGAGGCAAGGGGCATGTCGGTGAGGGTAGCGGACACCGGACTACTTGGCCGCCTTCGTGACCTGATCGCGTAGCTGCTGAGGCGCGAAGGCGACATTGTTGGGCAGGTCCGTGCCGTTGAGCTTCACGGTGGGCGTGCCCTGGATCTTCTGCTCCTTGATGATCTTGGCGCTGTACGAGCTCTGGGCCTGGGCGTGCTGCTGCGAGGTGACGCACTGCTCGAAGCCGGAGGCGGTGACGCCGGCCTCCTTGCCCCAGCTCACGAGGTCGCTGGTGGTGAAGCCCTTGACGGTCTCCGACGGCTGGTTCTTGTAGAGCAGGTCGTGGAAGGCCAGCCACTGCCGGCCGTCGGCGACGCAGCGGGCGGCGGCGCCGGCCCGCTGGGAGTTGCCCTTGGTGGGCTCCTGCTGGAAGATCGAGATCGGGTGGTAGACGACCTTGGCCTTGCCCTCGGCGGCGAGGTTCTTGAAGGTCTGGCCGCTGACCGTCTCCAGCTGCTTGCAGGCGGGGCACTGGAAGTCCTCGTAGACGTCCAGGACGGGCTTGTCGACGCCCGCCATGGCCATCACCACCGAGCCGTCGGGCTGCACGGCGGCCGGCGCCTGCGTGCCGCTCGCGGCCTCCTCCGACTGCGACCTGCTCGCCGCGTACAGCCAGCCGGCCCCGACGGCGGCCACCGCGACGACGCCCACGGTGACGTAGGTCATGGTGCGCCGGCGCCGCTCACGCACGCGCTCCACGGCCTGCTGTTCCTTGATCTTCTCGCGTGCCGACTTCATCCGCTCCCCCTTGCTCATGGTCATGCCTCCCCCTCCGTGTCGGCGCGGTCGCCGTCGCCCGGCCCGCGCTGCCCCGTGTCGCCGGCCAGGCCGAGCGGCGAGTCGAGCGCGAAGGCGCCCGGCGAGAACCGGACGATCCAGGCGCCCAGCAGCACGAGGCCGAAGTCGCGCAGGATGTCGAGCAGGTAGGACGGCTCCTGCCCGACGCCGAGCTGACCGCCGCCGCCGAAGCAGCCGCAGTCGATGCGCAGACCGTGGGCCCACGCCCAGCCGATGCCGAAGACGAAGGCCAGCATCAGCAGCGCGGCGATCACCCCGGCCACCCTGGTCATCAGGCCGACCACCAGCAGCACGCCGACCACGATCTCGAGGATCGGCAGGCCGTAGCCCACCGTCGTGGCGACCGAGTCGGGCAGCAGCTGGTACGCCTTGACCGCCACGACGCTGTCGGACGGATTGCCGATCTTCAGCCAGCCGGCCGCGATCAGCACCCCACCCAGGACGAGCCGGGCGGCGGTCGTCACCAAGGGTATCGCTGATCTCGCTGGCAGTGACACAGACGACGCGATCACGGGCCCTCTCCTCGTCTCCACGCTGCGGCCGCGCCGGGATGCGCGCGGTTGCCCGGAGACCATCCGATCACGGAGTCGATAAGCGTCGGTTAAGGCGGAAAGGTGGCTCCGCCTGGAGTTTCGCGACGTCCCGGGCCTGATCCAGGCTAGCAGCGGAAACGCGTGCCTTCCCGGTCAGCGTGGTCGTTTCCCACGCCGTCTCCGCCGTCGTCCACGACAAGCTCGACATAACAGCCACCACGGAGGCCGGCCGTCAGCTCGCACGGCGCGCCGGCCCCTCGCGGGACCCGGCCCGCCGCACGTCCTCGCGGCCGGTGAACCGGCCGGTCACCTCGCCCGCCGCACATCCTCGCGGCGGCGAACCGGACGGTCACCTCACCCGCCGCACGTCCTCGCGACCGGCGAACCGGACGGTCACCTCACCCGCCGCCCCCCTGCTGGAACCCCGGCGTGTCGGTCGGCGGCGCGCACGCCCCGGTCTCGGGGGGCTCCCCCAGGTCCCTGACGGCGAAGTCGTCCAGGACGAGGTCGGCCCCCTCCTGCTCCGCCTGGAGCGAGCGCAGCCCCACCCACACGTCACCGCAGCCGGCCACCACCCGCTCGGCGAACCGGGTCGTGACGCGCCGCTCCGGCAAAGGGGTGCCGCGCGTCTCGACGGACTCGCCGCCCTCGTCGTAACCGGTCACCCAGGCGTAGGCGCCGGCCAGCGCGCTCTGGTACCGGAACGACACCTCGTAGGCGTGGCCCGGCTCGAAGCGCGCGGTCCACGGGACCGTGCGGTAGACCAGGCCGCGCCGTTCCTCGTGCGCCTTGAGCGAGAACCGGCCGGCGATGACGTCGTCGACCGCCTTGCCGTTCCAGCCCGCCCGCGTGTACGGCTCGTGCCGTTCGGACAGGTGGGTGCGGGCGTCGAAGGCGCCTCCGGCGTCGCCCTTGACGAACGGCCCCCATCCCGGCTCCGGCGACTCGAACGTCTCCACCGGCCCCGGCGCGGCGGTCCGCATGAGCCGCACGTCGTCCACGCGCACCCGGCCGGAGCCGTCGCCGGCGGCGATCCGGAGCGTCACGGAGGACCCCTGGGGCGTGAACCGCAGCGGCACCCGCTGGAAGAACGTGTCGTGCTTCTCGTCGGAGGCGATGTAGTTCCTGGCCGTCGAGCGGGTGAGCGTCACGCTCCGGCGCAGGCCGGGGCCGGTGACCTCCAGCGTGGTCGGGCGGGTGCGGCCGGGCTCGATCTCCACGGCGGCCGACACGGTGTGGGGGACGCCGGGGCGCAGTCCCGTCAGCCGCTGTTCGAGGCTCGCCGGGGCGTCGCCGCCGAGCAGGGCGACGCGGTGGCCGAGCGCGTTCGTCTCGACGCCGACGGCTCCACCGGTCGTCCACGCGCGGAGCCGGTCGTCGCCGAAGCCGGGGTCGCGAACGCCGCTCCCCTCGCCCCACGCGGGGTCCGGGAGGGCGGGCGCGCGGCCGGGGTAGAGCACATAGGGCACGCCGGGCTCGGCGCGCAGCGTGATCCGGCCGTCCACCGGGGTGACGGTCCCGGTCCGGACCCGGCCCTGGTCGGTGAGCCGGTAGACGGTCAGCGGCCAGTCGGCGTCCCAGGTGGTCTCGCCTCCGGCGGCGTTGTAGTGGTAGAGGCGCCCGTCCCACGGCAGCAGGTACGCGCCGCCGTCGAGGACCACGTGCCCGCCCGCGTACAGGTGCCGCCGGCCGGCGGCCATGGTGCCGCGCACACCGCCGGAGAAGACGATCTCGTCGGCGTTCCAGTCGAGGATCTGGTGGCGCTGCAGGAACTTGGCGGGCAGGTTGTTCTCCCAGATGTTGCGGGAGAAGGCGGTGTAGTCGTTCTCCGCGGTCCAGCCCTCGAACTCGACGATCCGGGCGTTGCCCAGGATGGGATGGGCGTTCCAGACGTCCTTCTCGCCGTTGCGGATGAACCTGATGATCTGCGAGTTCAGTCCCTTGTTGGTGGCGCCGCCGTAGTTGAGGTCATTCGCCCAGTGAGACCACAGGGAGGAGCGTTCGAGCTTGTCCGACCACTCGGTGGCCACCTGGAAGCCCTGCTCGCGCAGTTCGCGCGCGGTGCGGTCGGCGACCCAGCCGAACGGCCGGAACACGTCCACGTACAGCAGCGCGAGGTTCGGGTCGGTCTCCTGGCGCAGCCGTCTGAGCCGCGCGGCGAGTGTGCCGCGGGTCAGGTCGCCGCGCTGGTCGATCAGGTACGCCTGGTCGAGCCAGTCCCAGCCCTTGGCCTTCGGGTCGGCGAGCGGCTCGCCGAAGGCGCGGGCCTCCGGGTATGCCTCGGTGGCGTTGATGTGGGCGCCGAACGTGGCGTTCCACCGCCGGCCGGCTCTCAGCAGCGTGTTGAGGTCGTCCAGGCCGCCGGCGCGCTCGTTGTAGTGGCCGCCGTAGTCCGGGTGGGCCGAGTCGTGGCCCTCCGACTGGTAGCCCTTGAGGATGGCGAGCTGGCCGAGGCCGTCAGTGGCCAGGGAGACGCGCTTGACGTCGTCCAGGGTGCGCAGGAACGGGTGGGTGGCCTGGCTGGAGAAGTTGAACGGGATGTGCGTGACGACCCGGTCCTTGGTGCTGTCCGCGCCCGGGGCCTTGACGCCGATCTCGCGGAACGCGACGGCGCCGTCCTGCCAGTCGAGGTCGCCGTCGCCGTTGGCGTCGCCGGTGACCACGACCCTGGCCCAGGGACGCTCCTCGGTGAACGGGGAGCCGGTGGCGCGGTGGGTCCACTGGCCGCTCCACACGCCGACCCTGACCGTGCCGTCGGCGTCCTTCCTGGCCTGGTGCCAGAGGCGGGCGGCGTCCTTGCCGGTGGGGCCCGCCGGCCGGTCGTAGCTGGAGTCGGACTCGACGGCGGCGGCCAGCCGGCCGGTGTTCACGATGGCGTACGTGGCGCCGACCGGCGCGGCGTCGGCCGGGGTCGCCCCGGTCACGGCGGCGAAGACGTCAGCGGTGCGGGTGGAGTCGGGGTCGAGGCGGGTGAACGCGGTGGCCGCGCCCGGCTGGTCGCTCGCCACCGAGACCAGGTCGTGGCCGGGCAGGTCGATCGTGTTGACGCGGAACGCGGCGGTGTCGGCGACCTGGTCGACGGCGAACGTCGTCACCCGGCCGCGGACGCTGACGCTCGCCGTCAGGCGCACGCCGGGCAGCTCGGGGAAGGCGAGGCGGTAGCGGGCGCTCGCGGCGTCGTGACCGGCCTGCCGGACGGTGACGTCGTAGGGCTGCCCGTTCACCACCACGGCGGGCACGCCGGTGCTGCCGCCGAGCGTGGCCCCGGTGGCGCGGTCGGTGTAGCCGAGGACGCGCGGGAAGGCCGGGTCGAGATCGACGGTGAGCCGGTCGGAGGAGATCGTGAGGGGCGTGGCCACGGTGGTGGGCCGGGGTGCGAGGCCCTGGATCGTGGTGCCACCCGACGACTCGGGGTCCGGCTCCGGCTCTGCCTCCGGTTCCGGCTGCGATTCCGGCTCCGGTTCGGGGGAGGCCAGTTCGTACGTCGGCGGCGTCGGGGCGGGCGTGGGTGCCGGCGGGGACGCGAGCGCGGGGAGGGGAGCGAGGGGGGAGAAGACGGTGGATAACGCGAGGGCGGCTGCGAGCGCGGCGGGACGGCGCATACGTGTCCTTCGTCGGAGATTCTCCCCGAGATACTGACATCTCCCGACTCGCACGTGTCAAGACGCGCCACCATCGGCATGGGACGGACACGACCGGGCCGCACCTCATCGGCGCGAGCCCGGGCGTGTCGTCAGCGACGACAGGTCGGCCGGAAGGACGGGCCGAGCCGGGGGGGTCAGGCGCGCGTGCGGACGCTCTGGGACATCTCGCGGGCCAGCTCGCCGATCGAGGCGCGGCCGGCGGCCTCGTCCGGCGCGTCGAGCATGCGGCGGATGAACGCCGACCCCACGATGACGCCGTCGGCGTAGCCGGCGACCTCGGCCGCCTGCTTGCCCGTGCCGACGCCGAGCCCGACGCACACCGGCAGGTCGGTGTGGGCGCGGGTGCGCTTGACCAGGCCCTCGGCCGCGACGTTGACCGATTCCCTGGCGCCGGTGACGCCCATGAGCGACGCGGCGTACACGAACCCGGTGCAGCAGTCGACGACCGCCTGGATGCGCTCCTCGGTGGAGCTGGGCGCCACCAGGAACACCGTGTCGATGCCCGCGGCGGCCGAGGCCTCGCGCCACGGGCCCGCCTCCTCGGGCGTCAGGTCGGGCGTGATGGTGCCGACGCCGCCGGCGCTCGCCAGGTCGCGGGCGAACCGCTCGGCGCCGTAGCGGTCGATCGGATTCCAGTACGTCATGACGAGCGTCGCCGCGCCGGTGGCGGCCACGCCCTCGACGGTGCGCATGACGTCGGCGATGCGGGTGCCGTTGATCAGCGACCGGTGGACGGCGTCCTGGATGGTCGGCCCGTCCATGAGCGGGTCGGAGTAGGGCAGGCCGATCTCGATGACGTCGCAACCCGCCTCGACGAGGGCGGCCGCGGCGGCGATGGCGCCGTCCTTGGACGGAAAGCCCGCGGGAAGGTAGCCGACCAGCGCGGCCCGGTTGTCCGTCTTCGCCTTGGCGAACACCGTCTGAAGAGTAGTCATGATCGTCCGTTCTCGGTGGTCGGAGGCCGCTTCGCCGCCGCCCTTCCCATCATGCCGTCACCAGGGCCCGGCCCGCGCCGGGCGAAGGAGACCTCGCCCGGGCCGCGCCTGGGGCGGAGGAGACCTCGCGGAGCCGGCTCACGGCCCCGCGAGGGGGTGGGCCGGTGTCAGAGGTTGAAGTACTTCATCGCCGTGCCCATGTCCTTGTCGCCGCGCCCGGACAGGTTGACCAGGATCGTGGCCTCGGGCCCGAGCTCCCGGCCGAGGTCCAGTGCCCCGGCGAGGGCGTGGGACGACTCGATGGCCGGGATGATGCCCTCGGTCCTGGCCAGCAGCGAGAAGGCGGCCATCGCCTGGTCGTCGGTGACGCCGTGGTAGGTGGCGCGGCCGGTGTCCTTCAGCCAGGCGTGCTCGGGGCCGACGCCCGGGTAGTCGAGGCCGGCCGAGATCGAGTGGGACTCGATCGTCTGGCCCTCGTCGTCCTGCAGGACGTAGGTGCGCGAGCCGTGCAGCACGCCGACGGAGCCGGCGGTGAGGGTGAGCGCGTGCTCGCCGCTGTCCAGGCCGTGGCCGGCGGCCTCGTAGCCGTGGAGCTGGACGTCGCTGTCGCCGATGAAGGCGTGGAAGATGCCGATCGCGTTGCTGCCGCCGCCGACGGCGGCGCAGATCGCGTCGGGCAGCGCGCCGGTCAGCTGCAGCATCTGGCGGCGCGCCTCGACGCCGATGATCCGCGCGAAGTCGCGCACGATCTCGGGGAACGGGTGCGGTCCGGCCACGGTGCCGAACAGGTAGTGGGTGGTGTCGACGTTGGTCACCCAGTCGCGGAACGCCTCGTTGATCGCGTCCTTCAGCGTGCAGGAGCCGTTGTGGACGGGGACCACAGTGGCGCCGAGGAGCTTCATGCGGGCCACGTTGAGGGCCTGGCGCTCGCAGTCGACCGCGCCCATGTAGATGACGCACTCCAGGCCGAGCAGGGCCGCCGCGGTGGCCGTGGCCACGCCGTGCTGGCCGGCGCCGGTCTCGGCGATGACGCGCTTCTTGCCGAGCCGCCTGGTCAGCAGCGCCTGGCCGAGCACGTTGTTGATCTTGTGGGCGCCGGTGTGGGTGAGGTCCTCGCGCTTGAGGATGATGCGCGCGCCGCCGGCGTGCTCGGCGAAGCGCGGCACCTCGGTCAGCGTGGTGGGCCGGCCCGCGTACGTGCGCAGCAGGTGGTCGAACTCCTGCAGGAACTGCGCGTCGTTCTTGGCCTTCTCGTAGACGGAGGCCACCTCGTCGAGCGCCGGGATCAGCGCCTCCGGCACGTAGCGCCCGCCGAAGACGCCGAACTTGCCGTTCCTGTCGGGATCGTCGCCGTGGACGCCGTTGCCGGCCAGGTCGGCGGCGGTCAGGATGGAGCCCTCGTGTGTCACTGCTGTCCCTCTGCTCCGTGGTCGGGGCGCGTCGCCGGATGGGCGCCGGCGGTCACCAGCGCCTCCACCGCCTTGCGCGGATCCTTGCCGGTGACCAGGCTCTCGCCCACCAGCACGGCGTCTGCGCCGGCGCGGGCGTAGGCGAGCAGGTCATGCGGTCCGCGGACGCCCGACTCCGCGATCTTGATCACATTATCCGGGATCTTGGGCGCGATCTTGGCGAAGACGTCGCGGTCGACCTCGAGTGTCTTGAGGTTGCGCGCGTTGACACCGATGACCCGGGCGCCCGCCGCGACGGCGCGGTCGAGCTCCTCCTCGGTGTGGACCTCGACCAGCGGCGTCAGCCCGATGGAGGTGGCCCGCTCGATCAGCGAGACCAGCGCCTCCTGCTCCAGGCACACGACCATGAGCAGCACCAGGTCGGCGCCGTGGGCCCGGGCCTCCCAGAGCTGGTAGGAGGTGAGGACGAAGTCCTTGCGCAGGATGGGGATGTCGACCCGGGCGCGGACCGAGGCGAGGTCGTCGAGGCTGCCCCCGAACTTGCGGCGCTCGGTGAGCACGCTGATGACGTGCGCGCCGCCCTCCTCGTAGTCGGCGGCCAGCGCCGCGGGGTCGGCGATCGCGGCGAGCGCGCCCTTGGACGGGCTGGAACGCTTGACCTCGGCGATCACCGAGACCCTGGAGCCGCCCAGCGCCGCGAGCGCGTCCCGGGGGGCGGGAGCCCGCTCGGCCTGCCGCTTGAGCTCGTCGAGCGACACGGCCTGCTGGCGTGCGGCGAGGTCGGCACGCACCCCGTCGAGGATGTCGTCGAGGACGCTCGGTCCTTCCGTCCGCTCACTCACGCGCTTGGGATCCCTCCGGTCGGCAGTAGGGGATGGCAGGAAGTTCGCGTCGCGTCCGCTCCCGGCCTGTCTTTGCGATGGTATCGGCCCCGGCGGCGTCGCTCGGCCACCGGCCCCGGCTAGGGCGCGAGGAATGCCCCGAAGGGAAGGTTTCGCACCAGCCAGTAGAGCAGGACCACGGCGAGGAACGCCCAGAGCCATGCCGGATGGGCCAGCGTCGTCCTGCGCGGCCGGCCCTGCCAGGCGCGCACCAGCCAGCGTCCCCACCAGAACACCAGGAACGGGATCATCGCGACGGCGAGCGGGTTGAGCCCCACGGCGGCGACGGGGTCGAGGTGAGCCAGCGCGTGGATGGTGCGCAGCGTGCCGCAGCCGGGGCAGTACAGGCCGGTGGCCCACAGGAACGGGCAGGTCGGGTAGTGACCCGGCTCGTTGGGGTCGATCGTGCCCACCACGGCGAAGACCACGCCCGTGGCGGCGGCGACGCCGAGTGGCGCGAGCACCGACCGCAGCCGGTCGTGGCCGCGCCACTCGATGTTCGCCATACCCATCAGTACGTGGTGCTCGGGGCGTTCGCCGCGACGATCACGAAGAGGACGACGTACCCGATGATCACGAGGACCCACCAGATGATGCCCACGATCAGCGAGCGCTTCCACCAGGTCTTGGCCTCCTCCGACGCCTGCACCGCGCCCTGGTAGTCGCCGACCTGCCACTTGGAGTTGACCTGCGACGACTTCACGATCGACACGATGCCGAGGGGGAGGCAGCAGAACAGCGTGGTCAGGATGGCGGCGACCAGGTGGTTGTCCGGCGGGGTCTGCGGGGCGCCGTAGCCGCCGGGCTGGCCGTAGCCGCCGCCGGGGGGCTGCTGGCCGTAGCCACCGCCGTAACCGCCGCCGCTCGGGGGCTGCTGACCGTAACCACCGCCACCACTCGGGGGCTGCTGACCGTAACCACCGCCACTCGGGGGCTGCTGACCATAGCCGCCGCCGCTCGGAGGCTGCTGGCCGTAACCGCCGCCACCACTCGGGGGCTGCTGACCGTAACCGCCGCCCGGGGGCTGGGCGCCGTAGCCGCCGTCGCCCTGGTTCCCGTAGCTCATGCTGTGACTCCTCATGTGTTCATCTCAGGCGAGTTGCGCGCGGCAGCCTAGCGACAAACCATCTCGGACGTGGGTATACGTCCACTTTGCGGACAATTTGTGATCAGACCGGAAGTATCCGTGATCGGGTCACACCGCTCACCGGAGGTGAGGAGAGGTCAGGACGACCCTGCCGCGCCGGCCGTAGCCAGGCCCATGAGCGCCAGCCACATGCTGCCGAACAGCAACCACAGGACCACCCAGAGCACGATCGTGATGTACGACGTGACCAGGCCGCCCATGGCCATGCCGTGCCCCTCCTCGCCCGTCCGCTTGATCCGGCTGAGCGCCATGTGGCCGACGATCGCGCCGGGGATGCTGGTCAGGCCGCAGAACACCAGGCCGACGATGCCGAGGACGAGCGAGGTGACCGCCAGGCCGTTGGTGGTGCGGGGCGGGGGAGCGCCGTACGCCCCGTAGGGGGCCTGCCCGTACGGCTGCTGGCCGTAGCCCTGCTGGTCGTACCCCGGCTGACTGTAACCCTGCTGCCCGTAGCCCTGCTGCCCATAGCCTTGCTGGCCGTATCCCGGCTGGCTGTGACCCTGCTGGCCATAGCCCTGCTGGCCGTGGCCGCCGGACGGCTGCCCGCCGTAGCCCCCGCTCGCGGGCTGGCCGCCGTACCCCCCGCCGTATCCGCCGCTCCCGGACTGCTGGCCGTAGCCCTGGCCGCCGCTCGGCGGCTGGCCGTAGCCGCCGTCGGGCGGCGGCTGGCCGGGGCCGCCCGTGCTCGGAGGCTGCTGACCGTACCCTCCACCGGGCGGCTGAGAACCGTATCCTCCGCTGCCGCTCTGGTCCCCGTAGCCCATGTCGATCCTCCGTCGTCGTGGCCCGTTTCAGGGGCAGCTTATTGACAAGGGGAACGGCGGTCCGCCGGGCGGGGACACCGACGGCGAGTTGTAACCTCGGCGCGACAGCCGCGACTGCGACAGACGCCTCAGAGAGGTCGTTCCAGGACAAAACCGGCGCCGCCGGGCAGGTGCTGGAGCCTCAGGTGGGGTCGTCGCCCCGGTCGAGGGCGTCCCACAGGGCGCGGTCGTCGGACACCCGTGGGCGCCCGGCCGCCGGGGTCCGCTCGTAGCGGTCGGACATGCCCGCCCAGCGGGGGCCGCGCACGGCGGCGAGCACCCCGCCCGCGACCATCAGCGCCGCCCCGACCGCGGACAGCGCCGGCCAGGCCGCCACGACGTCCCACGTGAAGGAGCCCAGGCCGCGCAGCGCGTCGTGCTCGCGCAGCCACACCGTCGGGGCGTCGCCGGCCACCGCCAGCCACGTGGCGAGCCCGGCGCCCAGCCCGCACAGCGTCAGCAACGCCCCCACCAGGCGGCGCGTGAGCCCCTTCGAGGCCAGCGCCGCCACCACGCCCGCGAGCCCGGCCAGCGCCAGCGGCGTCAGGACGGGGGCCAGGTCGCCGCCGGAGGGCGTCACGGGATCGGCTCCCGCGCCGCCCGGGACGCCGGTGGCGTGCCCGGCCCGCACCGTGATCCAGGCGCGGGTGGCCGCGAACAGCACCAGCGCGCAGCCGGCGGCCGTCAGGGCCACCCACCGCCACAGCTCACGGCCACGCCCCCGCGCCCTCGGGGAGGCCGGCGGGGCCCCCGCGGCGTCCTGAGAGCCGGAGGCGCGGGTGGTCTCCAGAGGCTCGCGGTCCCGTGCGTCGGCCTCGGGGGCGGCATGGTCCCCGGCGGCCTCGGGGGTCGCGGGGGCGTGCGCGGCCTGCGAGGGCTCGGCGGCTCGGGCGGCGTCCCCGTGGCCGGGGTCGTGCGGACCGGTCATGGCGTGGCCGACACCTCCAGCGGGTCGGCGTCGAAGCAGGTGCGGTCGCCCGTGTGGCAGGCGGCGCCCACCTGGTCGACCTGGACGAGCAGCGTGTCGCCGTCGCAGTCGAGCGACACCGCCTTGACGTGCTGCGCGTGACCGGAGGTGGCGCCCTTCACCCAGTACTCGGCGCGGCTGCGCGACCAGTAGGTGGCCCTGCCGGTGGTGAGGGTGCGGTGCAACGCCTCGTCGTCCATCCAGGCGAGCATGAGGACCTCGCCCGTGTCGTACTGCTGGACGATCGCGGGCACCAGCCCGTCGCCGTTGCGCTTGAGCCGCTCGGCGACCTTCGGGTCGAGGGACATGCCGCCATTCAACCAGCCGTCATGACCGCCCGCCGCACCGGCGGCAGGCCGGGCGAGACCTCCCTCCGGTGCGGCCCGGTGCTCAGGAGCGGGCGGCGGAGACCCAGGAGGCGTGCAGGGCCGCGTAGACGCCGTCCTCCTGCCGGACGAGCTCGTCGTGCGGCCCGCGCTGCACCAGCCGGCCGCCGTCGAACACCAGCACCTCGTCGGCGTTCTCCGCCGTGGACAGCCGGTGGGCGATGGAGACGGCCGTACGGCCACGGGTGACCCCTTCCAGCGCCCGGGCCAGGCGCACCTCGGTGGCCGGGTCGACGGCGGAGGTGGCCTCGTCGAGCAGCAGCAGGTCGGGGTCGGCGAGGTAGGCGCGGGCCAGGGCGACGAGCTGCCGCTCACCGGCCGACAGCGACTCGCCGCGCTGCCCCACGGGCGTGCCGAGCCCGGCCGGCAGGCCGTCCACCCAGTCGGCCAGGCCCAGCTCGGTCATGGCCAGCTCGATCTCCTCGCGGGTGGCGCCCGGCCGGCCGTACCGGACGTTGTCCTCCAGCGTGCCGTCGAACAGGAACCCGTCCTGCGGCACCATCACGATGCGCTCGCGCAGCGAGGAGAAGCGCACCTCCCGCAGGTCGTGGCCGTCGACGGTGACGCGCCCGGAGACGGGGTCCATGAGCCGGGTGAGCAGCTTGGCGAACGTCGTCTTGCCCGACCCGGTCTCCCCCACGACGGCGATGCGGGAGCGCGGCGGGATCTCCGCCGTGACGTCGCGCAGCACGGGCGGCCCGCCGGGGTAGGCGAAGCCGACGCTCTCGAAGGCGACGGAGATGGGGCCGCGCGGCAGCTCCACGCCGCCGGGGCCGGGGTCGGCGACGTCGGGCGGCGTGTCCAGCACCCCGAGGACGCGCCGCCAGCCGGCGACCGCGTTCTGGGCCTCGTTGAGCACCTCGGTGGCGGTCTGCATCGGGGAGACGAACAGCGTCACGAGGAACAGGAACGCCACCAGCCGCCCGGCCGTGATGTCGCCGGACAGCCCGAGCCGGACGCCGAGCAGCACGATCCCGGAGATGGCCAGGGCGGCCACGATCTCGGTCAGCGGGAAGACGAAGCCGACGATGGTCTGCGCCCGGGTCTGGGCCGCCTTGTTGGCGTCCACCGCCGTGTCGACGCGCTCGGCGGTGCGCCCCTCGGCCGCGTGCGCGCGGATGACGGCGGCGCCGACGACGGACTCGCTGACGGCGGCGAGCATGTCGCCGGTGCGCTCGCGGACCGTCGTGTACGCGCCCGACAGCCACCGCTGGAAGCGCGGCAGGGCGACCATCAGCGGCAGGAAGCACGCCCACACGACGAGCGTGAGCTGCCACGAGTAGACCAGCATGAGGACGCTGGCGACGAGGACCTGGCCGAGCGACACGATGATCATCAGCCCGCCCCACTGCATGAACGTGCTGATCTGGTCCACGTCGTTGGTGACGCGGGAGACCAGCGCGCCGCGCCGCTCGGTGTTCTGGGTGAGCACCGACAGGTCGTGGACGTGGCGGAAGCCGCGGACGCGCAGGGTCGCCAGGGACGACTCGGTCGCCTTGTAGAGGCGGACGTTCATGACGTAGCCGGCCAGCGCGGTCAGCACGACGGCCGCCGCGCACAGCAGCACGGCGCGCGTCACGTACGAGACGTCGGGCGAGGAGTTCTTCAGGCCGGTGTCGATCGTCTGCTGCACCGCGACCGGCACGATGACCTTGCCGGCCGTGGCCACCACCGCCAGGGCGAGCGTCCCGGCGAGCCCCTTGCGGAACTCGGGCGTGAGGGACAGCCCATGACGGATGGTGGCCAGCGCCGATCGCTCGGCGCCGGCGCCGATGCCCCGGGCGTCGCTCACGCGATGATCCCCTCTTCCTCGGCGGCCGCGACGGCGGCCTGCTCGGCTTCCTCCCGCACGGCCGCGCTCCGGGCGGCGGCGGCTTCCTCCTCCTCGGCCGAGAGGGCGGCGCGCTCGGCGTCCTCGCGCTCGTAGGCGGTGACCAGGTTGCGGTAGCCCTCGCAGCGCCCGATCAGCTCCTCGTGCGTCCCGTGGTCCACGACGCGGCCCCGGTCGAGGTAGACGACCTCGTCGGCCAGCGCGATCGTGGCCATCCGGTAGGCGACGACCACGACGCTGGAGGAGGAGGCCGCGTCGCGCAGGCCGTGCAGGATGCGGGCCTCGACCTGCGGATCGACGCTGGAGGTGGCGTCGTCGAGGATGAGCAGCCGCGGCCGGCGGGCGACCGCGCGGGCCAGCGCCAGCCGTTGCCGCTGCCCGCCCGACAGGGTGGCGCCCCGCTCCCCCACGCGGGTGTCCAGGCCGGACTCCAGCCGCGCCACGAACCCGTCGGCCTGCGCCAGGCGCAGCGCGGCCCACACGTCCTCGTCGGCGATGGGCAGGCCGAGCGTGATGTTGCCACGCACGGTGTCGTCGAACAGGAACGTCTGCTGCGGCACCAGCGCCACCGACTCGGCGACCGCGCCGTACGGCAGCTCGCGCAGGTCCACGCCGTCGAGCAGCACCCGCCCGCGCGCCGGATCGACGAGCCGGACGAGGAGCTGCACCAGCGTCGACTTGCCGGAGCCGGTCGGGCCGACCAGCGCGACGGTGCGTCCCGGCGCCACCTCGAAGGCGACGTCCCGCAGCACCTCGCCGGCGCCGTAGGAGTAGGACAGGCCGGCGGCCTCCAGCCGGGCGGGGCCGGAGCTCGCGGGCGGCGCGGTGGCGCCGTACTCCATGGAGCCGCGCGCCTCCAGCACGGCCCGCACCCGCTCCCAGCCGACCACGCTGCGCGGCAGCTCGGCGAGCACCCAGCCGAGCGCCCTGATGGGGAAGGCGAGCAGCGTGAACAGGTAGGCGACCTGCACGAGGTCGCCCGCGTCGATGGAGCCGGAGGCCAGCCGCGCGGCGCCGACGGCGAGCACCGCGAGCACGCCCAGCGTGGGCAGCGCCTCCAGCATCGGGTCGAACAGGCCACGGACCCGCCCGACGGCGATGTTGGCGTCGCGCAGCTCCTCGGCGCGGCGGCGGAAGCGCTCGGTCTCCAGCGCCTCCCTGCCGAGGGTCTTGACGACGAGGGCGCCGTCGAAGCTCTCGTGCGCGATCTCGCTGACCTCGGCGCGCAACTGCTGGGCGCGGGTCGCGAGCGGGCTGAGCCGGCGCTGGTAGACCAGGTTGAGCACGGCGATGGCCGGGAAGATCAGGAAGCCCACCGCGGCGAGCGCCGGGTCGGTGAGGACCATCGCGACGGCCGCGGTGACCAGCATGACGACGACGCCCACGGCCATGGGCAGCGGCGCGAGCGGCGCCCAGGCGGCTTCGGCGTCGGAGCTGGCGTTGGACAGCAGCTGGCCGGTCGGGTGGCGGTGGTGCCAGGCGAGCGGCAGCCGCAGGTACTGCTTGGTCACCTCGCGGCGGGAGCGGGCCTGCATGCGGTACTGCATGAGCCCGGCCAGGATGCGCCGGCCCGCGACGCCGATCGCCTTGAGCAGCGCCGCGCCCATGATGAGCAGCACGCCCGTCCACAGGACGCCCGTGGTGACGGAGCCGGTGGAGAAGGCGGGCAGCACGACGTTCTCCGTGGCCCAGCCGAACGCCCAGGCGGAGCCGACCGTCATGCCCCCGTACACGGCGCTGGACAGGACGGCGGCGGTGAAGACCGCTTTCTCCGCCCTGATGGCCACGCCGAGGACACGTAGTCCCTGACGCATGACGGCCGAGGTCACCTTGCTCGCCACTCGCTGGGTTTCCTTCCGTCACGGCTGCTTTGTCCTTAAGACCCAATCACGCCCGATCATGCCGTTATTCCCGCGGGTAAGCTGGAGAACGTGACTCACGCTCGCGGCGAACGCGCGGCCCTGTGCGACCTGCTGGACCGGCTCGGCCCGGACGCCCCGACCCTGTGCGACGGGTGGACGACCTACGACCTGGCCGCCCACCTGGTGCTGCGGGAGCGCCGGCTCGACGCGGCGGCGGGCATCGCGCTCAAACCGCTGGCGGGCCACACCGCCGCCGTCCAGTCCGCCCTGAAGGCGCGCCACCCGTACCCGGAGCTGGTCGGCCTGGTGCGCAGGCCGGGCGGCGTCTACGGGCTCGTGCCGTTCCTGGACGACGCGGTCAACACGCTGGAGATGTTCGTCCACCACGAGGACGTGCGCCGCGCCCAGCCCGCCTGGGAGCCGCGCCAGATGCCCGAGGACCTCGAACGGCTCATGTGGAAGCGCGTGTCGGCCGGCGGGAAGCTGATGCTGCGCCGCTCGCCGGTGGGCGTGGTGCTGCACCGGACCGGCGGCGGCGTGGCGCTCGGCGGCCCGAGGATCGGCCCCAAGGTGGAGGTCACCGGGCCGGCGGCGGAGCTCCTGCTGTTCTGCTTCGGCCGGCAGGAGCACACGCGGGTGGAGCTGACGGGCGACCCCGAGGCGATCTCCCGCCTCAAGAGCGCCCGCCTCGGCATCTGACCGCCCCCGGCCCCCGCGGACCCTGTCTCAGTCCTCCCCGTAGGCGCGCAGCGCGACGTGCGCCTGGGCGAGCCGGCGCAGCCCCGTGAGCAGGGTGTCGCCCACGAGCGTGCCGAGCACCACCACCTCCAGCGCCCGCTCCCGGTCGCTCAGGTCGCCGACGACGGTCATGTCCGCCTCGGCGATCCGCTCGGCGGCGGCGGCGTACTCGGGCAGCACGCCGAGCATGTCCTCGCGGCCGAGATCCTGCAGGCTGGCGATCACTCCCACCACCGTGGCGTACGCGGGGTGGTCGCGCATGTCCTTCCACCCGTGGCGGGCGCAGATGTCGTCGAGGATCCGGCGGGCCTCCTCCAGGTGCGGCCCCGGCTGGGGCTCCTGCCGGGCGGTGACCGTGAGCTGGCCCAGCCCCAGCAGGTCGTTGCCGCTGGTGTCCGGGTCGTCCAGGTGCTGGACCAGCTCGCGGATCGCGGCGATGCTCAGGCCGCCGTACTCGGCCAGCGCGCGGACGAGCTTGAGCCGCCGGACGTGCGCGGTGCCGTACTCGGCCTGGTTGCGGCCCACCGGCCGCCCAGGGGGCAGCAGCCCCTCCCGCAGGTAGTACTTGATCGTCGGTACGGGCACTCCGGTGTCCGCGCTCAGCTCCGCCATGCGCACGTATGACTCCCCTCTTGTGGTTAGTGGAGAGTTTAGCTATAGATAGTAGAGAGTGACACTATCCGCTATCTATATCGAGGAGACCCCGTGTCGCACTGGCACCGACCGCTGATGGTCTCGGCGGGGCTCATGTCCGTCCTGGCCGCGGCCACCGCGGTCGCGCTCGTCCTGGACGACCGCACGCTCGACGGCATGCCCGTCTGGGCCAAGCCGCTGAAGTTCGCCATGTCCGTCGCCGTCTACTCCTTCACCTGGGCCTGGCTGCTCTCCCTGCAGCGCCGCGACCGCCGCTGGGGCCGCCGGGCCGGCACCGTCCTCGCGGTGGCCGGCGTCGCCGAGGTCGCGGTCATCACCTTCCAGGCGGCCCGCGCGCACCGCAGCCACTTCAACGCCGCCACTCCCTTCGACTCCGCGCTCTTCGGCGTCATGGGCGTCATGATCATCGGCCTCATGGTGGCCAACATCGTCGCCGCCGTCGCCGTGCTCCTCGACCGCCAGGCCGACGGGCCCTCCACCTGGGCCGTGCGCTTCGGGCTGGTGATCTCCACGCTGGGCCTCGCGAGCGGCGGCCTCATGCTCGGCCCCCGTCCCGGCCAGAGCCTCGCCGGCGGCGTCATCGGCGCCCACACCGTCAGCGCGCCCGACGGCGGGCCCGGCCTGCCCCTCCTCGGCTGGAGCGTCGTCGCCGGCGACCTGCGCGTGCCGCACTTCGTCGGCATGCACGCCCTCCAGCTCCTTCCGCTGCTGCCGCTCGCGCTCGCCGCCCTGTCCCGCCGCTTCCCCGTCCTCGCCCCCGAGCGCGTACGGCAGGGCCTGACGCTCACGGCGGGCGGCCCGTACGCCGGGGGGTTCGCGCTCGTCCTGTGGCAGGCGCTGCGCGGCCAGTCGCTGGTGCGCCCCGACGGGCCCACCCTGGCCGCGGCGGGCGTCCTGGTCGTGCTGGGGCTCGCCGGGGCGGCAGCCTCGACCCGTGCCCCCGGCCGGTCCACGACGCGAACCGCCACCACCAGCCCCGCCCCCGCCGCCACCACCGCCGCCGTGGAGGCCGTCCGATGAGCACCGCGGCCCTGTTCGACCTCAGCTTCTGCGCCGCCGCGCCGTTCTGGGCGCTGATGATCCTCGCCCCCGCCTGGTCGCTCACCCGGAGGGTGGCCGCCTCCCCGCTCATCGTGCTGCCCGCCCTGGCGGTGAACCTGGTCCTGCTGGTGCCCGTGCTCGGCGCCGTCTGGCCGGTCGTGACCAGGCCGTCCCTGGCGGGTCTCACGGCCCTCGTCGCCACCCCCGAGGCCCTGGCCGCGCTGTGGGCCCAGATCATCGCCTGGGACCTGTTCCTCGGCCGCTGGATCTACCTGGACAGCAGGGAGCGGGGCGTGCACCCGCTGCTCATGGCCCCGGTCATGATCCTGACCATCCTGCTGTCGCCGATCGGGCTGCCGGTCTACCTCCTGCTGCGCCTGCCGTTCGGGGGCAACAACTCTGAGACCTCCGCGACAGGGCCCGAGATCACTAGCATGGCGTGAGAAGGAAGCCCCCCGGTTAGGATCAAGAACATCTTCATAGAAGATGCCAGTGATCGCCCAGATCCGGGTATATACGGCTGGGAATGGACTGCAGGAGGCCCCCATGCAGGTCAAGAAGGTAGCCACTTACGTGCTCGTGGCGTTCGTGATCTTCTACCTGTTCACCCGGCCGGCCCAGGCCGCGTCCGCGGTCAACGGCGTGTTCGACGGAATTGTCCATGGTGCCAACCAGTTGGCCGTCTTCTTTACCAATGTTCTAGCGTGAGCGGGACACCTGTCTGCGTTGGACGCTTCCCCGTACCGGCGGAACGTGTTACGCAGGCAGGATGAGAGATCGCCCGACCGCCACCAAGATCATCCAGCCTGATCCCCACGTGCGGCGCGTCCTGGAGCGGGCCGAGCTCGAAGGTGTCGAGCTCGTCCGCTTCCTGTACGCCGACCACGGCGGGGTGATCCGCGGCAAGGCGGCGTCCCGGTCACGGCTGGCCGAGCGCCTCACCACGGGCATCGGGCACACGGTGGCCATGATGGCGATGAACATGCTCGACCAGTTGCAGGACGTCGAGCACATGGGTCCGGTGGGCGAGGTGCGCATCGTCCCCGACCCCACGACGTACGTCCCGCTCCCCTACGCACCGGGCGCCGCCGCGATGCTCTCCGATCTGCGGCGGCAGGACGGCTCCCCGTGGGAGGCCTGCCCGCGCACGTTCCTCAAGGACGCGATCGACGCCCTGGCCGCCGAGGGCTACACCCTGATGGCCGCGTTCGAGCCGGAGTTCACACTCGGGCGGCGCCTGCCCGACCCCGCCGGCGGCCCCGACCGGATCGTGCCGATCGACGACACCCTCTGCTACGCCGGCACCGGGTTCGACACGGCCCACGACTACACGATCAAGCTCATCCGGGCCCTGGAGACGCAGGGCCTCCGGGTCGAGCACTACCACCCCGAGCTCGGCCCGGGCCAGCAGGAGCTGTCGATCAGGCACGCCCCCGCGCTGCGCGCCGCCGACAACCACGTCCTCTACCGCGAGACCGTGCGCGGCGTGGCGCTGCGCATGTCCATGTGGGCCACGCTGGCTCCCAAGCCCCTCGCCGAGCAGGCGGGCAACGGCGCCCACCTGCACCTGTCCCTGTGGCGGGGGACCACCAACGTGTTCGCCGGCGACGGCGGGGAGCTGGAGTCCTTCGTCGGCGGGCTGCTCGCCCACCTGCCCGCCCTGACCGCCCTCACCTGCGGCACCGTCAACGGCTTCCGCCGCCTGGCGCCGCGCTCCTGGGCCGGCGCGTACGCCGTCCACGGGCCCGACAACCGGGAGGCGGCCGTACGGATCTGCTCACCCCTGGGCGAGACCGGCGAGCCCAACCTGGAGCTCAAGCCGTCCGACTCCTCGGCCAACCCCTACCTGTCGCTCGGGGCCGTCATCCACGCCGGCCTCGACGGGCTGCGCCGCAGGCTCGACCCGGGCGAGTCGGTCGACGTGGACCCCGACACCCGGCCGGGACGCTACCCGCGGCTGCCGGCGTCGCTGGACGAGGCGCTGGACGCGCTGGAGGCCGACGAGGTCCTCATGGAGGCGCTCGGCCCGCTGCGGGGCAGCGCCTACCTGGCGGTCAAACGCTCCGAGGCGGCCGCGTTCGCGGCCATGGACGAGGCGTACGAGCTGTTCCAGCACATGAAGGTCTTCTGAGGCGCCCCGCCCCCGGGTCCCTGTGAGGCGCCCCGCCCCGGTCCCTGTGAGGCGTCGCGGCCTCTCCCCCGCGCACCGCGATGGCGTCGTGCCCGCACGCCGAGGCCCGCGCCGGGGCCCCGGGGGCTCACCCCGGAACGCCCGGCCGGACGGCCCGCGTCTAGCGCACCGGGTGGCCCGCCGTGCGGAGCGTCTCCTTCACATCCGCGATCTTGAGGGTCCCGAAGTGGAAGACCGACGCCGCCAGCACCGCGTCCGCGCCCGCCTCCACCGCCGGCGGGAAGTCCTCCAGCCGGCCCGCGCCGCCGCTGGCGATCACCGGCACGCGCACCACGGCCCGCACCGCCCGCAGCATCTCCAGGTCGTAGCCCTCGCGGGTGCCGTCACCGTCCATCGAGTTGAGCAGGATCTCGCCCACGCCCAGCTCCTCGCCGCGCGCCGCCCACTCCACCGCGTCGATGCCCGTGCCGCGCCGCCCGCCGTGCGTGGTCACCTCGAACCCGCTCGGCGTGCCCGGCGCGCGGCGCGCGTCGACCGACAGCACCACGCACTGCGCGCCGAACCGCCGCGACGCCTCGGTCAGCAGCTCCGGCCGGGCGATGGCCGCGGTGTTGAGCGAGACCTTGTCGGCCCCCGCCCGCAGCAGCCGGTCGACGTCCTCGACCGCGCGGATGCCGCCGCCCACGGTCAGCGGGATGAACACCTGCTCCGCCGTCCGGCGGACGACGTCCAGCATCGTGTCCCGCTCGCCGGAGGAGGCGGTGATGTCGAGGAAGGTCAGCTCGTCGGCGCCCTCGGCGTCGTAGCGCCTGGCCAGCTCGACGGGGTCGCCCGCGTCGCGCAGGTTGGCGAAGTTGACGCCCTTGACCACCCGGCCCGCGTCGACGTCCAGGCAGGGGATCACCCTGACGGCCACGGTCATGCGCGCACCGCCTCGATCTCGACCTCGACGAGCATCCGCGGGTCCACCAGCCCGGCGACCCGCACGCCCGTGCAGGCGGGGCGGACCTCGCCGAACACCTCCCCGATCGCCTGGCCGACCAGGTCGAAGTGGCGCTGGTCCACCACGTAGTAGCGCACCATCACCACGTCCTCCTTGGTCAGTCCGGCCAGCTCCACCGCGTCCACCGCGATGCCGATGGCCGTCAGGCTCTGCCGGTAGGCGTCGCCCACGTACCGCACCTCGCCGTCGATCGTGGCGGTGCAGCCCGACACGATGACCCGGTCCCCGACGACGACCGCCCGGGAATAGCCGTAACGCTCCTCCCACACGCCGCCCGAAAACACCCGCGAACCGGTGCTCTCCATGCTCATGCTGCTCACCACGGCCCCTCCTACCCTCTACCGCGCACCGCGGCCAAGGCGCTCTCCAGTGTGAACGCCTGGGCGTACAGCGCCCTGCCTACGATCGCACCCTCCACGCCGTCAGGCACGAGGCCCGACAGCGCGACCAGGTCCTCCAGGGAGGAGACGCCTCCACTGGCGACGACCGGCCTGTCGGTGCGGGCGCACACCTGGCGCAGCAGGTCGAGGTTGGGTCCGCGCAGCGTGCCGTCCTTGGTGACGTCGGTGACGACGTAGCGAGGGCAGCCGTCGGCCTCCAGCCGGTCCAGCACCTCCCACAGGTCGCCGCCCTCCTCGGTCCAGCCGCGCGCCGCCAGCGTGGTGCCGCGCACGTCCAGGCCGACCGCGATCCGGTCGCCGTGCTCGGCGATGATCTTGCGGCACCATTCGGGGTTCTCCAGGGCGGCCGTGCCGATGTTCACCCGTCGGCACCCGGTGGCCAGGGCGGCGGCCAGCGACTCGTCGTCGCGGATGCCGCCGGACAGCTCCACGTTCACGTCCAGCCGGCCGATCAGATCGGTGATCAGCTCCCGGTTGGAGCCCCGGCCGAACGCGGCGTCGAGGTCGACCAGATGGATCCACTCCGCCCCGGCCTCCTGCCAGGCCAGCGCGGCGGCCAGCGGCTCGCCGTAGCCGGTCTCGGTCCCGGCCTCACCCTGGACCAGGCGTACGGCCTGGCCGTCCGCGACGTCCACGGCGGGAAGGAGTACGAGCGACATCAGATCCTCCGGTCGAAGGCAAGGGTCACGACAACAGGGACGAGCAACAGGGACAGGACGAGGGCGCCGAAGCTGACGGCCGGGGACCCCCACACGACCCATACCACCACTTGGACGAGCGCGAACGCGATCGCCACGACAGTGTTCTGGACACGGCGGCGGCGGGCGAGCAGGCCGCCCTGACGGGCGATCCGCACCGGGCGGGGCGTGAGGCGGGCCACGAGTGCGCGGCGGCGGGAGGCGCGCGACTGGCGCTCCTCGTTGCGCCGCGCGGCGCGCTCCCGCCCGGCCTCGCGCTCGGCGCGGCGGCGCGCCCGCTCCTTACTCACGACTCACGGCACCACGACTCACGGCACCAGGACTCACGGCACAGCACCGACGAATCACGGCACTCATGGACCGGGGCCTCTCACCCGGGAAGGTGCGCGGCCGTCGCTCACAGGACGCCGAGCCAGTTGGTCAGCAACGCGGCGCCCGCGTCACCGGACTTCTCCGGGTGGAACTGGGTGGCCATGAGGGGACCGTTCTCGGCGGCGGCCACGAACGGCACGCCGTGCTCGGCCCACGTCACCAGCGGCTCGGCGAACCCGTCGCCGGGCCGCAGCTCCCACTCGCGCACACCGTAGGAGTGGACGAAGTAGAACCGCGTGTCGGCGTCCAGCCCGCGGAACAGCACGCTGCCCTCGGGCGCCTTGACCGTGTTCCACCCCATGTGCGGCAGCACCGGGGCCTCCAGCGGCTCGACCGTGCCCGGCCACTCGCCGCAGCCCTCGGTCTCGACGCCGTGCTCGACCCCCTTGGCGAACAGGATCTGCATGCCCACGCAGATGCCCAGCACCGGCCGCCCGCCGGCCAGGCGACGGCCGACGGCGCGCTCGCCGCGCACCCCCCGCAGCCCCGCCATGCACGCCGCGAACGCCCCGACACCGGGCACGACCAGGCCGTCGGCCTCCATCGCCGCGTCCAGGTCGGACGTCACGGTCACGTCGGCGCCGACCCGGGCCAGCGCCCGCTCGGCCGAGCGCAGATTGCCCGACCCGTAGTCGAGCACCACCACGCGCTTCACCACCACATCACCCCCGCCGTGATCGCCAGCACCGCACCGACCGCGCAGACGGCCGCGCCCACCTTGAGCCCCTGCCTGAACAGCGAGAACACACCGCCGACCAGGAACAGCCCGATGAACACCATCACGATGGCCAGCGTGTTGTCACTCACAGGACGCCCTTGGTGCTCGGCACCCCCGTCGCGCGCGGGTCCAGCTCGGACGCCTCGCGCAGCGCCCTGGCCAGGGCCTTGAACTGGGCCTCGACGATGTGATGGGCGTTGCGCCCGTACGGGACGTGGACGTGCAGGCAGATCGCCGCCTGCGCGACCAGGGACTCCAGGATGTGGCGGGTCATCGTCGTGTCGTACTCGGGGCCGATCATCGGCGCCATGCCCTCGGGCTCGGAGTGCACGAGGTACGGCCGGCCGGACAGGTCGACCGTCACCTGGGCGAGCGACTCGTCCAGCGGGCACGACGCGCTACCGAACCGCCTGATGCCCGACTTGTCGCCCAGCGCCTCGCGGAACGCCGCGCCCAGGGCCAGCGCCGTGTCCTCGATGGTGTGGTGCGCGTCGATGTGCAGGTCACCCTCGGTCTTGACCGTCAGGTCGAACAGCCCGTGCTTGCCGAGCTGCGCCAGCATGTGGTCGAAGAACCCCACGCCGGTCGCCACGTCCACCCGCCCGGTGCCGTCGAGACCCACCTCGACCAGGACCGACGTCTCCTTCGTCACACGCTCCACGCGGCCGACCCGACTCACAGAACCCCCTCCAGAGCGGCACGGAACGCCGCCATCTCCTCGCCGGTGCCGATCGACACGCGAAGCCACTCCGGCGGCCCCACCTCACGGATGAGCACGCCCCTCGCCAGCAGGCCCTCCCAGACCGCACGGCGCTCGGAAAATCTCCCGAACAACACGAAGTTGGCGTCGGAGTCGGCCACCGTCAAGCCCTTGCCGCGCAGCCACTCCACCGTGGCGTCACGCTCGCGGCGCAGCGCGTCCACCGTGCCCAGCAGCTCCGCGCGATGCCGCAGCGCCACCCGGGCCGCCGCCTGCGTCAGCGTCGACAGGTGGTACGGCAGGCGCACCAGCAGCAGCGCCTCCACCACCGCCGGGTGGGCCGCCAGGTAACCGAGCCGGGTGCCCGCCATCGCGAACGCCTTCGACATGGTCCTGGTCACGATCAGCCGCGGGTGCGACGGCAGCAGGCTCAGCGCCGACGGCGTGCCCTCACGCGCGAACTCCGCGTACGCCTCGTCCACCACCACCATGCCCGGGGCCGCCTCCAGCACCCTGGCGATCGTCTCCAGCGGCAGGGCGGTGCCGGTCGGGTTGTTCGGCGAGGTCAGGAACACGATGTCCGGCCGGTGCTCCTCCACCGCGGCCGCCGCCTTGGCCGGGTCGAGCGAGAAGTCGTCCTCCCGCGCGCCCCCGATCCACTCCGTGCTCGTGCCCGTCGTGATGATCGGGTGCATCGAGTACGACGGCTCGAACCCCAGCGCCGTCCGGCCGTAACCGCCGAACGCCTGCAGGATCTGCTGGAGCACCTCGTTGGAGCCGTTGGCCGCCCACACCCGGCTCGCGTCGAGCCCGTGCCCCAGATAACCCGCCAGGTCGGCGCGCAGCTCCAGCGCGTCACGGTCGGGGTAGCGGTTGAGCGCGCCCGCCCCGCCGCGCACCTCCCCGGCCAGGTCCTCGACCAGCTCCGGGGAGGGCGGATACGGATTCTCGTTGGTGTTGAGCCGCACCGGCACGTCGATCTGGGGCGCGCCGTACGGCGTCCTGCCCCGGAGGTCGTCCCTGATCGGCAGATCGTTCAACGTCATGTCGTGCGGCGTCATGAGGGGATCCCCCAACCGAAGCGCGCCCGCACGGCCGCGCCGTGCGCCGGCAGGTCCTCGGCGTCAGCCAGCACCGACACGTGCGCGGCCGCGCCGGCCAGCGCCTCGCGGGTGTAGTCGACCACGTGGATGCCCCGCAGGAACGTCTGCACCGACAGCCCGCTGGAGTGACAGGCGCAGCCGCCGGTCGGCAGCACGTGGTTGGACCCCGCCAGGTAGTCGCCCAGCGACACCGGCGCGTACGTGCCCACGAAGATCGCGCCGGCGTTGCGGATCCGCGCCGCCACCGCCGCCGCGTCGGCCGTGTGGATCTCCAGGTGCTCGGCCGCGTAGGCGTTGACCACCTCCACGCCCTCGTCGAGGCCGTCCACCAGCACGATCCCGGACTGCCGGCCGCGCAGCGCCTCGGCGATCCGCTCGGAGTGCTTGGTCGCCTCCACCTGGCCCGGCAGCTCCCTCTCCACCGCCTCGGCCAGCTCCACGCTGTCGGTCACCAGCACCGCGGCCGCGATCACGTCGTGCTCGGCCTGGCTGATCAGGTCGGCCGCCACGTGCACCGGATCGGCCGTCTCGTCGGCCAGGATCGCGATCTCCGTCGGCCCGGCCTCGGAGTCGATGCCGATACGGCCCTTGAGCAGCCGCTTGGCCGCCGCCACCCAGATGTTGCCCGGCCCGGTCACCAGGGTGGCCGACGGGCACTCCTCCGTGCCGTACGCGAACATGGCCACCGCCTGGGCGCCGCCCACCGCGTACACCTCGTCCACGCCCAGCAGCTCGCACGCCGCCAGGATCGTCGGGTGCGGCAGCCCGCCGAAGTCCTTCTGCGCCGGGCTCGTCACCGCCAGCGACGGCACCCCGGCCTCCTGCGCGGGCACGACGTTCATCACCACGCTGGACGGGTAGACCGCCCGGCCGCCCGGCACGTACAGGCCCACGCGCTCGACCGGCACCCACCGCTCGGTGACCGTGCCGCCCGGCACCACCTGCGTCGTCACGTCGGCGCGCCGCTGGTCGCGGTGGACCAGCCGGGTCCGGCGGATCGACTCCTCCAGCGCCGCCCGCACCTCGGGCCGCAGCCCGGCGAGCGCCTCACGCAGCGCCTCACGCGGAACCCGCGCGTGCTCGATCTCCACGCCGTCGAACCTGGCGGTCAGCTCCCGCACGGCCGCGGCCCCGCGATGGCGGACCTCGTCGCAGATGAGCCGCACCTTGTCCAGGGCGGCCTCGACGTCGAGCTCGGCGCGGGGCAGCACGTCGCGCAGGTCTCCCGGCAGGGAACCGCGCAAGTCGATACGGGAAATCACGCACCCCAGTCTACGGAGTCCCACCCGTGGATCCTCTTCCGTCCACCATCCGGACATCCAGATCACGTCAAGCCTCGAACCGGCCGATACCATGACCCCCGATTCGAGAGGCCGGGAATGCAAGAGGCCGGTCATGGTGATGGAGCTCTCATGGTGATGGAGAACGAGCTGCGGCACCTGCGCCGCTGTGTGGAGCTGGCCGCCGAGGCCCTGGCCGTGGGCGACGAGCCGTTCGGCTCCGTGCTCGTGTCCGGCGACGGCGAGGTGCTCGCCGAGGACCACAACCGGGTGGCCGGGGGCGACCACACGAGGCATCCGGAGTTCGAGCTGGCGCGCTGGTCGGCCGCCCACCTGACGCCGGAGGAGCGCGCCGCCGCGACCGTCTACACCTCCGGCGAGCACTGCCCCATGTGCGCCGCCGCGCACGGCTGGGTCGGGCTCGGCCGCATCGTGTACGTCGCCTCGTCGGCGCAGCTCGTGGGCTGGCTGAGCGAGCTGGGCGTGCCGGAGCCGCCGGTGCGTCCCCTGCCGGTGTCCGAGGTCGCGCCGCGGGTCGTGGTCGAGGGGCCGGTCCCGGGGCTCGACGAGGAGGTACGCGAGTTGCACCGCAGGTTCCACCGCGCCGGCTGAGCGCCTTTACAAAGTAGATCACGGGAAGGGGCAGACGTGGGCAAGGCGAAGGCGCCGGGGGGAACCCCGGCCACGGTGGCGCTGACCAAGGCCAAGGCCGAGTTCAGCCTCCATCCGTACGACCACGACCCCGCCGCCCAGGCGTACGGCGAGGAGGCCGCCGACGCGCTCGGCGTGCCGTACGAGCGGATCTTCAAGACGCTGGTGGCCGAGGTGGAGAGCGGCCTCGCGGTGGCGGTGGTGCCGGTCGCGGGCAGGCTCGACCTCAAGGCCCTGGCCTCCGCCCTCGGCGGCAAGCGCGCCGCCATGGCCGACGCGGCGAAGGTGGAGCGGGTGACCGGCTACGTCGTGGGCGGGATCAGCCCGCTCGGGCAGCGCAAGCAGCTGCCGACGGTGGTGGACTCCTCCGCGCTGGACTTCGGGACGATCTACTTCTCGGCGGGCCGGCGGGGGTTGCAGATCGAGACCGCCCCGGCCAACCTCATCGCGCTCACCCGCGCCGTGACCTCCCCGATCGCCAAGCGCTGACTTTCCTACCTCGGTACGGTCCCCGCCCCGGAGCCGGGAGCGGGCGCGGGCACCGGCGCCCCCGGAACGGCGGCCCCCGGCCTGACGGGCACGGTCCCCGTCCGCCCCGGCCGCACGGGGACGTTTCCCGTCCCGCCCGGCCGCACAGGAACGGTTCCTGTCGCGCCCGGCCGCACGGGGACGGTTCCCGACCGGCCCGGCCGGTGCGCGCGGCCGTCCGGCCTCTGCTCGCCGAGCACGTTCGTGCCGGGCGGCCACAGCAGGTGGCCGTTGCGGCGCGCCCACCGCAGCCATTGACGCTGCCTGCGGACCATGGCCCGCATCTTCTCCGCCTCCTCGGCCTCCTTCAGCCCCGGCGTGAAACCACCGCCGAAGCGTGACATGTCAGGACCGTGGAAGTCGCCGGGTGGGGTGTCGCGCAGGGCCGACTCCATCGAGTCCACCCAGATCGGCCCCGGCAGCGACGCCCCCTGGACCGACCCGTAGTACTGGCCGCCGATCTCCACATTCTGCAGCGGGAACCGGTAGGAACCCCGGATGTCCCCTACGCTGACCGCCGCCGCCAGGTCCGGCGTGTAGCCGGCGAACCAGGCCGAGGTGTAGCCGTTGTTCGTGCCCGTCTTGCCGGCGGCCGGGCGGCCGATGCCCTGCCCGGTCATCGTGCCCTTGTCGAACACGCCCTGGAGCACGTGGTTGACGGCGTCGGCCACCTTGCGGTCGAGCGCCTGCTCGCAGGTGGGCCGCACGCGGGTGCTCCGCCCGTCACGGCCGGCGATCTCCACGATGGCCTGCGGCCGGCAGTACCTGCCGCGCGCCGCGAACGCCGCGAACGCCGCCGCCACCGTCACCGGGTCCATCTCGTTGACGCCCAGCGTGAACGTCGGCACCTCGCGCAGCGGCCGGCCGTCGGCCCGGGTGATGCCGAGGGCCTTGGCGGTCCGCACCACGTTGCACAGGCCGACCTTGCGCTCCAGCATCATGTAGAAGATGTTGACCGACTTCCACGTGCCGGTGGACAGGCTGTACGGGCCGCCCTCGCCCTCCCCGCTGGCGTTGTGCACCCGCACGCCGGGCGCGTTCACGGGCCGGCCGCGGCAGTCGCGGTAGCCCTGCGACGGCACGAGCACGCCCGGCGTCTCGTAGCCCTGGTCGAAGCGCCATCCCTGCTGGAGCGCGGTCGCCAGCGTGAACGCCTTGAACGTGGAGCCGGCCTGCAGCCCCATTCCCCCGCCGTGCGCCATGTCGGCCACCAGGTTGAACGTCGTCCGCGACCCGTTCTTGCGGTCACCGGGGTTGCGGCCGAAGTCCTTGCTGGCCGCCATCGCCCGGATCCGCCCCGTGCCCGGCTCCACCATGGCCTCGGCGGCCACCTCGGTGTCCCTCGGGCTCACCCGCGCGCGGATCGCCCGCTCGGCCGCCCGCTGCGCCACCGGGTCCAGCGCCGTCCTGATCACCAGCCCGCCGGTGGCGAGCCGGGAGCGCCGCTCCGCCGCGGTGGCGCCGAACGCCACGTTGGTGAGCAGCTCCCGCTGGACGTACAGGCAGTAGAACGGGTAGGCGCTCTGCGCGCAGCCGCCGGGCTCGGGCCGCAGCTGGATGTCGAGCGGGGTCGCCTTGGCGGCGGCGGCCGCCCGCGCGTCCACCATGTGCAGCTCGGCCATCCGGTCGAGCACGAGGTCGCGCCGCTCCTTCAGCCGCGCCCGCTGCGCCGCGCCGATCGACGGGTCGGTGGAGTACGGCATGCGGACCGCGCCGGCCAGCGTGGCCGCCTGCGTCAGGGTGAGGTCCGCGGCCGTGGTGGAGAAGAACCGCCTGGCCGCCGCCTCCACGCCGTGCGCGCCGGCGCCGAAGTAGGCGATGTTCAGGTACCTCTCCAGGATCTGGTCCTTGCTGTACTTCTGCTCCATCGCCAGCGCCAGGCGCAGCTCGGTGATCTTGCGGCTGAGGTTGGGCGCCCGCGCCCGGTCGCGCTCGTCGTCCGTCCTGGCGCTCTCGACCAGGATGTTCTTCACGAGCTGCTGGGTGAGCGAGGAGCCGCCCTGCCGGATGCCGCCCGCCTGGGTGTTGGTGAGCAGCGCCCGGAGCGTGCCGCGCACGTCCAGGCCGCCGTGCTCGTAGAAGCGGGCGTCCTCGATCGCGACGATGGCCTGGCGCATCACGGGGGCCACCCGGGAGAGCGGCACCGCCCGCCGGTTGGCCTGGTAGAACTGCGCGAACGGCTTGCCGTTGCGGTCCAGCAGCCGGGTCACCTGGGACAGCGGCTCCTCGCGCGGCGCCGGCGGCAGGTCCACGAACGTGTGCGCGACGCTCTTGGCGGCGAGCCCCGCACCGCTGACGGCGGGGGCGACCAGGGAGGCGGCCAGCACCCCGCAGAGCGCTCCCACGAGCCCCAGCGCGCTCACGCATCGCAACACTCTCACGCACACGATCTGCGGCGACCGGCTCCTCGGCAAACCCGGGGAGCCGACACCTTTACTGTTCGCGGCGGATGTTCAGACCCAGCGACACGAACTGCTCGAACGGCTTGTGGTAACCGCGCACGATGTGGTGCACGCCGCGCAACGTGGACGTCCCGTCGGCCACGGCCGCGGCCAGCACCGCGGAGAAGCCCGCCCGGATGTCGGGCAGCGTCACGTCGGCGCCCGTGAGCTTGGACACGCCGCGCACGACCGCCGAGTGCCGGGCGTTGGTGTCGTGGTAGCGGCAGGCGGGGCCGCCGAGGCACTGGTCGAACACCTCGATCTCGCAGCCCATCCGCTGCAGCGCCGGCACGTACACCAGGCGGTTCTCGAAGACCGTCTCGTGCAGCACCGACATGCCCTGACTCTGCGTGAACAGCACCATGAGCGGCGTCTGCCAGTCGGTCATGAAGCCCGGATGGGTGTCGGTCTGCACGGCCGCCGAGCGCAGCCCCTCGGGCGGCGCGGTGGCGCACAGGTACTCGTCGTTGATGTCGAAGCGGGCGCCCATCCGGGCGAGCGTGGTGATCGCCGTGACCAGCCGGTCCTGCGGGCAGCCGTGCACCCGCACCTCTCCCCCGGTGATCAGCCCCGCCGCCAGGTACGAGAACGCCTCGATGCGGTCGCCGGCCAGCCAGATCGACGCGCCGCGCAGCCGCTCGACGCCCTCGATGACGATCCGGCGGTCCGGCGAGAGCTCGATCCGGGCGCCCATCCGCTGCAGGAACAGGGCCAGCTCGACGACCTCCGGCTCCATGGCGGCGTTCTTCACCACGGTCTTGCCCTCGGCCAGCACGGCCGACATGAGGATCGTCTCGGTGGCGCCCACGCTCGGGTACGGCAGCTCCAGGCGGGTGCCGCGCAGCCGCTTGGCCTTGGCGAAGATGCCGCCGTCGCCCACCTCGACCTCGGCGCCCATCGCGCGCAGCGCCTCGACGTGGAAGTTGACCGGCCGCCGCCCGATGGGGTCGCCGCCGACCAGCGGCACGAACGCCTCGCCGGCCAGGTGCAGCAGCGGGCCGAGCATGAGGATCGGGATGCGGTTCAGCCCGGTGAACGCGTCCGGCACGCGCGGCCGGATCTCGGCGCCCGGCGCGACGCGGATCTCCTTCTCGGTGATCTCCACATGGATGCCGAGGGACTCCAGCATGGCCGCGGTGATGCCGACCTCGCCCACCTCCGGGGCGTTCTGGATCGTGCTCTCACCGTCGCCCAGCATGGCGGCGACCATGTGCTTGGAGACCGCGTTCTTGGAGCCGCGCACCTCCACGTCCCCGCGCAGCGGGCCGGAAGGATCGATCAGCCAGACCTCGTCATGATTCACGAAGCGAGCCTAACCGGGAGATACCATCAACCTGGTCCGGTGATCCGGTTCAGGAGCCCGAGTTTCGGGAGCCCGAATCTCGGGAGCACGGCTTTCGCGAGCACGGCTGAGGGGGAATCGCGTGGCGAGGCAAGTGCGGGCGTTCGCGGTCACCGTCCTCGCCCTCGCCGGGCTCGCCGTGCTCGCCGGGCTGCTGTGGTCGGCGCTCTCCCCGCGCGCCCCGTACGAGGTGACGAGGCAGGGGCCGATCCTGGCCGACCCGGCCACGCAGGCGCTGATCGCCGCCGACGGCTGGTTCGCGGTCGTCACGGGCGGGCTGGGAGTGCTCTGCGGCGCGGCCGGTTGGTTCCTCAGCCGCCGCGTCCAGCTTCCCGTGCTGCTCGCGCTGTGCGCCGGCGGGGTGCTGGCGGCGTTCGTGACGTTGTGGGTGGGCTCGACCTTCACGCTCGGAGCGGTGACCGTGGAGGCCGCCGCCGTGCCGGGGGCGCAGGTGGTCGCCGGGTCGCTCCGGCTGACCGCCAGGGGCGTGCTGGTGGCCTGGCCGCTGTGCGCGGTGGCGATCTTCGGCCTGATGGAGGGCATGCACGGCTACCGCGAGTCGCCCCTGCGCACCCCGTACGGGCTCGGCGGCTGAGGCGGCCGCCGGCGGCGTTCACAGGGGTGGGCGGCGCAGGCCGTGCCCGGTCGCCCGCTCGAACGCGGCGGCCACGCGCAGCACCTGGGCGTCGGCGAACGGCCGCCCGACGATCTGCACGCCCACCGGCAGCCCGTTCTCGGTGAAGCCGGCCGGAACCGACGCGGCCGGCGCGTGCAGCACGCTGATCCAGTACGCCGAGCGCATCCAGGCCAGGTAGTCGGGCATCTCCACGCCGTCGATCCGCCTGACGTACGGCTCCTCGACCGGGAACGGCGGCACCTGGCTGACCGGCGCTATGAGCACGTCGTAGGTGTCGAAGAAGCCGGCCATGCGCTGGTAGAGACCGCTGCGCAGCCGCTCGGCGCGGGCCAGGTCGGCGCCGGTGACCTGCCGTCCCCGCTCGACGTTCCAGCTCGTGTTCGGGCCGAGTCCGGTCAGGTCGCCGAACGCCAGGGCGTAGTACCAGGCCCGGTACACGCGGAAGGCGTCCTCGGCGTCGGACAGGTCCAGCTCCACCCGCTCCACCCGCGCCCCCAGCCGCTCGAATACGGCGGGCGCGGTCGCCGTGACCGCCGTCGTCGCCGGGTCCACCGGCAGGCCGCCCAGGTCGGGACTCCAGGCCACCCGCAGCCCGGCGACGCCCTCCTCCGGGTCCGGGGCGAACCTCTCCATGATCGCGAACGGCGAGCGCGGGTCGAACCCGGCGATGGCCGACAGCATCAGCGTCACGTCGCCGACCGTGCGCGCCATCGGCCCCTGGACCGCCAGGGTGTACCAGGCCGCCACGTCGGAGGGTTCGGGCACCCGGCCGGGGGTGGGCCGCAGCCCCACGACGTTGCAGAACGAGGCCGGGTTGCGCAGGGAGCCGCCCATGTCGGAGCCGTCGGCGAGCGGCACCATCCCGGCGGCCAGCGCCGCCGCCGCGCCGCCGCTGCTGCCGCCCGCCGAGCGGGACAGATCGTACGGGTTGCGGGTGGCGCCGAACACCTCGTTGACCGTGTGGGAGCCGGTGCCGAACTCGGGGGTGTTGGTCTTGCCCACGGTGATCGCGCCGGCGTGCCGGAGCCGGCGCACGATCAGGTCGTCGGCGCCGGGCACGTGGCCGGCGTAGTGGGGCGAGCCGTACGTGGTGCGGATGCCGGCCGTGTCGACCAGGTCCTTGTGCGCCACCGGGACGCCGTGCAGCGGCCCCTGCGGCTCGGTCGCGTCGGCCGCCTTGGCGGCGTCCATGGCCTGCTCGGCGGCCAGGGTGACGACGGCGTTCACCCGGGGGTTGACCTGCTCGATCCGGTCGAGGCACGCCTGGAGCAGCTCGACGGCGCTCACCTGCCGGGCGCGGACCAGCCGGGCCATCTCGGCGGCGGTGAGGTAGTGCAGTTCGGTCACCCTCCGATCCTGCCCCACCCCGCCACCGGCGGACCACGGCGAGCCTCACCGACTCGCCGCCGCCGTTCTATCAGCTCCTGCCCTCCCGCCGCCCCCGGCTCGGGGCGCGGGGGGTCAGCCGCCGAGGCAGGCCGGGCCCAGCAGCTCCTTGAGCTCGCCCGTCAGGGCCGGCGACCGCGTCACCCGCAGCCGGTCCGCCACCCGCATGACCGTCGTCCTCGGACCGTCGCGCACCTGGAGGCGCACCTCGGAGGCGCCGGGGTGGGCGGCGAGGATCTCCTTCAACCGGGCCACGACCGGCGGCGTGCACCGGTCGAGCGGCAGGCTGACCAGCAGCGGGCCGCCCGCCTCCTGGGTGAGGTCGGGCGCCGTCACCTCCATGGCGACGAGCTTGGCGACGTCCTCACGCCGGTCGATGCGGCCCTTGACGAGGACGATCGCGTCCTCGGCCAGGATCGTCGAGCAGAGCCGGTGGGCCGACGGGAAGATCATGATCTCGATCGAGCCTTCGAGGTCCTCCAGCCGGGTCAGCACCCAGGTGTCGCCCCTCCTGGTGATCCTCCGCTGGAGGCCGCTGAGGATGCCGCCCACGGTGACGATCTGCCCGTCGGACCGGCTCTCGTCCTGCAGGGCGGCGATCGTGCAGTCGGCGCCGGAGGCCAGGACGTGCTCCACGCCGGACAGCGGGTGGTCCGACACGTACAGGCCGAGCATCTCCCGCTCGAACCGCAGGAGCGTGTTCTTGTCCCACTCTCCCACCGGGATCTGCACGTCGAGGGTCCGATCCTCGCCGCCGGCCGCGCCGAACAGGGGGTCCTGCCCGGCGGCCTCGTTCCTCTTGATGCCGACGATCGCGTCGACGGCCTGCTCGTGCACCATGACCAGGCCCTTGCGCACGTGCCCGAACGAGTCGAACGCGCCCGCCTTGATCAGCGACTCGATCACCCGCTTGTTGCAGACGATCGCGGGCACCTTGCGCAGGAAGTCCTTGAAGTCGGTGAAGCGGCCCTTCTCCTCGCGCGCCGCGATGATGCCGTCCACGACGTCGCCGCCGACGTTGCGCACCGCCGACAGACCGAAGCGGATGCCGGTGCCGCGCGGGGTGAAGTCGGAGTCGGAGTCGTTGACGTCCGGCGGGAACACCTTGATGCCCATGCGGCGGCACTCGTGGAGGTAGAGGGCCGACTTGTCCTTGTCGTCCTTGACGCTGGTCAGCAGCGCCGCCATGTACGCGGCCGGGTGGTTGGCCTTCAGGTAGGCGGTCCAGTAGGCGACGAGGCCGTAGCCGGCGGTGTGCGCCTTGTTGAAGGCGTAGTCGGAGAACGGCAGCAGGACGTCCCACAGGGCCTTGACGGCGGCGGCCGAGAAGCCGTCGTCCCGCATGCCCTTCTCGAAGGACTCGTACTGCCGGTCCAGCTCCGCCTTCTTCTTCTTGCCCATGGCGCGGCGCAGCAGGTCCGCGCCGCCCGGCGAGTAGCCGGCGACCTTCTGCGCGATGGCCATGACCTGCTCCTGATAGACGATCAGGCCGTAGGTCGTGTCGAGGATGTCCCTGAGCGGCTCCTCCAACTCGGGGTGGATCGGGACGATCTCCTGCACGCCGTTCTTGCGCAGCGCGTAGTTGGTGTGCGAGCCGGCGCCCATCGGGCCGGGGCGGTGGAGCGCGAGGGCGGCGGAGATGTCCTCGAAGCCGTCGGGACGCATCAGCCGCATGAGCGAGCGCATGCCGGCGCCGTCGAGCTGGAAGACGCCGAGCGTGTCGCCGCGCGCCAGCAGCTCGTACGTCCTGGCGTCGTCGAGCGGCAGGCCGAGCAGCTCGATCCGCTCGCCGGTGGTGGCCTGGACGGCCTTGAGGCAGTCGTCGATGACCGTGAGGTTGCGCAGGCCCAGGAAGTCCATCTTCAGCAGGCCGAGCGTCTCGCAGGTCGGATGGTCGAACTGCGTGACGATCGCGCCGTCGGAGTCGCGGCGCATGATCGGGATGTGGTCGGTCAGCGCCTCGGCCGACAGGATGACGCCGGCGGCGTGCACGCCGGTCTGCCGGATCAGGCCCTCCAGGCCCCTGCCGAGGTCGATCGTCGCCTTGACCTCGGCGTCCTCCTCGTAGAGCCTGCGCAGCTCGCCGGCCTCGGCGTACCGCGGGTGGTCCTTGTCGAGGATGCCCGACAGCGGGATGTCCCTGCCCATCACCGCCGGAGGGAACGCCTTGGACACGCGGTCGCCGAGCGCGTAGGGGTGGCCGAGGACGCGACCGGCGTCCTTGACGGCGGCCTTCGCCTTGATGGTGCCGAACGTGACGATCATGGCGACCTTGCCGGCGCCCCACTTCTCGGTCACGTACCGGATCACGTCGGCCCGCCGGCGCTCGTCGAAGTCGATGTCCACGTCGGGCATGGAGACGCGCTCGGGGTTGAGGAAGCGCTCGAAGATCAGGCCGTGCGGGATGGGGTCGAGGTCGGTGATGCCCAGCGCGTAGGCCACCAGGGAGCCGGCCGCCGAGCCCCGGCCGGGGCCGACGCGGATGCCGTTGCTCTTGGCCCACATGGTGACGTCGGCCACCACGAGGAAGTAGCTCGGGAAGCCCATCCGGAGGATGACGCCGAGCTCCTTCTCCGCCCGGGCGCGGTGCTCCCCGTCCACGCCGCCGGGGAAGCGGCGCTCCAGGCCCTTGCGGACCTCCTGCCGGAAGTACGCCTCCTCCGTCATCCCGTCGGGGACGGGGAAGGCCGGCATCAGGTTCTTGACCGCGAAGAACCCGGCCGGATCGACCTTCTCGGCCACCAGCAGCGTGTTGCGGCAGCCCTCGGCCCACAGCTCGGAGGAGTCGACGGCGCGCATCTCGTCGGCGGACCTGATGGAGTAGCCGCTGCCCTCGAACCGGAACCGGTCGGGGTCGGACAGGCGTTTGCCCGTCCGGACGCACAGGAGGGCGTCGTGGGACGCGGCGTCGGACGCGTAGGTGTAGTGGGAGTCGTTGGTGACCAGCGGCGGGATGTCCAGGTCGCGGCTGATGCGGGTCAGCCCGTCACGGACCCGGCGCTCGATGTCGAGGCCGTGGTCCATGATCTCCAGGAAGAAGCCGTCCTTGCCGAAGATCTCCTGGTACTTCGCGGCGGCCTTCAGCGCCTCGTCGTACTGGCCCAGCCTGAGCCTGGTCTGCACCTCGCCGGAGGGGCAGCCGGTGGTGGCCATCAGACCGCCGGCGTGCTCGGCGAGGAGCTCCGCGTCCATCCGCGGCCACCTGCGGACGAGGCCCTCGGTGTAGGCGCGCGAGCTGAGCTTCATGAGGTTGTGCAGGCCGGTCCTGTCGCGCGCCCAGATGGTCAGGTGGGTGTAGTGGCCGCCCGCGGAGACGTCGTCCTTCCTCTGGTACGGCTCGCCCCACAGGACCGGCTCCTTGCCGTGGCGCAGCTCCGGCGCCACGTAGGCCTCGATGCCGATGACCGGCTTGACGCCCGCCGCGGTCGCCTGCGTGTAGAAGTCGTGGGCGCCGTGCATGTTGCCGTGGTCGGTGATCGCGATCGCGGGCATGCCCAGCTCGCCGGCCCGCTCGAAGATCTGCTTCAGCCGCGCGGCCCCGTCGAGCATGGAGTACTCGGTGTGCACGTGCAGATGGACGAACGAGTCGCTGGACGGCATGGAGCGGCGCCTCCCGCCTGATGTTCTACGCCCCCGACCTCCATGCTCCCCGCCGACAGCCCGCCTACCCCTGCGCCAGGCTTCCGTTCGCGGCCGTGCCGCGGCGCGCGGCGCGGGTTACGCTGCTCGTGCGGGCCGGCGGAACGGGGTGCTCCGACCGATGCGTCCGGACCGGCGTGGGGGTCGTCGCGTTCGGGGAGGCCGGGCTGGAGAGGCGCAGGAACGTCCGCATCACCCGCATCGTCCCCGCCGTTCCCCTCGCCTCCATGGTCGCGGCCGCGGTCCTCGGCGCGCTGCTGGCCGTCGCGGGGCTGCCGCTCGGGGTGTACGAGCGGCTCGCCTGCGCGGCGCTCCAGGCGGGCTGTCCCGCCACGGCGCCACCGGCGGGCAGCCTGCCGCGGGCGACCCGGCTGACGGCCGTGCAGGTGGCGCTGAGCGGCTCCTACGCGGGCCTGGGCGACTCGTACTCCTCCGGCGAGGGCGTGTGTACGCCCCGGCCGAGCCCGGCGGGAACGCCGGGGACCCGGGCGGCGAGCCGGCCGGGGAGGGCGCGGCCCGCTGCCACCGCGCGCAGGGCTCGTACGTGCCGCTGGTCGCGGGCGCCCACCGCTTCGGCGGCGGCGCGGGGTTCTGGGCGTGCAGCGGCGCCACCACCGGCCAACTCCTCCGGGGCCAGTACGGGCAGCGCCCCCAGGTCGCCCGGGTGGAGCCCTCGACCAGCCTGGTGACGGTCACCATCGGCGGCAACGACGCCGGGTTCGCCCGCGTGCTGACCGCGTGCATCGTCAAGCTGCCCTGGTCGTCGGCGTGCGTGGACCAGGACGGCGAGGTGGCCCGGCGGGGTCGCCGGGCTGCGGGAGAGCCTGCTCGGGGTGCTGCGGGAGCTGCGCGTCAGAGCGCCGCGGGCCCGGATCGTCGTGCTCGGCTACCCGAGGCCGTTCCCCGCCCGCCCGGCCGACCGGGTGGAGAACCTCAGTCCCGAGGACCAGCTCTGGCTCAACGGCGTCACCCGCCGGCTGAACGACGTCATGCGGGAGGCGGCGCTGGGTCTCGACCGGGCCGTCGCCGCGTTCGGCGGGCCGGGGAGCGTGGAGTTCGTGGACGCCTACGACGCGTTCGACGGCCACGAGGCGGGCACCGCCCGGCCGTACCTCAACCGGCTCATCGTGCACGTGAAGGAGCTGCGGGTGGACGGCCGCAGCTTCCACCCGACGGGCGAGGGCTACCGGCGCCTCGCCGAGCTGGTCGACCGCCAGATCGTCACGGGCCCGGGCCGCCCGATGAACAACCTCGTCCTCACCCGGCCCTGACCCGGCCGCACCGGCCCGGCCTCGTCGCGGGCCGGGTCGTCACGGGCGGCGGCGCTCCTCGGCCAGGTGGAGGCCCGCCTCGATGACCGCGTTCATGACGGCCGCCAGCCGCTCCTCGCCCAGTCCGGGGGCGCGGCGGGCCATCCGCGCGACCAGCGACCGCTCGCGCTCCGGGTCGCGACCCGCGAAGCCGCCGACCGGCTTGAGCGTCTGCACGACGCCGGCCAGCGCGGCACGCCGCTCAAGGAGCGTCGCCAGGGCCGCGTCCACCCGGTCGATCGCCTCCCGGCACTCCGGCAGCGTGGCGGGCGCCTCAGGCCGCAGGAGCGCCCCCACGAGCGTCACCGCCTCCCTCGCGGCCCGCAACTCCTCCGCGTCCACGACACCCGGCGCGGACGGGTCCGGCGCCGCGGGGAGACCGCCCAGGACGAGCCCGTCCGCCCCCGCCGCGACCGCCGCCGCCGACAGGCCCGGCGCGCCCGTCACGTCCGCCAGCACCGGGCGCCCCGACGCCTCCCGGGCCGCCCGCAGCAGCCCCAGGTCCAGCCGGCCCCCCTCGCACAGGATCACCTCGCCGCTGCCCTCCAGCGCGCAGTAGTCGGCCAGCGCGAGCCACTCCTCCAGCGACGCCGAGGGCCGCCGCTCCACCACGACGGGCATGCCGAGGGCCGCCGCCCCGCGCACGAGGGGGATGTCGCGGGTCCAGGAGGCGCCGACCACCACGCCGTCCGCGCGCTCCGCGATGGCGGGCAGGTCGCCGGCGTCCGCCGGCTCGACCAGGGGAGCCCGGGCCTCCCGCCCCGGCGGCGCCTCTCCCCCACGGCTCCCCGGCCGTTCACCCCACTGGTCACCCTGCCGTTCTCCCCGCCATCGGGCCGCCGCGACCGCCTCCTGGAGGGACGGCGCCGGGCCGCCGGAAACGACGGGACGGGCACGCAGGCTGATCCGGCCGGCGACCACCACGGCGGGCCCGGCGCCCACGCGGGTCCCGCCCAGCGCGACCACGCGGTGCTCCAAGGTCGATGACATCTCGGCTCCTCATGCAGGGCCGGCTCGCCGGAGCCGGCGAAACGAAAAAGGCAGAGACGAGGCGTCTCTGCCTGTGCCGACTCCAGGTGGTCGCTAGCTCACGACCGGCTCTCCCGGAGCCGGCTCGGTAAACGCGTGGCGACAAGTCATGTCCGGAACCCTACACCCGCTCTCCACCTGCTGGACTCCCGTTCTCACATGACGGACTGTCCTTCAGGCGAGTCGCCGTTGATCCCTGGCTATGGGAGTATTTCTTGGCCTAGAGGGAGGGTTTGAGGCCGTTGATGTCGGATCGTAAACGGGATGGACGCCGCATCGCCGGCCGGTACCAGTTGCAGGAACCCATCGGCAAGGGCGGCATGGGGATCGTGTGGCGGGCGTATGACGAGCTCCTGGACCGGGAGGTCGCCGTCAAGGAGGTCCGCTACGCCGCCGCTCTGGGCGACGAGGTGCAGCTCCTCAACCGGCGCACGATGCGTGAGGCCAGGGCGGCTGCCAGGTTCGAGCACCCCAACGTGATCGTCGTTCACGACGTGATCGAGGAGGACGACCGTCCCTGGATCGTCATGCAGCTCGTCGAGTCGCGCTCGCTCGGCGCGGTGATCAAGCAGGACGGGCCGCTGAAGCCCAGGCGGGTCGCCGAGATCGGCCTGGCCGTGCTGGAGGCGCTGCACCGGGCCCACGAGGCGGGCGTGCTGCACCGCGACGTCAAGCCGGAGAACGTGCTGCTCGCCGACGACGGCAGGGTCGTGCTGACCGACTTCGGCATCGCCACGCTGGAGACCGAGACGCAGCTCACGATGACCGGCCTGGCCGGCACCCCGGCGTTCATCGCGCCCGAGCGGCTCAAGGGCCTGCCCGCGCGGCGCGAGTCCGACCTGTGGTCGCTCGGCGCGACGCTCTACACGGCCGTGGAGGGCCGCTCGCCGCATGAGCGCGGCATGGCGCTGGCCACCATGCACGCCGTCCTCACCGACCCGCCGGACCCCGCTCCGCACGCCGGTCCGCTGGCCGAGGTGATCGACCGCCTGCTCGCCAAGGAGCCGGTCCAGCGGCCCACGTACGAGGAGACGGCGCGGATGCTGCGCCAGGTCTCCACTCCCCCGGTCCCGCAGCAGCCTCCCGCCCCGGCGCAGACCGCGCGGATGCCCGCGGCGACCGCGCAGCTGCCGGTCCAGCCGCAGGCAGGGCCGGGCAGCCGCGACGCCGATCCGGACGCGCGGCCCCGGCGCCGCACCGGTGGCCGGTTCTCGCGCCAGGTCCCCCCGGTCCAGCCGCAGGCTCCGGTCGAGGACGACATGCCGACCGACCCGAACCTGGCCGTGCCGGACGGTCCTGCCGCGGCGCCGCCCACGCCCACACCCCGTGATCGGGCGTCCGGCCCGGGTGGCGCGGGGTCCGGCGGCCCAGGCCGTGAGCCGGACCTGCCGGAGACGGGTGTGCGGATCACCGCGGCGAGCTCCGAGCCGGAGCAGGCGGAGGAGCCCACGATCTCGTCGTCGCGCGCTGAGGGCGGCCGCAGGCTCGGCCCCGTCATCGCGGCCGCGGCCGTCGTCGTCCTCGTCGCCGGCGTGGGCGGCTACCTCGGCCTGAGCTCGGTTCCCGACGGCACCGAGGACGGCAGGTCCACCGCCTCGGTGAGCGAACCCGCCACCGGCCCCAAGAGCGGCGACCCCGGCACGGGCTCCGCGCCGGCGACGCCCCCGGCGAGCACCGCGCCCCCGGCCTCGGGGTCCCCGTCGGCGTCCCCGTCCGAGACGCCCAGCGCCACGACCTCGCCGACGCCCACCTCGTCGCCCTCCTCCAAGGCGTCCGACCCGGCCGACGCGCTGCCCGAGGGCTGGAAGATGTACAAGGACAAGAAGCTGGGCTTCTCCGTCGGGCTGCCCAAGGGCTGGGACGTGTGGGACCGCGGCGGCCGGCAGGTCAAGTTCAAGGGCCCGGGCGGTGCCTCCAACGCGTACCTCATGATCGAGGAGGCGGAGAAGCCCGGCACGGACCCGTACAAGGACTGGAAGAAGCAGGAGCCCGTCCTCAAGAACAACTTCGGCGGCTACAAGAAGCTCGACATCAAGAAGGTGGACTTCCAGAAGGCCGCGGCCGACTGGGACTTCACCTGGAACACCAACACGGGCAAGACCCGGGTCCGCAACCGCGGCTTCGTCACCGACAACGGGCGCGCCTACGCCATCTACTGGCACACCCTGAAGAGTCACTGGAAGGCCGATTACCACTTCTTCGAGGGGTTCTGCGCCACCTTCAAGCCAGCCAAGTAGGGTGCGTCGCGTGGACAGGGAGGTCGGCGGCCGGTACCGCCTCATCGAGCCGCTCGGCGAGGGCGGCATGGGCGTGGTCTGGCGCGCCCACGACCGGCTCCTCGACCGCACGGTGGCGGTCAAGGAGGTGCGTTACACCGGTGTCGGCGACGCCCAGCGGGCCGACCTCAACCGCCGCACCATCCGGGAGGCGCGGGCGGCGGGGCGCCTCGACCACCCGTCGGTGGTGGTGATCCACGACGTCGTCGAGGAGGACGGGCGGCCGTGGATCGTGATGCAGCTCGTCCCGTCCCGGTCGCTGGCGCAGGCGATCGGCGAGCGGGGGCCGCTGCCGGTCGAGCAGGTGGCGCTCATCGGCGAGCGGGTGCTCGGCGCGCTGCGCGCCGCCCACGCGACCGGCGTCCTGCACCGCGACGTCAAGCCGGAGAACGTGCTGCTCGCCGACGACGGCCGGGTGGTGCTGACCGACTTCGGCATCGCCACGCTGGAGGCGGAGCCGGGGCTTACCGCCACCGGCGGGCTCGTGGGCACGCCCGCGTACATGCCGCCCGAGCGGCTCAACGGCGAGCCCGCGCGGCCCGAGTCCGACCTGTGGTCGCTGGGCGCGACGCTGTACGCCGCCGCCGAGGGCGCCCCGGCGTACCGGCGCGACTCCTGGGCCGCCACGGTGGCCGCGATCCTGCGCGACGAGCCGGCGCCGCCCGTCCGCGCGGGCGCGCTCACACCGGTGATCATGGGGCTGCTGCGCCGCGACCCGGCCGCGCGGATGCCGGCGGGCGAGGCCGCGCACCTGCTGCGCGGAATCGCCTCCGCCACCGGCCACGCCGCCCCTTCCGGGCATCCGGCCGGCCCCGGACCCCCGGGCCCCGTGCATCCCGGTCACCCCGTTCCCGTGCCCGTCACGGGGAGCCGGCCGTCCGTGGGGCGGCGGCTCGCCGTGCCCGCCGCGCTGGTCGCCGTCGCGGTCCTGGCCGCCGGCGGGGCGCTGCTGGCGGCCCGTATGACGGGCTTCCCCGGGGGGAACGGCACGCCCTCCGCCGCCACGGCCACGACCGGCGGGGCGACCCCGCCCGTCACCGCGACACCCGCCGGACCGCCGGACGACTCCCCCACGGCGCAGGCATCGGCCACCAGGAATCCGCCCACCGGCGGGCCGTCGGCCACTCCCGCGGCGACGGCCACGGCGGCGCCGGCGGGCTGGGTCCCGTACCGGAGCTCCGCGGGCGGGTTCACGATGGCCGTGCCGGCCCGGTGGAAGGTCACCAAGCACCCCACCCGCGACAGCGTGACCGTGCGCGGCCCCGGCTCCCCCGGCGCGTTCATCGTGGAGTGGACGGTGCCGGACCAGCCATGGCTCGGCCCCGTACGGCACTGGCAGGGGTTGGAGAAAGAGATCCTCGGCCGGGGCGAGTTCCCCGGCTACCACCGGATCGGCATCGGGGCCACCACCTACCTCGGGCGGCCGGCGGCCGACTGGGAGTTCACCTGGCGGCGTGGCGGGACAGTCGTCCACGTCGTCAACCGCGGCTTCCGCACGGCGTCCGGCCGGCCGTTCGCCCTGTACTGGGAGGCGCCCGACTCCCGCTGGGCCCGCGACCGCCACTTCTTCGACACCTTCACCAAGACCTTCACCCTGCGCTGACCGGTCCTATCCGGCCTGTTCTTTAATCGGCAGGGATGCGCGCTTGGGAGGGACTTTATCGGGTAGTCGGCCCGCATGTCCGATTCAGCGGTGATGGTCGGTGGACGATACCGGCTGCTCAGGACCATTGGCCAGGGCGGCATGGGCACGGTCTGGCACGCCCACGACGAGGTGCTCGGCCGCGACGTGGCCGTGAAGGAGGTCCACCCGCCCCCCGACCTCAACGGGCCGGAGCGCGACGTCTTCAGCGTGCGCACCTTCCGGGAGGCGCGGGCCGCGGGCCGCGTCGCGCACCCCGGCGTGGCGGCCGTCTACGACGTGCTGGAGGAGAACGGCCACCCGTGGATCGTCATGCAGCTCGTCCGGTCTCGGACGCTGGGCGAGCTGGTCCGCGAGGAGGGCCCGCTGCCACCGGCCAGGGTCGCGGACATCGGGCTGCAACTGCTGGAGGCGCTGCGCGCCGCGCACACCGCCGGCGTCCTGCACCGCGACGTCAAGCCGGACAACGTGCTGCTCGCCGAGGACGGCCGGGCGGTGCTGACCGACTTCGGCATCGCCACCACCGAGGACGAGGCGCCCGTCACCAGGACGGGCATCCTCGTCGGCACACCCGCCTTCATGGCGCCGGAGCGGGCGGCGGGCGGCCAGGCCGTGCCGGAGTCGGACCTGTGGTCGCTGGGCGTCACCCTGTACCTGGCCGTCGAAGGTCAGTCGCCGTTCCAGCGCGCGCACGCGCTGGCCACGCTGGGCGCCGTGATGCACTCCGAGCCGCCGCCGCTGGCCCGCGCGGGCGCGCTCGGGCCGGTGCTGCTCGGGCTGCTGCGCAAGGACCCGGCGCAGCGGATGGGCCTGGACGAGGCGCGGTGGCGGCTGCACGCGTTCGTCGCGGGCAACGTGCCGGAGCCGACGGCCCCGGTCGCCATCCCGGCGGGCGGTCTGAGCGACCCGGGCCCCTCGTCCATGAGTGACACGCCGGCCGTTCCGGTCGCCGCCGCCACTCCCGTGACTCCCTCACAGCCGCTCGCAGGGCCGCCCGACGGGCCGGTCGCCGGACCGTCGTCCGCAGCGTTCCACCCGGCGGTCCGGCGGCGCAGGCCACCGCTGTCGGCGCTCGTCGCGGGGGTCGCGGCCGTGGCGGTCCTCACGGGCGGCGCCGCCTGGTGGACGAACCGGCCGGTCGGCGACGCCCTTACGCCCACGACCGCCCCGGCCGTGGTCACCTCGGCGATGCCGTCCAAGCCCGCCTCGGAGCCGGTCAGCCACCCCGCCACGAGAACGCCGTCGGACCCGCCCACCGACAGCGGGCCACGGCAGGGCACGGTTCCGACGAACGGCCCCGCCTCGCACCGGCCGACGGCCGAGCCCACGCGACACCGCCCGACGACCGGGCCGACCGGCAGGGCGACACGCGAGCCCACGAGGAAGCCGACCACGAAGCCCACCAAGAAGCCGACCACGAAGCCTTCGACGAAGCCGACGGCCAAGCCCACCAAGAAGCCGACCCCCGCCAAGTCGAGGAAGGAGGACGAGCAGCCCTCGTCGCGCACGCCGGGCCAGGTGGACCCCGTCGGCACCGGCCGCTCCGCCGGCAGGACCAAGAAGCCGAAGAAGGTCAAGAAGGCCAAGGACGGCAAGGCCTGACGGCGGACGCCGGGATCCTCAGGGCTCCGCGAGCCTCAGGACTCGGCGGACCTCAGGAGTTGGCGGGCCTCAGGACTCCGCGCGGACGAGGTCGAGGGCCTTCTGCAGATCCTCGGGATAGTCCGTCTGGAACGAGATCCACGCGCCGCTCGACGGGTGCTCGAACCCGAGCGACACCGCGTGCAGCCACTGCCGCCCCACCCCGAGCCGCGCGGCCAGCGTCGGGTCGGCTCCGTACAGCAGGTCGCCCACGCACGGATGGCGCAGCGCGGACATGTGCACCCGGATCTGGTGGGTGCGGCCCGTTTCCAGCTTGATGTCGAGCAGCGACGCCGCCCGGAACGCCTCGATCGTGTCGTAGTGGGTGACCGACGGCTTGCCGCCCGCGACCACCGCGAACCGGCCGTCGCCCGAGGGATGCCGGTCGATGGGGGCGTCGACCGTGCCCCGGAACGGGTCGGGATGGCCCTGCACCAGCGCGTGGTAGCGCTTGTCGACCGTGCGCTCCTTGAAGGCGCGCTTGAGGTGGGAGTAGGCGTGCTCGCTCTTGGCGACGACCATGGCGCCGGTGGTGTTGGCGTCGAGCCGGTGCACGATGCCCTGGCGCTCCGCGGCGCCGCTGGTGGCGATGGTGTGGCCGGACCCCAGCAGCCCGCCGATCACCGTGGGGCCGGTCCAGCCGACCGTGGGGTGCGCGGCCACGCCGATCGGCTTGTTGACCACGACGATGTCGTCGTCCTCGTAGACGATCCGCATGCCGGGCACCGGCTCGGCGACCGGCATGGGCGTGCTGACCGGAGGCGGCAGCACGACCTCCAGCCAGGCGCCCGCGTGGACGCGGTCGGACTTGGCGGGCTCGCGGCCGTCGATCGTCACCTCGCCGGCGCCGATCAGCTCGGCCGCCCGGGTACGGGAGAAGCCGAACAGCCGGGACAGGGCGGCGTCCAGGCGCTCGCCCTCCAGCCCGTCGGGCACGGGCAGGCTTCGCCGCTCGGTCACTTGCCCTCCCTCGATCCGTCGATCTGGTAACCCCGCCAGGCCAGCAGCACGGCCAGGATGCCGCCGCACACGATCGAGGAGTCGGCGACGTTGAACACCGGGAAGTAGTCGATCACCGGGAAGTGGCCGGGCAGGACCTCGATGAAGTCGACCACGTGCCCCTGGAACTGGGTGGACCTGCCGAAACCCGAAGGATAGCGCAGCAGCCGGTCGGTCAGGTTGCCGAACGCCCCGCCCAGCAGCAGGCCCAGGGCGATCGCCCACGGCAGGCTGAGCAGCTTGCGGGCGGTGCGGATGATGGCGACCACGACCGCGGCGGCGATGAAGGTGAAGACTATCGTCATTCCGGTGCCGAGACTGAACGCGGCACCGGAATTGAAGATCACCCTGAACTGCAGCACGTCGGGGATGACGACGAGCGGCGCCTTGCCCTCCAGCGCCCGCAGCACCACCGTCTTGGTGAGGACGTCGATCACGTAGACGACGGCGGCCAGCGCGACGAGGACCGCGACGAGGCGGGTGCGCCGCTTCGCCGCCGGCGCCGCCGCTGCCGGTCCTGCTACCGGCGCTCCTCCTTCTGCTTGCAGGCCACGCACAGCGTCGCCCTCGGGAACGCCTGCAGGCGTTCCTTGCCGATCGGCTTGTGGCACGATTCGCACACTCCATAGGTCCCTGCGTCGATCCTGGCGATCGCACGTTCGTTCTGCGCGACCAGGTCGCGCGCATTCAGGGTAAGGGCGATCTCGCGTTCGCGCTCGTACGTCTTGGCGCCGGCGTCCGCCTGGTCGTCACCGGCTCCCTGGGTCACATCGCCGGAGGCGATCTCCGACTCGTGGCGGCGGATGTCCGCGTTGAGCTCGTCGATCTCGCGCTGCAGCGTGCCGCGTACCTCGGCCAGCTCCTCGTCCGACCACATCGACGGAGTGGTGGTCTGCGTGACTGCCGCCATGGGTGCCTCCATGCTGATCAAGGCCGGTGAATGGTGCGGGCAGCTTAGGTGCCCCATAACAGAACGGCAAACGACCCGCCGTCCCGATTACCTCTCCCGTACTATCCCGCCGCGCGCTTTCAACTCCTCCCGCAGCCACTCCATTCCCGCAACTTTGTCGCCGTTTACGACTTCCGTACCGGAGACAGGCACCTCACCAGGGAAACCGGGAAGACCAGGGCTCCACTCTGCGTTATGGTGTGAATCTGCAAGGCGTCGATGGGGCCCGGAATGTGAGGGACATCACCCCGGAGCCGCCGGAAGAACGGCTCCCCGGAGCTCATTAGACCCGGCAGCAGACCAATGAAGTGGGCCTCGCTCGCCGAGGCCAAGAAGGGTGGTACCGCGGAGCCGCACGGCTTCGTCCCTTCACGCATCCTGTCCGACAGTGACCGCGTGGAGGCGCGCCCCAGATGTCTTCCCCTAGTTTCCGCTCTCTTCCCGCGCAGGTCGACCTGCCCGCGCTCGAGCGCGAGGTCCTCGAACGGTGGCGGGACGGGAAGGTCTTCGAGCGCTCCGTCGAGCAGAACGACGGCAACCCCGCCTGGGTCTTCTACGAGGGCCCGCCCACGGCCAACGGCCTGCCCGGCGTCCACCACGTCGAGGCCCGGGTCTTCAAGGACCTGTTCCCCCGCTACAAGTCGATGCAGGGCTTCAGCGTGCCCCGCAAGGCCGGCTGGGACTGCCACGGCCTGCCGGTCGAGGTCGGCATCGAGAAGGAGCTCGGTCTCACCGGCAAGAAGGACATCGAGGCGTACGGCATCGCCGAGTTCAACGCCAAGTGCCGGGAGTCCGTGCTGCGGCACGTCGACGCGTTCGAGCAGATGACCGAGCGGATGGGCTACTGGATCGACCTGTCCACCGCCTACCGGACCATGGACCCCTCGTACATCGAGTCGGTCTGGTGGTCGCTCAAGGTCGTCTTCGACAAGGGCCTGCTGTTCCGCGACTTCCGCATCACGCCGTACTGCCCGCGCTGCGGCACCGGCCTGTCCGACCACGAGCTGGGCCAGCCGGGCGGCTACGAGAACGTCTCCAGCCCCTCGGTCTACGTCCGCATGCCCGCCACCTCCGGGCGGCTGGCGGAGCTGGGCGCCTCGCTGCTCATCTGGACCACCACGCCGTGGACGCTGGTGTCCAACACCGCGGTCGCCGTCCACCCCGACGTGACGTACGTCGCCGCGCGCACCGCCGACGGCGAGGTGCTGGTGGTGGCCGAGCCGCTGCTGTCGGTGCTGGGCGACGGCGCCACCGAGGTGGCCCGCTTCACCGGCCGCGAGCTGGAGCACACCACCTACTCCCGGCCGTTCGACCTGGTCGACATCCCGGGCGCCCACTACGTGGTGACCGGCGAGTACGTGACGGTCGAGGACGGCACCGGCCTGGTCCACCAGGCTCCGGCGTTCGGCGCCGACGACCTGGCGGTGATCAGGCGCTACGACATGCCGGTGGTCAACCCGATCGGCCCCGACGGGCGCTTCCTGGACGACGTGCCGATGGTCGGCGGGCGCTTCTTCAAGGACGCCGACGAGGAGCTGACCGAGGACCTGCGGGCCCGTGGCCTGCTGTTCCGCGGCGGCCACTTCGAGCACAGCTACCCGCACTGCTGGCGCTGCCACACGCCGCTGCTCTACTACGCGCTCCCGTCCTGGTACATCCGCACCACCGCGGTCAAGGACCAGATGCTGGAGGAGAACGCCAGGACCAACTGGTTCCCCGACACGATCAAGTGGGGCCGGTTCGGGGAGTGGCTGCGCAACAACGTCGACTGGTCGCTGTCGCGCTCGCGCTACTGGGGCACGCCGCTGCCGCTGTGGGTGTGCGGCGAGGACGACACGCACGTCACGTGCGTCGGGTCGATGGAGGAGCTCGGCACGCTCGCCGGCCGCGACGTCTCCGCGCTCGACCCGCACCGCCCGTACGTGGACGACGTCACCTTCCCCTGCCCCGACTGCGGGGCGGAGGCGCGCCGCGTCCCGGACGTCATCGACGCCTGGTACGACTCGGGCTCCATGCCGTTCGCCCAGTGGGGCGCCCGCGGCAAGCCGGAGGGCGTCTACCCCGCGCAGTTCATCTGCGAGGCGACCGACCAGACCCGCGGCTGGTTCTACTCGCTGATGGCCGTCGGCACGCTGGTGTTCGGCCAGTCGTCGTACGAGAACGTGCTCTGTCTGGGCCTCATCCTGGCCGAGGACGGCCGCAAGATGAGCAAGCACCTCGGCAACGTGCTGGAGCCGATCCCGCTGATGGACGAGCACGGCGCCGACGCGCTGCGCTGGTTCATGGCCTGCTCCGGCTCGCCGTGGGCGGCGCGCCGCGTCGGCCACAACGCGCTGGAGGAGATCGTCCGGAAGGTCCTGCTGACCTACTGGAACACCGCCTCGTTCTTCACCTTGTACGCCAACGCCGAGTCGTGGTCGCCCGCGATGCTGGCTTCGGCCCCGCCCGTGTCCGAGCGGCCGCTGCTCGACCGGTGGGCGCTGGCCGAGCTGCACCGCACGGTCGCCGACGTGACGGCCTCGCTGGACGAGTACGACACGCAGCGGGCGGGCCGCCGCCTGGCCGACTTCCTGGACGACCTGTCCAACTGGTACGTACGCCGCTCACGCCGCCGCTTCTGGCAGGGGTCGCACGACGCGTTCGCGACGCTGTACGAGTGCCTGGAGACGGTCACCCGGCTGATGGCGCCCATCGCCCCGTTCGTCACCGACTACCTGTGGGACGTGCTGCGCGGCGAGAACGCGCCCAGCTCCGTGCACCTGGCCTCGTGGCCGGTCACCCGTGAGGACCTGCTGGACCCGGCGCTGTCGGAGCAGATGGCGCTGGTCCGCCGGCTGGTGGAGCTGGGCCGCTCGGCCCGCGCGTCCTCGGGCGTCAAGACGCGGCAGCCGCTGCGACGGGCGCTGGTCGGGGCGCACGGCTGGCCGGCGCTCCCGGCCGAGCTGCGCGACCTCATCGCCGACGAGCTGAACGTCCAGGCCCTGGAGGACATGTCCGGCTTCAGCGCCGACCTCGTGTCGTACACGGTGAAGCCGAACTTCCGGGCGCTCGGCAAGCGGTTCGGCTCGCAGACCAAGGTGGTGGCCGCGGCCGTCGGCGGCGCCGACGCCGCGTCGCTGGCCCGCACACTGCGGGGCGGCGGCACGGTCACGCTGGAGGCGGGCGAGCTGGGCGAGGTCACACTCGGCCCCGACGACGTGATCGTCACCGAGCAGCCGCGCTCCGGCTGGGCGGTCGAGACGGGCGCCATCGACACCGGCACGGGTGAGACGGTCGCCCTCGACCTGGAGCTCACGGACGAGCTGCGCCGGGCCGGGCTGGTGCGTGAGGTCATCCGCCTGGTGCAGGAGGCCCGCAAGGCGTCGGGCCTGTCGATCACGGACCGGATCACGCTGTGGTGGACGTCCTCGAACGCCGACCTGACGGCCGCCCTGGAGTCGGGCGGGTCGCTGGTGGCGGACGAGGTGCTGGCCACGTCCCTCACGGAGGGGGCACAGGACGGCCTGCCGGTGCACGAGGACGCGGACCTGGGCCTGAGGTTCCAGCTGACCCGCGCCTGAGCCGGCGACGCGAGAGGCGGGACATCCTTGCCGGGGTGTCCCGCCTCTCCGCGTGCCGGCCTCGGGTGAGGTCTTCAGATCGTCGGTTCCGGCACTCCGAGATGAACAGTCGTCACTCTGGGTAATGGTGTGGTGTCCGGCCGCGGCTCGCGGCCTGGACGGTGCTCCGGGGGGACTGCCGGCCCTGTACGAGCGTATGCCGCCCTGTACCGGCCGAGGAGTGCCATGTCGCCCACCACCGTCGAGATCCCGACCGCCTACGGCCCGGTATCGGGGCTGATCGAGAACGGGATCGCGTCCTTCCGCGGGATTCCCTACGCCGCCGCTCCCGTCGGGCCGAACCGGTTCGCCGCGCCCGTGCCGCCCCGGCCGTGGGACGCGCCGCTGCCGGCTCACGAGTTCGGACCGACCCCGCCGCAGCCGCCGCTCAAGGGGAAGCTCGGCGAGCTGTTCCACAACCCGGTCGTCCCCGGGGACGGTTACCTCAACCTCAACGTGTGGACCAGCGCCACAAGCCCCGGCGCCGCCATGCCGGTGCTGGTGTGGATCCACGGCGGCGCCTTCACCACCGGCTCCTCCGCGGTGACGACCTACGACGGCGCCACCTTCGCCCGCGACGGCGTCGTCTGCGTCACCATCAACTACCGCCTCGGAGTGGACGGCTTCGCCTACATCGAGGACGCTCCCGTCCCGGCCAACCGCGGCCTGCTCGACCAGATCTTCGCGTTGGAGTGGGTGCGGGACAACATCGCCGGCTTCGGCGGCGACCCGGGCAACATCACCGTGGCAGGCGAGTCCGCCGGCGCGATGAGCGTGCTGACCCTGCTCTCCCTCGGCCGGGAGCTGTTCCACCAGGCCATCGTCGAAAGCGGCACGGCGCACATCGGCCAGACCCTCCAGGACGCCGCCCTTCTCACCGCCGCCGTCGCCACCCGGCTGGGTGTGCAGCCGACCGCCCGGGCGCTCGCCGAGGTGGGCATCGCCGCCCTGATGACGGCGCAGGGTCAGGTGAGCGACGACGTCACCTCCAGCGCCGACCCCGAGCTGTACGGGGCGAGCACCATCGCCTCGTGCGGCATGTCGTTCATGCCGGTGATCGACGGCGAGGTGGTTCCGCGACTGCCGATCGACGCCATCGCCGACGGCCGGGGCGCTGACGTGCCGCTGCTGATCGGCACCACGGCCGAGGAGTTCAGGACCTTCGTGGTTCCCACGGCCATGGTGGGCTGGCCCGGCGCGGCGCCGTTCAGGACCAGGACCGAGGTCTACGGCGCCCCGGCCGGCTTCTATGACCGCTACGCCGAGACCAACGTCGAGCCGTACCTCCGCAACGCCCCCTCCGGCGTCGCCTGCGCGACGCTGACCGACCGCATGTTCCGCATCCCCACCTACCGCATCGCCGAGGCCCGCAGCGACGCGCCCGCCACCACCCACGTCTTCGAGTTCGGCTGGCGGTCACCCACCACTCCCAACAACCTCCGCGTCAAGCTCGGCGCCTGTCACAGCCTGCCGCTCCCCTTCGCGTGGGACACGCTCGACAACCCCCACAGCGCGGAGTTCACCGGCCCCAACCCGCCCCAGGCTCTCGCGGACGCTCTGCACGGACGCTGGGTCGAGTTCGTCAAGACCGGCGAGCTCGGCCAGTGGGCTCCCTACAACACCACCGAACGCCCGGTGATGACCTTCTACCGCGACAACACGCCGAACAACGTCATCGTCCACGACCCGCGCCGCGACGAGCGGGAGATCTGGAAGAACGATCTCAACCCGAGCTGACCGGCAGCACGATCACGGCCTCCGGCGGGCGCGGTGCGCGCCGGGGGCCGGGCGGCCCCGACCCTCTTACGGCCACGAGGGATGAAGCAGCGGCGAGGCCGAAAGGTACGCGCCCATGAAGTCGAGGGGCCCAGGACGGGCGGGTCTAGGAGGTGGCGTCGCTGTCCTGGCGGCAGACCGAGCAGCTCGTCAGGCCGTCCTTCTCGGCCTCGGCGAGAGTCATGGTCCGGACGCCGCTGTCGCCCGCGGCGCGCACCAGAGGGCAGGCGGTGGCGTGGTAGCGGCTCGTGCCCTCGATCACCCTGACCGTGGTCGAGCCCTTCCCGGCCGCACCCTTGGGATCAGCGGCCGGCTCCTCGGCGGAGGCGTCGCCTGACGCGGCCGGAGCGGCCTTGCCCTGCTTGGAGCCGCCGCCCGGCCCGGCCGCCTTCCCGCCGCCGGTCTTCCCGTCGCCGGCACCCGCCCCTGCGGAAGCGCCGGACGCCCCGCCCGGGTCCCTGGACGTCTTGCCCGCGGCTCCGGACGTCCCAGCGGACGCCCCGGACGTCTTGCCCGCAGCTCCGGACGTCCCAGCGGACGTCCCGGACTTCATGCTCGATGATCCGGACGTCTTGCCCGCGGCCCCGGACTGGCCCTCGCCGGGACGATCGCCGGACGTGGCGCCCTTGCGGTCGACCCCCTCCCCTGAACGCGTTCCCGCACCGGGAGGGGTGACCACGACCGTGTCCCCCGCACCGGGAGGGGTGACCACGACCGTGTCGCCCGCGTCGGCCCCGCTCTCCGGGGTCGGCTCGGCACCGGTCGGGAGGGGGCCGCTCGGCTTGGCCGAGGACTCCGCCGCCGACGCGGGACGCTCGGGAACGACATCGCGCTCACGCGACCCGGCCTTCCCGGCAGGTCGCTCGACCGGCTCACCCGTGGCGGACAAGGCGCGCTGCGGCCTCGTCTCCGGACCCTGCTCGTCGTCCCCGGCCTCGGCACCCTTCGCGCGCTGCGAAGGCCCGTCCGCCCCTGCAGGGCGCTCAAGCGTGGGCTCCTTGGCCTCGGCGCCCGTGGCGGGACGGACGGGCTCGGGAGCCCGGGCATCTCCGGGTCGCGAATCGGCGGGCCGGGAACCGGCCGCGGCCGGCTTGGCGGGCGGCGCCTTGGGGCCGCGCGCGGCGGGTGTGAAGGCGATGGAGGGTGAAGTCTGCTGGTCGTCCGCCTCGTCGTCACCGGAGTCCGCTCCGGGAGCGGCGGCCGGCGTCCGCTCGGCGGCGCCCTGGCCAGTCGCGTCCTTGCCAGTCACGGTCTTACCGGTCGCGTCCTTGCCGGTCGCGTCCTTGCCGGTCGGCCCCTTGCCGGGCGCGCCCTTCGTGTCGCCGCCGGCGGTGTCCCGGTCAGCGGTGTCCCCGCCGGCCGTGTCCCCGTCGGCCGTGTCCTCGTCCGTGGACTCGGGGCGGGCGAACCACGCGTAGGGCGGGGAAGAGGAGGAGCCCGAGCCGGGCTTGGAGGTCGTCCCCGCACCGGACTTGGATCCGGAGGGCTGGGAGGCACGGTCGGTGCCGGGGCGGGACGTGGGGTCCGGGCCGGGCTTGGCCGACGGCTCCGAGGTGGGGGTGGAAGCCTTGGAGGCGGGCTTCGGCGCGGCGGGGGGACGGCCCGTGCCGGTGGGAGCCGGTGGGCGCAGGATCCGCGTGGTCTCGGACGGCTCGGAAGCCTCGGAGGGCTCGTCGGGATCGGCCGACTCGGCACGGCTGCCCGTGGAGACCCCGGCCGGAGCCGAGGGGGCCTTGGAGGCCGAGGGAGTCTTGGAAGCCGAGGGAGCCTTGGAAGCCGCGGGACCGGTCGAAGCCGGGAAAGAGGGGGATGCCGCGGGCTCGGGATCGGCGACGGGCGGCAGCTGCCGTCCGCCGAGGGCGGCGTCGGGCAGGCACGTCGTGCAGGGCGTGAAGCCCTCCTCGCGCGCCTCCTCGTAGGTGAGCTCTTCGTGATCTCGCCCGACCAGCTGGCGGCACCCCGGAACGTGGTAGCGCTTGCGTCCCGGGATCACCAGGACGAGGGCGTCCGGGGAGACCCCCATCGCCGGTGTGCGGCGCGGGGCGGCCGCGGGGACGGTCGCCGTCTGCTGCGGTACCCGCGGACGCGGGGACGGCGACGCTCCCATCGGACTGGTCTGCGGCGCTCCCACCGGGCCGGTCTGGCCGTACGGCATGCCGGGCGGCACGTGACCCACCGGAGGGACGGCCGGCTCGGCGGCCCGCCCACCACTGGGAAACAGCTCGTGACGCCGCAGGAACGCCCCGATCACCAGGAACAGCGCGGACAGCACGCTGACCACGATGGACCACATGATCAGGTAAACCTTGGCCAGTACGAAGCCCGCGATCAGCAAGACGACCGCCGCGAGCACCAAACCAGCGCTGATAAGGATCACAGAGGGCTCTTTCGAAGTGACGGGCCTGGTTGACCCGTTACTTTACCGGCGGTCGTTGTGCTGACCGTCGCCACCGGGGAAGGCACCCTGCGGGCCGTCACCGCCGAACGGGCTCGGACCAGCGGGGAGAGGCTGCTGGCCACCCTGCGGCACCGCGTGGGACATGGCCGGAGCCGCGGCCGACGGGCCACCCGACATCACCGGGAAGGCACCGCTGCCCTCGGCGGAGACGTTGAGCTCGGCGAGCTGGTTCTCCAGGTAGAGCTTGAGGCGGCTGCGGTACTCGCGCTCGAAGCTACGCAGCTCCTCGACCTTGCGCTCCAGCTCGTCACGGGTCTGGACGAGGGAGCCCATGGCCTGGCGGTGGCGCTCCTGCGCGTCGCGCTCCAGCGTCTCGGCGCGGGCGCGGGCGTCACCGATGACCTGCTCGGCCTGGCGGCGGGCCTTGGTGAGGATCTCGTCGGCCTCGCGGCGGGCGCGGGTGACGGTCTCGTCGGCCTCGCGGCGCGCGTCGGAGATCGCCTGGTCGGCGGTCTGCTGGGCCAGGGCGAGAACGCGGGCCGCCGTGTCCATGTTGTCCTCGGCCGGAGGCATGCTCATGGCCACGGGGACGGGCTGGGGCTGAGGCTGCGGCTCCGGAGCCCGCATGGGCTCGGGCTGCGGGGGCGCCATCATCTCGGGCTTCGGCTGCTCCTGCACCGGCGCGGAGGCCATGGGCATGTTCATGCCGCCCGGCACCTTCCCGCGCAGGCACTCGCCCAGTTTGGCGCGCAGCTCCTCGTTCTCCTGGATCAGGCGGTCAAGCTCAGCCTCGACCTCGTCGAGGAAGGCGTCGACCTCCTCTTCGTCGTAGCCCGGCCGCAACCGGGTGGTACTGAACTGCTTGTTCCGCACGTCAGCGGGCGTCAGCGGCATCTTTTTGGTCTCCTTGGCGCGCTTGGAGTCTGTCCGGAGGGACGGGGATTCCGAATCACTTCAGCGCGGACACGAGTTGGATCTCGACCGGTGCCCCCGCAGTCCCCGTCACCGGCCTATCCATCCAACGATCTGGATCAGGAGCAGGACGACGATGAAGAGGACTGTGAAGCTTAGGTCAAAGGCCACCGTACCCAACCGGAGCGGAGGAATGAAACGGCGGAGGAACTTGAGGGGTGGGTCTGTTGCGGTGTACGTGGCTTCGGCCAGCACCAGCACGACCCCGGAGGGGCGCCACTGGCGGGCGAAGGCCTGAACCGTCTCGAAGATCATCCTGCCGATGAGCAGCACCAGGTAGAGCGACAGGACGACGACCAAGATCTGACTTACGATCCCCACGGGCTGGCCGCGCCTCCCCTTCTGATGTGCCCTTCCGGCCTCGGCGAGACCCGGTTGGGTGCGATAGGCATACAGAGACTCTAACTCTGGTTGAAGAACCCGCGTTCCGCGATTCGGGCCTTGTCCTCGGCGGTCACCTCGACATTGGCTGGGGACAACAGGAACACCTTGTTGGTAACACGTTCGATGTTGCCGTGTAGGCCAAAGACCAGACCTGCCGCGAAATCGACCAGCCGCTTGGCGTCGCTGTCAACCATCTCGGTCAGGTTCATGATGACCGGGGTGCCGTCGCGGAAGTGCTCGCCGATGGTCCGGGCCTCGTTGTAGGTGCGGGGGTGGAGCGTGGTGATGCGGGCCAGATCGGTCGTGCGGCGCTCCAGGACGGTCGTGGCGGGCCGGGGCGCGGGGACGCCGGGGTCGGTCTCCTCGTCGCGGTCCTGGACCGTCACGGGCCGCTCCTCGCCGGTGCGGGGGGCCTCGTCCTCGTAGGCGTACTCGTCCGGGTAGGTGTCGTACCTCTCGTAACGGTCGTCCTCCACGAGACCGAGGTAGACCGCCATCTTGCGCATCGCGCCGGCCATCGCTACGTCGTCCTCCTGCTCATGGTCGCACTCGCTCGGGCCTGTCGCAGCGCCCGAGGCGGTAGCCGTACCCCCTTGAAGCTCACCGCTGATCGACCTCTACTGGATGCGCGGGCCTGAAGGCCCACTTGAGGGGACATTACCTGACGAAGGGCTTGCGACGGCCGAGCAACGCCGTACCGATCCGCACGTGTGTCGCGCCGTGCGCGACGGCCTCGGTCAGATCCTCGCTCATGCCCGCCGAGATCATGGTGGCGCGCGGGTGGCGCTCCTGAACGGCCAGCGCGACCTCCCGCAGCCGCGCGAACGCCTTGCCCGGGTCCTCCCCCAGCGGCGCCACGGCCATGACGCCGCCGAGCCAGACGTGGTCGAGCGCGGCGATCCGGTCGGCCAGCGCCGGAACGTCGGCCGGGGCGGCGCCGCCCCTGGCCGGGTCGTCGTCGAGGGACACCTGGACGAGGCAGCCGATCTCCCGGCCCTGCCGCCCGGCCTCCTTGTCGATGGCGGCGGCCAGGCGGATCCGGTCGACGGAGTGGATCACGTCGGCGTAGCCGGCGACGGAGCGCACCTTGTTGCTCTGGAGCTGGCCGACGAAGTGCCAGGTCAGCCCGAGGGCGGCCAGCTCGCGCGCCTTGGGCGCGGCCTCCTGGTCGCGGTTCTCGCCGACCTCGCGCACGCCCAGCCCGGCCAGGATCCGGACGTCCTCGGCGGGACGCGTCTTGGTGACGGCGATCAGCGTCACCTCGCCGCGGTCGCGGCCGGCCGCCCGGCACGCGTCCGCGATGCGCCGCTCCACGTCGGCCAACCCGGCCGCGATCTCGTCCCGCCTCATCGCGCCTGCCCCTCCCCTGAGGACCGCCCTGCCGAGGACTGCCCCGCTCGTCCCGCCTCAGTCACGCCGCCCGGCTCCCGCGGTCCCGGCCCACGGCCGCCACACCCGCCCGCCATACCGGCCCACTGTCAAGAGCTGCCGTCAGAAGCCGCCGTCATGGGCCGCCGTCGACACCCTCCACCGGCAGCCGTCGCCCGAGTACCGGGCGCCGCCGCCGGGGGCCGCCGTGACGGCGCCTTCGCGGCTTCCCGCCGGACCCCGTTCCGCCGGATCCCATCATGCCGCGCGCCCGTCCGGGCCCGCCGACCGGGCCGATCACCGTCCTGTACGGCCGGCGCGGCGCTGTGCGCCCCGAGGCGCCGAGGCGCCCCCGCACACAGCGGCGCCGCTCCGCCGTACCCCTGGAGCGGGAGCGGAGCGGCGAGGGCACGACGGTCACTTCAGGAAGTCGGGGACGTCGAGCTCCTCCTCCTGCTCCTCGAAGACGACCGGTCGGCGCTTGGCCGGCTCCGACATGCGGGAGCTGATCGGGGTGGGCGGGTTGGCCGGCTCGGGCGTGGGGCGCGGGATCGACACGGGGCTCGGCGGCTCCTCGGCCACGACCGGCTCGGGGTCGGGAGCGGGCTCGGGGACGCTCTCCACGGGTCGCACCGGCTCGGCCCTGAGCTCCGGCCGCGGCTCGGCCCTCAGCTCGGGGCGCGGCTCCGGCCGGAAATCGGTCCTCGGCTCCGGACGGGCCTCCATGCGGGGCTCCATGCGGGGCTCGGTGCGCGGCTCCATGCGCGGCGCGGGCTCGGCCTTCACGGTCGGCGGGGCGACGCTGGGCCGTACCGGCGAGGAGACCGGCGGGGCGGCCTGGGCGGGACGGCTCTGCGGGCGCGGCAGCTTCTCCACCGGCGGCGGCACGTCGTCGAAGCCGGCGGCGATGACGGTGACCCGCACCTCGTCGCCCAGGGCGTCGTCGATGACCGTGCCGAAGATGATGTTGGCGTCGGGCGCCGCGGCCGTGGACACGAGCTGGGCCGCCTCGTTGATCTCGAACAGGCCGAGGTCCGACCCGCCCGCGATCGACAGCAGCACGCCGTGGGCGCCGTCGATGCTGGCCTCCAGCAGCGGGCTGGAGACGGCCATCTCGGCCGCCGCGACCGAGCGGTCGTCGCCGCGCGCGTGGCCGATGCCCATGAGCGCCGAGCCGGCGCCGGACATGACCGACTTGACGTCGGCGAAGTCCAGGTTGATCAGACCGGGCGTGGTGATCAGGTCGGTGATGCCCTGGACACCGGACAGCAGCACCTGGTCGGCCGCCTTGAACGCGTCGAGCACGCTCACCTGACGGTCGGAGATCGACAGCAGCCGGTCGTTGGGGATCACGATGAGGGTGTCGACCTCGTCGCGCAGCGTCTCGATGCCGGCCTCGGCCTGCATGGCGCGGCGCCGGCCCTCGAAGCTGAACGGCCGGGTGACGACGCCGATGGTGAGGGCGCCGAGCGAGCGGGCGATGTTGGCCACGACGGGCGCGCCGCCCGTGCCGGTGCCGCCGCCCTCGCCCGCCGTCACGAAGACCATGTCGGCCCCCTTGAGGACCTCCTCGATCTCCTCACGGTGGTCTTCCGCCGCCTTGCGCCCCACGTCGGGGTTGGCGCCGGCGCCAAGTCCGCGCGTGAGCTCGCGGCCCACGTCGAGTTTGACGTCGGCGTCACTCATCAGCAGCGCCTGGGCGTCGGTGTTTATCGCGATGAACTCGACGCCCTTGAGTCCCTCTTCGATCATCCGGTTGACGGCGTTGACTCCGCCGCCGCCGATGCCGACAACCTTGATGACCGCGAGGTAGTTCTGCGGTGCTGCCACGACGAGGGGCCTTTCCGCTCGTTTACTTGCCATTTCGGTGCGGATGTCTCCGCGTTCTTCAGTTCGGGTAAGTCTCAACCTCAAGTTGAGATTTAGATTTATGTCAACCTGAGGATTGATACGGACAGTAGGAGTACGCTCCGGGCGGGTCAACTAACCGCGCCGCAATCACGTCCGGCGTGTCGCGGGCTGTCCGATTCGCTCCGCGGTCTCGCCAGGTCGGGGCACTCCTCCGCCGCATGTCCCGCGTACAGGCTCTCACGGCCGGGCCGCCCCCGTGTACCGGCGCGGCGACTCACCCGCGCACGCCCTGATCGGACGGCGGAAACGCCTCGCGGGGAAGATCGGTAAGGATCATTACCGGATGTCCGCGATAAGATCACTTGAGCGTCACCACGTCCGGCGAGCTGACGTCGTAGAGGTCCGCCTTGCGGCCCAGCACGCGCTCCAGGATGCGCGCCTTCTCCTCGCCGCGCTCGGCGCCGCCCCAGAACACCGTGCGCCCGTCGGTCAGCTCCAGCGACACGCCCTCGGCCGTGGTGGCGCGGACCTGCCGTACCTTTCCCGACAGGGAGCGGGGCAGGTTCTGTACGACCTTGAGCGCCGCCATCGTCGCCGGGTCGCCCGCGGCCGGCCGGTCGACCTTGAGCACCGGCAGCCAGGCCGGCGCCAGATCCCGCACCTCGATCACCACGCCGTGCCCGTCGATCAGCGCCGCCCGGCCGCCCACGGGCAGGGAGGCGACCGGCCGCCGCTCGGTGACCTGGATGCGCAGCGTTCCCGGCCAGACGCGGTCGGCCTTGGCCGTGGCGAGCTGCGGGAGGGTCAGGACGCGCGCCTCGACCTCGTCCAGGTCGACCGTGGCCAGCGGATGCAGGGCGGGAACGGCGGCCTTCTCCTTGACCCGGTCCTGGGGCACTGTGAGATTTCCCACGATCTCCACAGATCGGACGCCCAGGACGGGCGAGAAGAACACCAGCCACGCCGCGACGCCCACCACCCCGACCGTCAGCAGCACCAGCAACGCCGTCCGCGCCCTCATCACTCTCCCGGCTCCACGACACCCGGCCTACGACACCCGGCTCCACGACACCCGGCTTCACGACACCCGGCTTCACGACCGCCGGTTTCACGGCCGCCGGCGAAAGGACGGCATCGCCGATCTCCGGGCCGGAGCAGCCGTGGGACCGAACTTACGCCGCATCCCGCCCGTACCGCCCGAGGCGCGCCCGGAGCCGTCCCTCCCCCGCGCATGAGGGGCGGGTCAGCGGCCGGACAGCTCCGCGAGGATCTGCGGGCCCAGCTCGGTCACGTCGCCGGCCCCCATCGTCAGCACGATGTCGCCCGGCCGGGCGCGGGAGGCCGCCAGCGACGGCACCGCGGACCGGTCCGGCGCGTACGCGACCCGCTCGGCGGGCAGGGGCACGCGGCCCGCGACCATCGCCCCCGACACCCCGGGCTCCGGGTCCTCGCGGGCGCCGTACACGTCGAGCACGATCACCTCGTCGGCCAGCGCGAGCGCCGTGCCGAAGTCGTCGGCGAAGAAGCGGGTACGCGAGTACAGGTGCGGCTGGAAGATCGCGACGACCCGCCCGTCGCCGGAGTAGGACGCCACGACGTCGCGCGCGGCCCGCAGGTCGGCGGCCAGCTCGGTCGGGTGGTGGGCGTAGCTGTCGAACACGGCGACGCCGCCCGCCTCGCCCTTGGACTCGAAGCGCCGCTTGGCCCCGCCGAAGGCGGCGAGCCCGTCCCTGATCTCCTCGAACGGCAGGCCCAGCTCGTCGGCCACGGCGATCACCGCGGTGGCGTTGAGCGCGTTGTGGGCGCCGGGGACGGCCAGCCGGACGTCACCGCGCCCCTCGGTGGTGAACCTCGTGCCGAACCCGTCGGGCCGCACGTCCGTCACGCGCAGGTCGCCGGCCGCTCCGTACGTGCGCACGCGCAGGCCGCGCGCCCGCGCCGTCTCGGCCAGCTCCGCGGCGCCGGGGTCGTCGGCGCAGGCGATGAGCAGCGAGCCGATCCGCTCGGCGAAGCGGGCGAAGCTGTCGTGGACGGCGCGCGGGTCGCCGTAGTTGTCGAGGTGGTCGGCCTCGACGTTGGTGACCACGGCGATGTCGGGGGCCAGCATGAGGAACGAGCCGTCGCTCTCGTCGGCCTCGGCGACGAACACCTCGCCGGAGCCCTCGTCCGCGCCGAGCCCGGTGGTGACGAGCTGGCCGCCGACGCAGTAGGACGGGTCGGCGCCGCACTTCTGCAGCGCCACGGTGAGCATCGAGGAGGTGGTGGTCTTGCCGTGGGTGCCGGCGACGGCTACGGCGGTGCGCCCGGCCATCACGGAGGCGAGCGCGGCGGCCCGCGGGATGATGCGCAGCCCCTGCCTGAGCGCCTCGCCGAGCTCCGGGTTGGAGTCGCGGATCGCGGTGGAGACCACGACCGTGTCGACGTCCTTGATGTGGGAGGCGGCGTGCCCGATGTGGACGGTGGCGCCCAGCCGGCGCAGCTCGCCCACGAGGTCGCTGCTGCGCGCGTCGCTCCCGGACACGCGCACGCCGCGCTTGATCAGGATGCGGGCGATGCCCGACATCCCCGCGCCGCCGATGCCGATGAAGTGCACCCGGCCCAGCTCCTCGGCGGCGATGGGATCGACCAGCTTGACCAGACTCATCCGGCTATCTCCAAGACTTTCCTTGCGAGCATGATATCGGCGTCCTTGCGCCCCAGTCGGGAGGCCGCCTCGGACATGACGGCGACCCGCTCGGGGTCGCGCAGGATCGGCAGCACGTGGTGGACGATCCACTGGGGGGACAGGTCCGCGTCGTCGACCACGAACCCGCCGCCGCCCGCCACGATGCGCTCGGCGTTGAGCCGCTGCTCGCCGTTGCCGTGGGGCAGCGGCACGTACGCCGCGGGCAGCCCCACCGCGGTCAGCTCGGCGCAGGTGAGCGCCCCGCCCCGGCACAGGGCGAGGTCGGCCGCGGCGTAGGCCAGGTCCATGCGGTCGACGTACGGCAGCAGGACGTACTGCGGGTCGCCGGGCGGCGGCTCGTGGTCGGGGACGTTGTCCGGGCCGAGCACGTGCAGCACCTGGATGCCGGCCGCGCGCAGGGCGGGGGCCGCGGCCAGCGCCGCCTGGTTGATCGACCGCGCGCCCCGCGAGCCGCCGAAGACGAGCAGCGTGGGCCGGTCGTTCTCCAGGCCGAACCAGGAGCGGGCCTTGTCGCCCGTGGACAGCCGGTCCAGGGTGGCGATCTCGCGGCGCAGCGGGGTGCCGATGTACGCGGCTCCGGCCAGGGCCGGCTCGGGGAAGCCGCTGAAGACGTGGTCGGCGAGCCGCGCGCCGAGCCGGTTGGCCAGGCCCGGGCGCGGGTTGGCCTCGTGGACGACGATCGGCAGGCCGCGCCGCTTGGCGGCCAGGTAGGCGGGCGTGGCGACGTACCCGCCGAACCCCACGAGGATGTCGGCTGAGACGCGGTCGAGGACCGCGGCGACGGCGTTGACGGCGCCCGCCAGCCGGCCGGGCACCGTGAGCAGGCGCGGGGTGAGCGCCCTGGGCAGCGGAACGGCCGGCACGAGGTCCAGGTCGTAGCCGCGGGCCGGGACGAGCTGCGTCTCCAGGCCCCGCTCGGTGCCCACGCACGTGATGCCGACGGCCGGGTCCAGACGGCGCAGCGCGTCGGCAAGGGCGAGCGCCGGCTCGATGTGGCCGGCCGTCCCGCCCCCGGCGAGGACCACCCTCATGTCCACTCCCTACCGTCGTGCCCCGACCGTCGTGCCCTGGCGCCGTGCCCTGCCTCTGGCGATGCCTCCCAGGCCCAGCCAGCTTAGGGCCCGGAGGACCGGTCCGGGGCCACGGGCCGCGAGGGCCTCGCGGGCGCCCGGCTCGCGTTTGGCGAACGACAGCAGCATGCCGAGCGCGGCCAGCGTGGGCAGCAGGGCCGACCCGCCGTACGAGACGAGGGGCAGCGGGATGCCGGTGATGGGCAGCACTCCGAGGACGGCGCCCATGTTGACGATGGCCTGACCGGCGATCCAGGCCACGATCGCGGCGGCGGCCAGCCGGACGAACGGGTCGTCGACCCGGGTGGCCACGCGCAGCCCCGCGTAGCCGAGCAGGCCGAACAGCGCCACGACCACCAGGGTCCCCATGAGGCCGAGCTCCTCGCCGAGGATGGCGAAGATGAAGTCGCTCTCGCCGTGGGGCAGCCAGCTCCACTTGGCCCGGCTGCTGCCCAGGCCGAGCCCGAACCAGCCGCCGGAGCCCATCGCGATCTGCCCCTGCACCGCCTGGTAGCCGTAGCCCTGCGCGTCGGCCCACGGGTCGAGGAACGAGCTGATGCGGGCCATCCGGTACGGCTCGACCTTGATCATGATCATGGCGGCCAGCACCGCGAGGGCCAGGATGCCGGCGAACAGCTTGATCGGCGCCCCCACCACCCACAGCAGCGCCAGGAAGATCATGAACAGCACGAGGGTCGTGCCGAGGTCACGGCCGAGCATGACCATGACGGCCAGGATCACCGTGCCGGGCATGAGCGGGATCAGCATGTGCCGCCACTCGATGCGGCCGTGCCGGGCCCGCCGGGCCAGCAGGTCGGCTCCCCACAGCGCGAGGCCCAGCTTGGCCGGCTCGGACGGCTGGAGGGTGAGCGGGCCGACGTAGATCCAGCGCTGCGCGCCCAGCTCGGACGAGCCGATGAACAGCACCATGACCAGCGCGATGATCGACAGCGCCATCAGGGGATAGCCGGCCCACCGGAAGAACCGGTGCGGCAGCCGCGAGCAGGCCCACATCACGGGCACGCCCAGCGCCGCCGAGAACGACTGCTTGATGAACCAGGAGAACGGGTTGCCGGTCTTCTGCATCGCCTCGATGCTGGAAGCCGACAGGACCATCATCAGCCCGAGCGCGAGCAGCAGGGCGCTGCACCCGATGATGAGGTAGTACGTGGTCAGCGGCTTGCCCAGCAGCTCCCGCAGCGACGCGAGGTGCTCGCGCGCCCAGCCGGACGGTCCCTCGACGGCGCTCTGGCGCGGCCGGTCCTCGGTGGTGGCGCTCACGTGGCGGCCTTCAGCTCGCGTACGGCACGCGCGAAGGCCTCCCCCCGGGCCGGGTACCCGGCGAACATGTCGAGCGACGCGCCGGCCGGGGAGAGCAGCACGGTGTCGCCCGGACGGGCCAGGCGGGCGGCTTCGGTGACGACTCTGTCCATCGCACCAGTGTCTTGGGCGGGGATGTCCACGACGGGGACATTCGGGGCGTGTCGCGCGAGTGCTTCGGCGATGACGCCCCGGTCGGCGCCCAGCAGCACGGCCCCGCGCAGCCTCGGGGCGGCCCGGCGCACCAGGTCGTCCACGTCGGCGCCCTTGAGCTGGCCGCCCGCGACCCACACGATCGACGGGTAGGCCGACAGGGCCGCCGCCGCGGCGTGCGGGTTGGTGGCCTTGGAGTCGTCCACGTAGTCCACCTCGCCGATCCGGGCGACATGGGCGATGCGGTGCGGGTCGGGCACGAAGTCGCGCAGGCCCTGCCGTACGGCGGAGGCCGGGACGCCGGCGGCGCGGGCCAGCGCGGCGGCGGCCAGGGCGTTGGCCACGTTGTGGGGGGCGAGCGGGCGCACGTCGGCCAGCGTGGCCAGCTCCTCGGCGGCCTCCACCGGGTCGGCGACGAACGCCCGGTCCACGAGGATGTCCTCGACCACGCCCACCTGCCCGGGCCTCGGCACGCGCAGCGTGAAGCCGACGGCCCCCGGGTACGGCTCGGCCAGCCGGGCGGCCTCGGGGTCGTCGGCGTTGTAGACGACGGTGCCGGCCCGCTCGAAGACGCGGCCCTTGGCGGCGGCGTACGCCTCCATCGAGCCGTGCCAGTCGAGATGGTCGGGCGCGACGTTGAGGACCGCGGCGGCCAGCGGGGCCAGCGAGCCCGACCAGTGGAGCTGGAAGCTGGACAGCTCGACCGCGAGCGCGTCGTACGGCTCCCCGGAGGTACGGGTGACGGCCCGGATGACGGGCTCGCCGACGTTGCCCACGGCGAGCGCCCGGCGTCCGGAGGCGAGCAGGATGGACGTCAGCATGCGCACGGCGGTGGTCTTGCCGTTGGTGCCGGTCAGGGCGAGCCAGGGGGCCGCGCCGGCCGGGCGCAGCCGCCAGGCCAGCTCGACCTCCCCGACCACCTCGACGCCCGCGCGGAGGGCGGCGGCGATCAGCGGGTGGTGGGGCGCCCAGCCGGTGGTGACGAGCCGGGTGACGCCCTCGGGGAGCCCCGCGGCGCCGAAGCGCACCTCGACGCCCAGCGGGGCCAGCTCGGCGGCGGCCCGGAGCTGGCGCTCCCCCTCGGCGGCCTCCACGACCACGACCCGCTCCCCGCGCACGGCCAGCACCTCGGCCACGGCGATGCCTGAGACGCCGAGCCCGGCGACGCAGGTGACGCCCTGTGCCGATGACGGGGCCGGGCTCACCGCGGCATCCACTCGACGTAGAACAGGCCGAGGCCGAGGGCCGCGCACAGCATGGCGATCAGCCAGAACCGGACCACGATCGTGGTCTCAGCCCAGCCCTTCAGCTCGAAGTGGTGCTGGAGCGGCGCCATCCTGAACACGCGTTTCCCGGTCATCTTGAAGGAGCCCACCTGGATGATCACCGACAGGGTGATGATCACGCACAGCCCGGCGAGGATGATGAGCAGGAGCTGCGTGCGGGTGGCGATGGCCAGGCCGGCGAGCACGCCGCCCAGCGCCAGGGACCCGGTGTCGCCCATGAAGATCTTGGCCGGGGGCGCGTTCCACCACAGGAACCCGATCAGCGCCCCGAGCACGGCGGCGGCCACCACGGCCAGGTCGAGCGGGTCGCGGACCCAGTAGCAGTTCGGGCCGAGCTGGTCGATGCAGTTGTTGCGCAGCTGCCAGTTGCCGATCAGCACGTACGCGGCCAGGACCACGCCGGTCGCGCCGCTGGCCAGGCCGTCGAGGCCGTCGGTGAGGTTCACCGCGTTGGAGAAGCCGACGATCATGATCAGCACCCAGATGGTGAACCCGAAGAGGCCGATGGACGGCCCGAAGTCGCGCAGGAACGACAGGCGGGTCTCGGCCGGCGTGATGCCGTAGACGTTGGCCTGCTGCGTCACCATCACCGCGAAGACGGCGCCGACGACGAGCTGGCCCAGCGCCTTGGCGCCGCTGCGCAGGCCCAGGCTGCGCTGCTTGTAGATCTTGATGAAGTCGTCGAGGAAGCCGACGGCGCCGAGGCCGGTCATCAGGAACAGCACGAGCAGGCCCGAGACGGTCGGCGGCGCCAGCGTGGCGAGGTGGGAGCCGCCGTAGGCCAGCAGCGAGGCCAGCACGATGACGATGCCGCCCATGGTGGGGGTGCCGCGCTTGTCGTAGTGGCCGGACGGGCCCTCCTCGCGGATCTCCTGGCCGTAGCCACGACGGGAGAGCAGCCGGATGGCCAGGGGGGTGCCGAGCATCGACAGGATGAGTCCCACCGCGCCGGCAATGATGATGTTGGTCACTGGGTGGCACCCCCGAGCAGCAGCTCGGCCGTCCTCTCAAGGCTCATCGCGCGGGGCCCCTTGACGAGCACGACGTCGCCGGGCCGCAGCCACTGCGACAGCTGCGCCGCGGCGGCCTCCGCGTCAGGAACGTGCACGATCGGCATGTCGCCCGTTCCGGACATGTCCGTCAGTTGGGTGTGGGTCTCCCGCGGCTCGGGGGCGGCCCCGTGGCCGCCGGCCGCCGCGAACGCGCCCTCCAGCACCGGGGCGGCGTCCGGGCCGGCGACGACCAGCCCCGCCAGGCCCGCGCCGCCCGCCAGGCGGCCCAGGTCCGTGTTGAGCGCCGTGCCGTCCTCGCCCAGCTCCCGCAGGGCGGCGATGACGGCGAAGCGGCGCCTGCCGCCGCCGAGCGTGCCGAGCGCCGCGAAGGCGGCCCGCATGGAGTCGGGGTTGGCGTTGTACGCGTCGTTGATCACGGTGACGCCGTCGGGCCGGTCGGTGACCTCCATCCGCCACCGGCTGCGCGGGGTGGCCTCGCTCAGCTCCGCGGCGATGGTGGCGACCGGCAGGCCCAGCTCGTACGCAGCCGCGGCGGCGGCCAGGGAGTTCTCGACCGCCGGCTCGCCGTACAGCTTGAGGGAGATCCGCGCGGAGCCGGAGGGGGTGGTCAGCGTGTACGAGGCGCGGCCGCGCTCGTCCACTGTGATGTCCTCGGCGCGGATGGCGGCCTCCGGCGAGCGCCCGAACAGGGTGACGCGCGCCTCGGTGCGCGAGGCCATCTCACGCACCAGCGGGTCGTCGGCGTTGAGCACGGCGACGCCGGTGCGCGGCAGGGCCTCGACCAGCTCGCCCTTGGCCTTGGCGATGGCCTCCTTGCCGCCGAACACGCCGAGGTGGGCGGTGCCGACGTTGAGGACCACGCCGATGCGGGGCGGCGCGATGCGGGTCAGCGCGCGGATGTGGCCGATGTTGCGGGCACTCAGCTCCAGCACCATGAACCGGGTCTCGTGGTCGGCCTTGAGCACGGTCAGCGGGTGGCCGATCTCGTTGTTGTACGAGCCGACCGGCGCGATCGTGGGCCCCATGCGGGCCGTCAGCCGGGCCAGCAGGTCCTTGGTGGTCGTCTTGCCGGCCGAGCCGGTGATGCCCACCACGGTGGCGTCCGGCAGCGCCGCGGCGTGCGCGGTGGCCAGGGCCGCCAGCGCCGCGGCGGTGTCGGGCACCACGACCGCGGGCGCGTCGACCGGCCGGCTCGCGAGCACCGCGACGGCTCCGGCCCGGACCGCCTGGGCGGCGTAGTCGTGACCGTCGACGCGCGCGCCCGCGAAGGCGACGAACAGCGATCCCGGTCCGACGTCCCGCGAGTCGATCACCACCGGGCCGCGGACCACCGCGCGGGGGTCGGCCATGCCCGACAGGGCCCCCGAGGTGATCTCGGCGATCCTGGCCAGAGGCAACGGGATCATGCGTGCTTCCTGCTTTCCTTGCGTGCGTCGATCGCCCGGGCGACGACCTCGCGGTCGTCGAAGGGGATCACCTCGCCTGAAATGTACTGGCCCTGCTCATGGCCCTTGCCCGCCACCACGACTACGTCGCCGCGGCCGGCCCGGCCGACCGCCAGCTCGATCGCGGCCGCGCGGTCAGGCTCAATGATCACATGAGCGCGGTCCTGCTGCGGAACGCGGAGCGCTCCGTCCATCATCGCGGCCAGGATGGCCAGCGGATCCTCGGAACGGGGATTGTCACTGGTGAAAATCGCCACATCGGCCAGCCGGGCCGCGGCCTCGCCCATGAGCGGCCGCTTGCCGGTGTCACGGTCGCCGCCACAGCCGATCACCACCGTGAGCCGGCCCGCGGTGACCTCACGCAGCGAGAGCAGCACCGACTCGACCGCGCCGGGCTTGTGCGAGTAGTCGACGACGGCCTGGAACTCGTCGCCCGCGCCCGTGACCCGCTCCATGCGGCCGGGCACCCCGGTGAGCGTGCCGACGCCGTGGACGGCCGTCTGGAGCGGCACGCCGGACTCGACGAGGGTGACGACGGCGCCGAGCGCGTTGGCCACGTTGAACGGGCCGGGCAGCGAGATCTGCGCGTCGGCCTCGACCCCGCCGGGGCCCACCACGCGGAACGAGCTGCCGTCCGCGCCGAGCCGTGTGTCGAGCGCTCGCCAGGACGCCTGCGGGTCGCCGAGCGCCGAGAACGTCGTCATCGGCACCTTGGCCCGCGACAGCAGCTCACGGCCGTGCGGGTCGTCGAGGTTGGTGACGCCCACGCGGCACATCTCGGGCTGGAAGAGCCGCACCTTGGTGGAGAAGTAGTCGTCGAGGTCCTTGTGGAAGTCGAGGTGGTCCTGCGACAGGTTGGTGAACAGCGCCACGTCGTAGAAGACGCCGTCGACCCGGCCGAGCGCCAGCGCGTGGCTGGAGACCTCCATGGCCGCCGCCGTCACGCCCCGCTCCCGCATGAGGGCGAACAGGCCGTGCAGGTCCGACGCCTCCGGGGTGGTCAGCCGCGGCACGAACTCCAGGCCGCCCGCGTGGATCTCGACGCCGCCCACCAGGCCCGTGGTGTGGCCGGCCGCCCGCAGTCCGGCCTCCAGCAGGAACGTGGTGGTGGACTTGCCGCTGGTGCCGGTCACGCCGAGCACCTGGATGTCGTGGGCCGGCTGGCCGTACACCCAGGAGGCGATCTGCCCGAGCAGGGCGCGCGGATCGGGGACGACCAGCACCGGCAGCCCGGTGGCCACGGCCTGCTCACGGCCCGCCTCGTCGGTGAGGACGGCCGCGGCGCCGCTCGCCATGGCCTGCGCCGCGAAGGCCGCGCCGTGCGCCTGCCGGCCGGGCAGGGCCACGTAGAGATCGCCGCGCCGCACCTCGCGCGAGTCGATGGTGACGCCGGTCAGCGCGGCGTGGGGCGACCTCGCCGAGCCGGGCTCGGCATCGAGCATGGTCGCCAGCCCGGTCAGCGGACGGGGCGGACTGGTCGTTGGACGCATAGACGACGGGGGACGCACGGCGGCAGCGTACCTTTCCCTGTCACTGTCCCGCGCGAGTCCGCACCGCGGGCGCGGCGGAACCCGTGGGCGGGATCTTCCTGCTCTTGATGGCGAACGTCATCACATCCTTGAACACGGGCGCGGCGATCTGCCCGCCGAAGTGACCGTTCTTCGGGTTCTGCAGCACCGACAGCACCACGAGCCGAGGCGCGTCGGCGGGGCTGAACCCCGCGAACGAGGCAGTATAGCCGTCGTAACGGCCCAACTGCTGATCGTAGCGGTCCGCGGTGCCCGTCTTGCCCGCCACCCGGTATCCGGGGATGGCGGCCAGCTCGCCGGTGCCCTGGGCGCTCACCGCGGCCTCGAGCATGGTGCCGATCTCCTTGGCGGTCCTCTCGCTGACCACCCGGGTCTTCCTGCCCGGAGCCGACGGGACGAACCTGCCGGACGCGTCGGTCGTGCCCGCGACGATCTGCGGGTCGATCTTCACGCCGCCGTTGGCGATCGTCTGGTACACGCTGGCCATCTGCAGCGCGGTCACCGACACGCCCTGCCCGTAGGCGACCGTGCAGCTCTGGCTGCCGGACCAGGTCTTGTAGTCGGGCAGCAGGCCGGCCCCGGCGCCGGGCACGCCGCCGCCGGGCGCCGCGCCGAAGCCGAACGCCTTGAGCATCCGGTACAGCCGCTCGCTGCCGATCTTGCGGGCGGCCATGATGGTCGCGACGTTGCTGGACTGGGCCATGGCCTCGCGGAACGTCATCGCCTCGGCCGGATGCGGGTGGGCGTCGCGCAGCACCCGGTCGGCGCACTGGATGTTGTCCTTGACCTGGAAGACCGTGTCCGGGCTCACCACGCCGGCCTCCAGGGTCGCCGCCGCGGTGATGACCTTGTTGGTGCTGCCCGGCTCGAACACGTCGGCGGCGGCCCGGTTGACGTACAGGCTGGCCGGGGACTTGCTCCAGTTGTTCAGGTCGAGCTCCGGGCTGTTGGCCATGGCGATGATCTGCGCCGTCCGGACGTCCATGACGATGACGGTGCCGCTGCTCGCGCCGGCCTCCTTCACCTGCTCGGTGAGGGACCGCTGGGCGGCCCACTGGATGTCGCGGTCGATGGTCAGCCGCACGTCGCGGCCGTCCACCGGAGCGGTGCGCCGGGTGCTGGTCATGGGGATGGGCTGACCGTCACGGCCGGTCTCGGCCCGCTGCTCGCCGTCGCGGCCGGCCAGCAGGGAGTTCTTGGTCGCCTCGATGCCGCCGAGGCCCTTGCCCTCGTCACCGACGAACCCGATGAGGCTGCCCGCCAGGTCGCCCGCCGGATAGAGCCGCCGGTAGGTCTTCTTCGCGGTCAGCCCGGGGACGCCGGCCTTCAGCAGGCGGCTCGCGACGACCGGGTCGACGTCCCGGGCCAGCAACTGGTAGCGGGTGCCGGGCTGGGCCAGCTTGGCGGCCATCTCCTGCTCGGTCCTGCCCAGGTGCGCGGCGAGGGCCTGGGCGACCACGGGCCGCCTGGGGACGGGCACCACGGTGGGGTCGATGGCGATCTCGCGCGCCTCGGCGGTGACGGCCAGCGGGTGGCCGTTGACGTCGGTGATCGTGCCGCGCTTGGCGGGGATCTGCTGGGTCTGCAGGCGCTGGTCGGCGGCCCGCGCCTCGTACACCTTGGAGTCGAGGCCCTGCATCTGGATCAGCCGGCCGGCGAAGATCGACAGGATGAAGGTCATGCCGATGAGCCCCACGTTGATGCGCCGGCGCGGGCTGCCGAGACGCAGGACGAGGGGCGGCTTGGCGGGCCGGGACGACGGCGGCCTGCGCCCGCCGTCGCGGCCGCCACCGTCGCGGCCGCCGGCGGCACGCCGGAGCAGCGCGCCGAGGCCGCGCCCGAAGGGGCTGGAAGGGCCGCCGCGGCGGGGAGCGCCGCCCCGAGGCCCGCCGGGGCCGTCCTTGGGCGCGCGCCCCCTGAGCCGCTCCTGGCCGTCCTGCGGCATCCTGCCTTGAGCGGCCCTGTCCCTGGCACGGTCCTGGGCGGTGGCGCGGTCGCGTGCGGTGGCCCGGTCGCGGGGGTCGCGGTCCTGGGGGGCGGCCCCGCGTGTGCCCTGCGGCCCGTCCTGGCGGGCACGGCCGTGGACGCCCGGCTCCCCGGCGTCGGCGCGGTCTCGTCCGGCCGGCCCCTCGGTGCCCGCGCGCGTACGGCCCCGTCCGGCGGGGGCGTCGTCGTCCTGCCGGGCGCGGGCGGCCCGGCCCGGGGCCTCCTGGCGTGAGCGGGCGCGGGGGCCGTCACCGTCGTCCTGGCGTCGGGCGCGGGCCGGCGGCGCGTCGTCGCGCGCTCCCCGGACGGGCGGGAGGTCGTCGCGGCCCCGCGCCGTGCGCCGGGCGCGGGCGGAGCCGGCGAGGGGGTCCCAGTCCGGGGTCTCGTCGTCGTGGCGGGGGCTGCGCTCTCCGGCGTCCCGCTCGGGCCGGCCGGTCATCCGGTCCGGGGCCGCCCGGCCGCCGGACCGGTCGGCCGGCCCGCGGTCGGCGGACCGCCCGCGGACCTCGTCCTGCGGCGCACGGCCGCGCGGGGTGTCCCGGGAATCGCCGTCCCGGTCGCGCCGCAGACGCCCACGTGGAGCCTCCTGCGGGTCCCCGTCACGGTCCCGCCGGGTACGGCCGCGCGGCACGTCCGACGGGGCGTCGTCCCGGTCCCGGCCTGTGGGGCCGCGTCCGGTGCCTGACGCGTCGTCGTCGCGGTCACGGCGCAGACGGCCGCGCGGGACGTCCTGGGGGTCCTCGTCGCGGTCACGGCGCGGGCGACCGCGCGGGACGTCCTGCGGGTCGGCGGCCCGGTCGCGGCGCAGACGGCCGCGCGGAAGATCCTCGGGCTCCCCGTCCCGATCCTGGCGCGTACGACCACGTGGAGCGTCCTGGGCGTCGTCGTCACGGTCGCGGCGCGTGCGGCCGCGTGCGGGGTCGCGGCCGGTCGCCGGGTCCTGGCGGGTGCGCGGGTCCTGCGGGGCGCGTCCCCGCGGCGCACGGCCGCGGGGCTGGTCGCCGGCGTCGTCGCCGGACGGGCCGGACGAGAGGTCGAAAGGCAGGTCGAACGGGTCGGGCCGCTTACGCGGGTCGCGCCGCTCGTCGGACGGCGGACGGTCCGCCCCCTCCGAACGGGCCGAGCCCGCCTGTCTTCCCGACCGGCCGGGGCCGCCGGACGTACGACGGGCGGCGCCGGGCCCTCCTTGAGAGCCGGCGCCGCCCCCGCCACGGCCGGGCCCCTGGCCCCTGCCGCCTGTGGTGCTCACCGGGTCTGGCCCACCCGCCCGGCGTCGGCCCCGGTGTCGGCCGCGCTGTCTGCGGTGCTGTCGGCGGTGCCGCTGGTCGCGGCACCGGTGTCGGCCGTGTCCGCCGTGCCGCCGGTGCCGGAATCCGCCGTGGCGCCAGGCTTGCCAGTCACGGTGTCGGCGCCCGTGCTGGTACGGGTGCCGGTCGCGGTCTCCTCGCCGGTGCCCGTGCGCTTGTCGGCGCCCGTACCCGTGCCGGTGCCCGGCTTGGCGGCGGTGCCCGTGCCCTTGTCGCCCAGGGTGAGCGGGTTGATGGTGTTGTCGAGGTGGAGGCCCTGGTCCTCGGCGCGCCTGGCGATGACGTCGGCCTGCGTCTCCTGCTCGATCAGCTGCTTGAGCCGCTCGTTGTGCTGGCGGGCGGCGGCGGTCTCGCCGCGCCGCCCCGGGGCGGGGGTCGGGGCCCGCGCCGGGGTGGGGGTGGGCAGGGGGGCGGCGACCAGGCCGCGGCCGCGGAGCCCCCCCCCGGGCCGGGCCCCCCCGGGGGGGGGGGCGGGGGGGGGGGGGGCGGGGGGGGGGGGGGGGGGGGCGGGGCGCGGGGGGGGTGGGGGGGGGGGGGGGGGGGGGGGGCGGCCGCCCGGCGGGGGGGGGGGGGGGGCGCCCCCCCCCCCCCCCGCGGCCCCCCGCCGCCAGTCCAGCCGAGACCGTGCACGAGGGGGCACAGCGTGATCGTCGCATTCTCCATCACCCCGCTGGGCGTCGGCGAAGGGGTCGCCGAGCCGGTGGCCCGCGCCGTCCGGGTGGTCAGGGAGAGCGGGCTGCCCAACCGCACGGACGCCATGTTCACCACGGTCGAGGGCGAGTGGGACGAGGTGATGGCCGTGGTCAAGCGGGCCGTCGACGCGGTGGCGGAGGTCGCGCCCCGGGTCAGCCTCGTCCTCAAGGCCGACCTGCGCGAGGGCGTCACGGACGGGATGACCAGCAAGCTCGAGTCCCTGGAACGCCACCTCCCCTGAGGGCCCTGCCCCCGGAAGCCCCGGGGGCATCAGGCACGCAAACGCGATATGTCTTGACCTGTTCGCAGACGCGACATATCGTGTTACTCGAACGCGATATTACGCGTGTCCTGATCCTTCTGAGAGGTGGACATGAAGCACGAGCGAGTGCCCGTCCTGGTGGTCGGCGGCGGCTACGCCGGGCTCAGCGCGGCCCTGCTGCTCGCCTGGCGCGACATCCCCGTCATGCTCGTCGAGCGGCATCCCAGCACCTCGATCCAGCCCAAGGCGTTCGGCGTCATGCCCCGCGCCGTCGAGCTGCTGCGCCCCGTACCCGGCGTCGAGCACCTCCTCGGCCAGATCTCCCAGGGCATCGGCGACGGCATGCGCATGGCCATCGCCCCCAGCCTCAGCGCGCCCGACCCCCACATGATCATGGACAGCGAGGACGAGTCGCTCGGCTTCCTCCACGCGCTCACCCCGGCCATCAGGGTCGGCGCCCCGCAGGCCGAGGTGGAGCGCCTGCTCCGGGCCAAGGCCGAGGAGCTCGGCGCCGATCTGCGCTTCTCCACCGAGCTGGTCACGCTCGACCAGGACGGCGACGGCGTGACGGCGGTCATCCGGACCCACGGCGCCGAGAGCGTGGTCCGGGCCGACTACGTGGTGGCCGCCGACGGCTACCGCAGCCCGCTGCGCGAGGCGCTCGGCATCCCGACCATGGGCAAGGGCGAGCTCGGGCGGATGTACTCGATCATGTTCGACGCCGATCTCACCGGGCTCGTGCGCGAGCGCGAGGTCACGCTGTGGTACCTGCGGAACGACGTCTTCACCGGCGTGATCGTCACCGGCACCGGCGTCGGCGCGCACGTGGTCGGCGTCAACTACGACCCCGCCAAGGGCGAGAGCGACGCCGACTTCACCCCCGAGCGCTGCGTGGAGCTGGTACGCCTGGCCACCGGCGTACCGGACCTGGACGTGCGGCTCCTCGACACGACCTCGTTCACCATGGCGCATGTCCTGGCCGAGCGGTACCGCCACGGGCGGGTGTTCCTGGCCGGCGACGCGGCCCACACCATGCCGCCCACGGGCGGGCAGGGCGGCAGCACGGCGCTCCAGGACGGCTGTGACATCGCCTGGCGGCTCTGGCTCGTCCTCACCGGCCAGGCCGGGCCCGGCTTCCTCGACACCTACGACGCCGAGCGCCGCCCCATCGGCGCCCTGACCGCCGACGCGCAGCTCGCCAACCTGGGGGTGCGGATGCCGCCCGCCCAGCGCGTCGACTACCCCGAGCCGCTGGAGGACCCGGCGGCGGTCCTCATCGGCTACCGCTACCACTCGACGGCCATCCTGGACGAGCCGGGCGACGACGGCTCGCTGCTGGAGGACCCGCGCGTGCCCAGCGGCCGTCCCGGCAGCAGGGCCCCGCACGTGGTCCTCGACTGGGACGGCCGGCACATCTCGACCATCGACCTGTTCGCGACGGGGTTCGTGCTGATGACCGGGCCGAAGGGCAGGGCGTGGACGGACGCCGGACGCCGGGTGCAGGACCTGCTGGGGATCCAGCTCACGCGCGTCATAGTGGGCGACGAGCTGAAGGACGTGGACGGGGTCTTCGAGGAGCGGTACGGCGTGGGCGGGGGCGGCGCCGTGCTGGTACGGCCCGACGGATACGTCGCCTGGCGCTCACCGGGACCGGACCCGGCGTCGGCGGCCACGCTGGAGCGCGTCCTGCGCCGTCTCCTCAGCCGCTGAGCCGCCGCACCGGTTCGAGGGCGTCTCGGGCGACGGGCGCTCGTGGAGGCCGGCGCCCGTCGCAGTTCCAGGGTGTCTCGGGCGGCGGGCGCTCTTGGCGGCCGGCGCCCGGAGACATGACGAGGCCGGCCCCGTCGTGGCGTGGACGCCCATCGCGCGCCGCGTCATGACTTCCGCGCCCGCCCCCCGCGACTGCCCGCCAGGTAGTCCCTGACCCGCGCCGGCCGCGCCGCCGATCGGGCTGGACCTGGTGGCGCGGGAAGTCCGAGGTGGCGCAGGCCACGCCCGGAGCTGAGCTCCCCGCTCGGGACCGAGGCGGGCAGGGGCTGCGTGGTCCTGCGGTTTTCCCCTCTGCGCTCGGCAACCACCCGGTCTCGCTGGTAGTCCAACCCCGTGTGAGGAGCGCACTGATCGACGGGGACCCGCAGCGGCTGGGCGCGTACTGGCTGGCCGGGCGGCTTGGCGCGGGCGGCCAGGGCGTCGTGTACGAGGCGTACGACCAGGCCGGCACGCGGGTGGCGGTCAAGCTGCTGCGGGGCGATTTGGCCGGCGTGACCGAGGTGCGGGGGCGGATGGCCAAGGAGGTCGTCGCGGCGCAGCGGGTTGCGTCGTTCTGCACCGCCCGCGTTCTCGGCGCGGATCTCGACGGGCCCAGGCCGTACATCGTCAGCGAGTACGTCGAGGGCCCGAGCCTGCGGGCGGCCGTGACGGGCGGGCGGCGCTTCGCCGGGGACGACCTGCACCGGCTGGCCACGGCGATCGCCACCGCGCTGACCGCCGTCCACGACGCGGGCGTCGTCCACCGCGACCTCAAACCCGACAACGTGCTGCTCGGGCCCGACGGCCCCCGGGTGATCGACTTCGGCGTGGCCAGGACACAGGAGATGTCGCTCACCACGACCGGGGTGGTGGCGGGCACGCCCGGCTACATGGCGCCCGAGGTGTTCTCGGGGGAGCGGGCGGGGCCGGCTGCGGACGTGTTCGCGTGGGGCGCCGTGGTGCTGTTCGCCGCCACCGGCAAGGACCCGTTCTCGGGCGAGTCGCTGGGCGCGGTCATGCACCGCGTGCTCTCGCACGAGCCTGACCTCGCCGTGCTCCCCGGCTCGCTGCGCAGCCTGGTCCGCGCGGCGCTGGCCAAGGACGGCGCGCGCCGCCCGCGCTCGCGCGAGCTGCTGCTGGGGCTCCTCAGCGCGGACGGGCTCGTCGGACCGGCGGACGGCCTGCTCCGCACCGACGGGCTCACCGGACAGGCGGACGGGCTCACCGAGGCGGACGGGGCCGTGGACACGGCGCAGCTGCTGGCGCGCGGCGCGAGCGACGGCAAGCGGATCGGCGTGGCCGGCGGCGACCCGGCGCTCGGCGTCATCGCCGAGGACGCCTATGCCGCCCTCTCCCCCGCCGACAGGGAACTGGTGCCGGACATCTTCCTGCGCCTGGTCACGGTCACCGAGGACGGTACCCTCGTGCCACGCGAGTCGCGCAGGTCCGAGCTCCCCCCGAACGCCGACCGCGCGCTGGCCGCGTTCGCCTACCTCGTGTCGGCCGTGGACGGCGGGGAACGGCTCCGGCTGCTGCGGCCCGCCCTGCCGTTGGCCTGGCCTCGGTTGCGGGCCTGGATCGCGGCCAACCGGGACGGACTGTCCATCCACCGGCAGATCCTCACGGCCGCCGAACGCTGGAAGGAGCGCGGGCGCAAGGACGCCGACCTCCTGCACGGCAGCTCTCTCGACGACGCGCTGCGCTGGGCCGCCGCCGAACGCCGCAACATCACCCTCACGCCCGCCGAGCGGGACTTCCTGGAGGCCGGCGCCGCGCTCACCAGGCGTCGTTCGCGACGTACCAGGGCGCTGGCCGCCGGCCTAGGCGTCCTGCTGGTGGTGTCGCTGGTCGCGGGCGGTTTCGCGGTACGGCAGAGCACCACCCTGGCCGAGCAGGGGGACACGCTCGTCCGGCAGCGCGACACGGCCGAGTCCGCCAGGCTGGCGGGCGTCGCGGAGTCGGTGCGCGGCCGCGACCCCGTGCTCGCCATGCTGCTCAGCGCGGCCGCCGGACGGCTCTCGCCCACGGCCGAGGCGCGATCGAGCCTGCTCGCCTCGATCGCCGATCCGGCCACCGGCGCCTTCCACGATCCCGCGACGGGCCCGGACGTGGCCCGCGCGCTCAGCGCCGACGGCCGCACGCTGGTCAGCGTCAGCCCCGGCGAGGTGCGGATGTGGGACGTGGCGACCGGCCGCCGCACGGGCGGCTTCACCGGCAGCCTCACCGCCCCGGGCCGGCCCGCCGCGCGGCTGCGGCAGGTCGCGGTCAGCGAGGACGGCCGGCTGCTGGCCGTGGCCGACACCAAGGGCGTGGCGTTGTGGAGCCTCGCCACCGGCACCCGGGTGGGCCCGCGCGTGCCCGCCAGCGACGAGATCGACCTGGAGGTCTCCTTCAATGGCGGTCTCCTCGTCATCGACTACGGGCAGGGCAAGGACATCCGCGACCCGCGTACCGGACGGACCACCATGCTTCCCACGCTCGACAAGGTGGCGGTCCACCCCGGCGGTGACTACGCCGTGGGAGGCGGAAAGCGCTGGGCACTGCCCTCCGGCAAGGCCCTGCCGGGATTCCCTGGCATCTGTTCGAACTGCGCCGCCTGGGCGGCCTTCAGCCGCGACGGGCAACGGCTCGCCATCGCCGACGACAAAGGGCTCACCGTCTTCGACGCCCGGACCCGCAAGGAGATCGCCTTCATCGGTGACTGGGACCGCATGGCGACACCGGTCTTCGGCCCGGACGGCCGGCTGCTCGCGGGGCTGGGCACGACGCTGCGACTCTACGACGTGGACGCCGACGATCCCCTGGTGTACGAACGCGAGCTACCCGACCTTGCGTCCGCGGTCGGGTTCGGGCCGGACGGCCTGCGGTACCTGAGCGAGGACACGGTCGTCACGCTCCCGCCGCAGGCGGTCTCGGCGGAGCCCGTGGACGAGGTCGAGCTCGACCCGCACGGCCGGCGGCTCGCCTCCCACGCGCTGAAAGCGCCGGAGGTGCGGCTGGCCGACTCCCGCACGTGGGCCGAGTCCCGGGTACGGACGGCCGGCAGGGCGCTGGCCGCTGGTCCGTCGGACCCGTACGACAGCGAGCTCACCTTCAGCCGCGACGGCGGCCGGCTCGCGCTGCGGCGCAGCGACAACGTCGTCGTCTGGGACACCGCCACCGGAGGCGAACTGGCCAGGGTACCGCTCGCCGGCATCACCGACGGCGCGCTCCCCGGCCCAGCCGGGCTGTGGACGGCCGAGGAGAAGACGTTCACCCTCTGGGCGCTGCCTGGCGGGCGGCGGGTCAAGCAGGTGTCCAGGCCGCGCCTGTTCGGGTGGACGGCGAACGCGGATGGCCGGCTCGTCGGCCTCGACGCGGACCGGCTGCGCATGGTCGACCTGGAGAGCGGGCAGCCTTACGGGCCGCGGTTGCCGTTCCCGGGCGCGACGGAGGAGGTCTGGTTCGGCGCGGACCTGAGGCTGGTCGCCGCGAACTTCGCCGGCAAGGTCGGCATCTGGGACACACGCACGGGAGCCCAGGTGGGCGACTGGCTGCGGGCGGGGGCGCCGTCGTGGGCGGCCGCGTTCTCGGCCGACGGCGGGCTGTTCGCGTTCGCGGCGCAGGACAACACGCTGACCGTCTGGGACGTGCGGCGAGGGCAGCAGGTGGGGCCTGTGGTGCAGTTGACGGACAGCGCGCGGTCGGTCGCCTTCACCGACGACGCGGAAGTGGTGGCGATCGGCAGGAAGGCACGGCTGACACGGCTGCCCGTGGCGGTCGGGCCGCTGCTCAAGGCGGTGTGCGCCCGGGCCGGGCGGACCCTCACCGCGGCGGAGTGGGCGCGCCACCTCCCCGGCCGGCCGTACCGGGCTGGGTGCTGAGGAGAGCCTCGTCAGCCGCGTAGCGGGTCGCCGCCGAGGATGCCCCGGACGAACTGTGGCATCGTGACGGGCGCGGCGAACGGGCAGTCGCCCCGTGCCTGCCGGACCACGAGCCGGGCGCAGGTTGCCGCTCATGCTGCGAGGGGGTAGGGCGAAGGGGTGTGTCGGAACGGGGTCGCCTCCTGGGTGGCGCAGAGCCAGTCGTTGAGGGAGCCGGTGAAGCCGGAGGGCGGGCCGACCTTGAGGCACGTCGCCTGCCCCGTGCCGGGGACCGGGGCGACCTTGAGGCGGCGGACGCTGCCGGGCCGGCCCGCGCCCGGGGCCTGCGGCTCGCAGGGGGTCAGGCGTACGCCGAAGGACGGACCGTCGAACGCGGTAGCGGCTGAAGAGGTGGCACGCCGGGTTTGAACGGCCGCCGGGACCGACGTGGCGCGCCGGGCCAGAACGGCCGCCCGGACGGACGTGGCAGGCGGGGCCTGTACGGCCGCCGGGACGGAGGCGGCAGGCGGGGCCTGTACGGCCGCCGCCGGGACGGACGTGACACGCGGGGCCTGTACGGCCGGGACGGACGTGGCGCAGCCGGGTGGTCGCAGCCGCTCGGCCGATATGCCGGACAGCGGCTCGGCCGGTGGGCCGATGTGGAGGTGGTCGTCGATCACGCGGACGTCGGCCTCCGGGTGCGCGGCCAGGAACGTCAGGTGGTCCGCCACCAGGCGGTGGGCCACCGCGCGGAGCAGGTTGGTCGCGCACAGCGTGTGCGCGCAGGCCGCACCGTCGATGGTGATCTCCGGCAGCGCGAAGCGGCGCAGGCCCCGGGAGGTCACCCGCAGGCAGTCGCACGCCGCCGTGTCGGCCGGGTCCCACGGCGGGCACGTCGCGTCGTCGTGGACCTGGATGTCCCAGCCCAGCCAGTCGTCGGCCGGCCGGAACTCGGCGGGCTCGTCGGGGCACCGGTCGCAGTGGGGCACCGTCGTGCCCGTCAGCGGGTCGATGACCAGACCGCCGCACTGCCGGGCCAGGGCCCGGGCCGTGGCGCGGGCGACCTGCGCGTTGCCGGGGAGTGCGTGCGGTGGCGCCGTCGAGGAGACGACGAGGTGGTGTCTCGCCCGGCGTAGTAGCTGCCGCTCGTCGTGGTGCAGCGTGGCGGCCGTCGGTCTCCAGGGGGTGGGATGGGGATCTTCCCATGGCGGGAGGGGAGCCTGGGTGGCTACTTCGAGGCCGGGTGTGCCGTAGGCGATCATCGCGGCCTTGCGGAACGGGCGGCCGACGCGCCAGGGCACCAGCTCCGGGACCGGGCGTGGCAGGCGCTCGACGGCGACGACGAACCGGCACGTCAGGGATGCGGGGACGGGCAGGGTGATCTTCATGTGGGCCTCCGGGACGGGGTGAGGCCCTCAGGGTGGCGAAGAGGGTGGGTGGGCGGTGCGGCCGAATGCGGTTCTGTGGATGGTGGGGCCGGGCACCGGGCGGCTGTGGATGACGGGGCCCGGGGCAGGCTGACGTACCGGTTCCGTGGATGGCAGGGGCGGGGCAGGACTCGTGGGCATCCCGCCGGATCAGGCCAGTGCGCCCTCGCCGGTACGTAGTGGCGAGGGCGCACCGGCAGGGCCTCTGGTGACAGGGCCTCTGGTGACAGGGGCTCTGGTGACAGGGGGCGTCAGGTGGGCGGGGCCTGGGTCGTGCGGCAGATGGCGAGGCTCTGGGAGGGGAGTCGGAGGCCGTCCTCGCCCGCCGACACGTTGTCGTCCGCCGCCAGCAGCACAGACGCCACCCGCACCGGCAGTGTCACCGCGTCGGCGCCGAAGTTCACCGCCACGCACACCGACTCGCCGCGCCACATGACCAGCCAGTCGCCCCCCGGGTCGTGCTCGACGCGGACCCGGTCGAAGCGCGGGTCCGACAGCTCCGGCAGCGCCTTGCGCAGGGCGATCAGGTCGCGGTACCAGCACAGCAGCGACCAGTGCGCCTCCTCCTTCAGCTCCCCCCAGTCGAGCTTGGCGTTGAGGAACGTCTGCTCGTCCGACGGGTGCGGCGCCTCCCACGCGTAGCCGAAGCCCTCGAACTCCTGCTCGCGGCGGTGGTCCTCCGACTCGCGCAGCTCCGGCTCGACGTGGTCGGAGAAGAACGGGAACGGCGTGCGCGCCCCCCACTCCTCCCCCATGAACAGCATGGGCGTGAACGGCGACGTCAGCAGCAGCCCCGCGCCCAGCCTGAGCGCGGGAACGGGCAGCCGGTCGCCCGCCGGGCGGTTGCCGATCTGGTCGTGGTTCTGGAGGCAGGCGACGAGCCGGTGGCCGGGCACCCCCGTGTACGGGCTGCCGTGCGTGCGGCCCCGGAACGTGGAGTAGCCGCCGTCGTGGACGACGCCCGAGGTCAGCACCTTGGCCAGGGCGTCCAGGCCGGCGAAGTCCTCGTAGTAGCCGTGGGTCTCGCCGATGACCGCGGTGTGCAGGGCGTGGTGGACGTCGTCGTTCCACTGCGCGGTCATGCCGAGGCCGCCGGCGTCCAGCGAGCGCACCATGCGCGGGTCGTTCAGGTCCGACTCGGCGATGAGCGACAGCGGCCGGCCGACGGCGCAGGCCAGCGCGTCCACCTCGGCCGACAGCTCGGCCAGCAGGTGCGTGGCGCGCTTGTCGTGCAGCGCGTGGACGGCGTCGAGCCGCAGCCCGTCGATGTGGTAGTCGCGCAGCCACTGCAACGCGTTCTCGATGAAGTAGCGGCGCACCTCGTCGGAGCCGGGCCCGTCGAGGTTGACCGCCTCGCCCCAGTAGCTCCCGGCGAAGCCAGAGAAGTACGGGCCGAACGGGTGCAGGAAGTTGCCCGACGGGCCGAGGTGGTTGTAGACCACGTCGAGGATGACGCCGATGCCCTTGCGGTGGCAGGCGTCCACGAAGGACTTGAGCCCGTCGGGCCCCCCGTACGTCTCGTTGACCGCGTACAGGTCCACCCCGTCGTAGCCCCAGTTGCGCCCGCCCGGCACGGGCGCCACCGGCATGACCTCCACGAAGTCGACGCACAGCTCCGACAGGTGGTCGAGCCGCTCGACGGCCGCCTCGAACGTCCCCTCCTGGGTGAACGTGCCGACGTGCATCTCGTAGACGACCGACCCGCGCAGGTCGCGGCCGGTCCACTCGTCGTCGGACCAGGTGAAGCGGCCGTGGTCGTAGACGGCGCTCGGGCCGAAGATGCCGTCGGGCTGCCGCCGCGAGCGCGGGTCGGGGTACGGCCCGCCGCCGTCCACCACGTACGCGTACCGCGTCCCGTGGGTGGCCTCCGGCACGTCGGCCGTCCACCAGCCGTCCGGCCGCTGCCGCATGGGCCGCCTGCCGCCGAGGACGTCGATCTCGACAGCCGTGGCCTTCGGTGCCCAGACCTCGAAGGTCTTGTCGCTAAAGGTCATGTCTCTCCAGAAGTGCGACGGGATGCCGGTTGAGCAGGTGTGCGAGCGGGACTCGGCCCGTGTGGACGGCGCCGGTGAGCAGGTCACGCCAGGAGCCGGGGGGCAGCGTGAGCGTGGTGGCGCCCCAGCCGCCGCGGCGGGCCAGGCGCACCGGGAGGCGGGTGGCGACGGCGACGGCCCGCGCCCGCCCCTCGTCGCCCGGGGTGCCGGTGCCGCCCGCGGCCGCCGGGCCGCCGGTGGTGAGCGCGCCGTCCGTGACAGAGCCGGCGAACGCGCCGCCGCCCCGCGCGAAGGCGATCACGTGCTCGGCGGCCTCGCCGTCCGCCGCCAGCGGCGTGTACGCGGCGTCGGCGCCCAGGCGGCGGCGCAGCCGGAGCGCCTGGGTGGTGACCAGCAGCTTGGCCGCGTCCCACTCCGACTCGGGGGTGCGCGGGTAGCTGACGGGCCGCCGGTTGTCCGGGTCCACCAGGGAGAAGTCGGTCGTCTCGTTGCCCTGGTAGACGTCCGGGACGCCCGGCATCATGAGCTGCACCAGCTTGGCGCCCAGCGAGTTCGACATGGCGTAGCGGTCGATCCGCGAGGTGAACTCCCCGACGGGCAGCTTGACGGCGGCCTCGGCGAAGTCGCGCAGCCGCTGCTCGTAGCCGGGGTCGGGGTCGACCCAGGAGATGGCGGTCTTGGCCTCCCGCGCCGCCTTGAGCAGGTAGCCGGCGAACCGGTCGGCGGAGATCGGCCAGGCCGCCATGAGGTTCTGCCAGGCCAGGTAGTCGAGGTGGGGGTCGTGGGAGACAGCCGACGACCAGGCGGTGACGGCCTCCTCCCACTCCTCGGGCAGCTCCGACAGCACCGACAGCCGGGCGCGCACGTCCTCCGACCGCTTGGTGTCGTGCGTGGACAGCGTGGTCATCGAGTGGGGCCACATCTGCGCGCAGAACGCGTGGAACTCCTCGACCGGGATCCCGAATACGTCCGGCTCGCCGCCCACCTCGTTGAGGCAGGACAGCGGGAACCACCGGTACAGCGCCGTGTCCTCGACGCCCTTCGCCATGACGGGCCCGCACGCCTGCTGGAAGCGGGTGACGACCTCCGGCGGGCCGTACAGGACCTGCTGGGCGAGCCGCTGCGCGGCCGGGGAGCAGGCCGCGGCGGCCCGCTCGACGATCTCGACCGACTCGGGCGGCGGCGGCTCCCCCGGCACGATGTACGCCCGATACACCGGCATCGCGGCCAGCAGCTCGGCCACCGTCTCCGGCTCGGCGCCGGTCGCCTGGGCCAGGCGCCGGACCTCGGCGCCGAAGAACAGGTCCAGGACCTCGCTCTTCGAGCGCGCCACCACCTCCCGGTAGTCGGCGGGCTGCCCGGTCAGGCGGGTGAACAGCTCCAGCAGCGGCGGCGCACCCGCCGGGTCGACGAACAGGCCGTTGACGCGGTTGAGCACCTCGTAGCCGGTGGTGCCGTCGCACGGCCAGTCCTCCGGCAGCCGCTCGCCGCCGATGAGGATCTTCTCCACGACGGTCCACGTGTCGCCGGTCCTGGCGCGCAGCCGTTCGAGGTAGCCACGCGGCTCGGCGAGGCCGTCGGGGTGGTCGATCCGCAGCCCGTCGACGAGCCCCTCGTCGAGCAGCCAGAAGATCACCTCGTGGGTGGCGAAGAGCACCTCGGGGTCCTCGACCCGCAGCCCGATCAGCGTGGAGACGTCGAAGAAGCGCCGGTAGCCGGGCCCCTCGCGCCAGTCCACGAGCCGGTAGTGCCCCGGGTGGGGGAACTCGTGCTCGTGGTAGCGCAGCACGTCGCCGTCCACGACGGGCTCGGTGTCGTCGCCCAGCACGGGCAGCGCCACCTTCCCGTCCTCCCACTCGATGTCGAACCAGCGGGCGTACGGCGAGGCGGTCCCGTCGCGCAGCACCGACCAGAACTGGGCGTTGGTGGTGTTCATGTGGTTCGGCACGATGTCGACCACGATGCCGAGATCGTGGGCGGCGAGCTGCTCGGCCATCTCCCTGAAGCCCTTGGCGCCGCCGAACTCCTCGCGGATGCGCGAGTGGTCGGTGACGTCGTAGCCGTGCAGCGAGCCGGGGGTCGCCTGGAGGATCGGCGACAGGTAGACGTGGGTGACCCCCAGGTCGCGCAGGTGGCCGGCGATCTGCGCCACCTGCGCGAAGCCGAAGTCGGGGGTGAGCTGGACGCGGTAGGTCGACAGGGGCCTAGACACGACGCAGCACTCTCACACTGCGGCCGGGGACGCCCACCTTCTCACCGGCCCGGCAGACCCGGATGTCCAGGCTGATCGGCATCGCCGTGTCGATCTCGGTCTGCCACATCTCTCCGTAGTCCTTGGGGATCGTGAACTTGATGGTGTCGTGGTGGGCGTTGAACAGCAGCAGGAACGAGTCGTCGCGGATGGGCCGGCCGCGCCGGTCCGGCTCGGTGATGGCGTCGCCGTTCAGGAACACGGCCAGCGACCTGGCGTATCCGACGTTCCAGTCGGCGTCGGTCATCTCATCCCCGGCCGGGGTGAGCCAAGCGATGTCGCTCAGGCCGCGCACCGGCCGGCCGTAGAAGAACCGCCTGCGCCGGAACACCGGGTGCTTCTTGCGCAGCGCGGCCAGGCTCTGCGTGAACTCCAGCAGCAGCCAGTTCTCGCGCACGTCCGACCAGTCGACCCAGGTCAGCTCGTTGTCCTGGCAGTAGCCGTTGTTGTTGCCGCGCTGGGTGCGGCCGAGCTCGTCGCCGTGCGAGAGCATCGGCACGCCCTGCGACAGGAACAGCGTGGTCAGGAAGTTGCGCTTCTGCTGCTCGCGCAGCGACTCGACGGCCAGGTCGGCCGGGCCCTCGGCGCCGCAGTTCCAGGACCGGTTGTCGTCGCTGCCGTCGCGGTTGCCCTCCTTGTTGGCCTCGTTGTGCTTGTGGTCGTACGAGACGAGGTCCTGCAGGGTGAAGCCGTCGTGGCAGGTGACGAAGTTGATCGAGGCGGCGGGGCGGCGGCTGTCGTCCTGGTAGAGGTCGCTGGAGCCGGTGAGCCGGGAGCCGAACTCCGGCAGCGTCGCCGCCTGCCCCCGCCACAGGTCGCGGATGGTGTCGCGGTAGCGGCCGTTCCACTCGGTCCAGCGCGAGGGGAAGTTGCCCACCTGGTAGCCGCCCGGGCCGACGTCCCACGGCTCGGCGATGAGCTTGACCTGCGACAGCACCGGGTCCTGCTGCACCAGGTCGAAGAAGGCGCTCAGCCGGTCCACCTCGTGCAGCTCGCGCGCCAGGGTGGAGGCGAGGTCGAAGCGGAAGCCGTCGACGTGCATCTCCGTCACCCAGTACCGCAGCGAGTCCATGATGAGCTGGAGCACGTGCGGGGAGCGCATCAGCAGGCTGTTGCCGGTGCCCGTGGTGTCCATGTAGTAGCGCGGGTCGCCGTCGACCAGCCGGTAGTAGTTGGCGTTGTCGATGCCCTTGAACCCGAGCGTGGGCCCCAGGTGGTTGCCCTCGGCCGTGTGGTTGTAGACGACGTCCAGGATGACCTCGATGCCCGCCTCGTGCAGGGCGCGCACCATGGCCTTGAACTCCGGCACCTGCCCGCCGCGCTGCCCCTGGCTGGAGTAGCGGTTGTGCGGGGCGAAGAAGCCGATCGAGTTGTAGCCCCAGTAGTTCGCCAGCCCCCGCTCCTCCAGGATGTGGTCGGTGACGAACTGGTGCACCGGCATCAGCTCGATGGCGGTCACCCCGAGCTTGGTCAGGTGGTCGAGGATCTCCGGGTGACCCAGCGCCGCGTACGTGCCGCGCAGGTGCTCGGGGATCTTCGGGTGCGCGATGGTGAGCCCGCGCACGTGCGCCTCGTAGATCACGGTGTCGTGGTACGGCGTGGCGGGCGGCCGGTCGTGGCCCCATCCGAAGAACGGGTTGATCACGATGGACCGCGGCATGTACGGGGCGGAGTCCATGTCGTTGCGCGAGTCGGGCTGGCCGAACCGGTAGCCGTACACCGCCTCGTCCCACTTGACGTCACCCTCGATCGCCGTCGCGTACGGGTCGAGCAACAGCTTGTTCGGATTGCACCGCATGCCCTGCGCCGGGTCGTACGGCCCGTGGACGCGGTAGCCGTAACGCTGGCCGGGGTTCACGCCGGGCAGGTAGCCGTGCCAGATGAACCCGTCCACCTCGGTCAGAGCCACCCGCGTCTCTTTGTTCTTCTCGTCGAACAGGCACAGCTCCACCTTGTCGGCGGCCTCGGTGTACAGCGCGAAGTTGGTGCCCGCGCCGTCATAGGTGGCCCCGAGCGGATAGGGGTCTCCCGGCCACACTTCGATCATCAAGGCTCCCTTACGGCTCTTCCCCATGTTCCGTTCCCCCGCTCCACCGGACAAGGCCGGCTCCCCGTAGACGGATCAGGTCCTTCCCACAGAACGGCCCCTTAGCCTGTCTCCGCGTCGCGTTTGACCGCCCGTCCCCCGGTCACGTAGGCGTTCCATGAGTGGATTCAAGAAGTTCCTCTTACGGGGCAACATCGTGGAGCTGGCCGTCGCGGTGATCGTGGGCGCGACGTTCAGCGGGCTCGTGCAGGCGCTCGTCGCCGATCTCATCACCCCGCTGATCGGCGCCGTGACCGGCGGGCGGAAGCCGGACTTCGCTCAGTACTCCTTCACCGTCAACGGCAGCCAGTTCAGGTACGGCGACTTCCTCAACCATCTCATCACCTTCCTCATCATCGCGGCCGTCGTGTACTGGCTGGTCGTGCTGCCGATGACGCGGCTGGTCAGCCTGTTCGACCGGGACCAGGAGGTCCCGACCCGGCAGTGCCCGGAGTGCCTGAGCGACGTCCCGACGGAGGCGCGCCGGTGCGCCCACTGCACCTCGCCGCTGGTCCCCGACTCCGAGAAGCCGGCCGTGACCGAGCCCCGGTAGAAGCTTGGGGTGGACCGGGCAGGGACGGGCGGAAGGCGCAGAGGTGCCCAGTACGCATGGGGTGTGGGGTTTTGGCAGGTTGTGGGCTTCAAAGGGGCCGGGGGTTGGGCAGGATGGGCGGGTGAGCGTTGAGTTGATGGTCTGGGACGAGCCCGTGCCGATCTCCAGGGATCAGGCGCGGGCCGCGTACCTGGCCGCGAAGAAGGGCAGGCCGGTCCAGGGCGCGCTGCCGGAGGTCGCCAAGGAGCTGCCGGGGCTCGTCACGGTGTTCCCCGGGCACGTGCTGGTGACGATGGACCTGGAGTCGATGGACGAGATGTCCGGCCAGGTGTTCACCGTCGCGCGGGCGCACGGGCTGGTCTGCTACGACCCGCAGCGCGACCTCGTCCACAACGTCGGCCCGCTCGGCGTCCACCAGGGCATGCAGCTCCACACGGGCGACGGCATGGTGGTCCACGACCCGGACCTGGGGCTGGTCCACGACGTGCTGGCCACCCTGTCGGCGCAGAACCCGTTCGCGGCCCTGGTGACCTTCGGGCACCACTTCATCCAGGTGTCCCCCGCCGAGCAGGGCGAGCCCGCGTACGAGGTGGAGTACAAGGAAGGGCACATGGTGCGGACGCTGATGCCGCGCCTCGACGATGTCCGGCAGGCGTTCCACGAGTACGCCACCGGCGACCGGTCCTTCCTGAGCCGGCACGAGTGGTCCTGAGGGTGGCAGGATCGGCGGGATGAGAACCCATTACCCGCCCGTCGAGCCCTACGACTCCGGCTTCCTGGATGTGGGGGACGGCAACGAGATCTACTGGGAGCTGTGCGGCAACCCCGCCGGCAAGCCGGCCGTGATGCTGCACGGCGGCCCGGGCGGTGGGTGCACGGCCAAGCACCGCCGGCAGTGGAATCCCGACCTGTACAAGGTGGTGCTGTTCGACCAGCGCAACTGCGGGCGCAGCCGCCCCCACGCGAGCGACCCCGCCACGTCGCTGGAGCACAACACCACCTGGCACCTCGTCGCCGACATGGAGCGCCTGCGCGAGCATCTCGGCATCGAGGCGTGGCAGGTGTTCGGCGGGTCGTGGGGCAGCGCGCTCGCCCTGGCGTACGCGCAGACCCACCCGGAGCGCACGACCGAGCTGGTGCTGCGGGGGATCTTCACGCTGCGGCCCCAGGAGCTGCGCTGGTTCTACCAGGAGGGCGCCTCGTACCTGTTCCCCGACCGGTGGGAGGCGTACGTGGCGCCGATCCCCGAGGAGGAGCGGGGCGACCTGATCGCCGCCTTCCGCCGCCGGCTGGAGGGCGAGGACCCCGAGGCGCGGCTGGCGGCGGCGCGAGCGTGGGCGCAGTGGGAGGGCTCCACGGTCACGCTGCTGCCGGACGAGGAGCTGATCGCGGACTTCGGCCAGGAGCGCATGGCGGTGGCCTTCGCCCGGATCGAGAACCACTACTTCACCCACCTGGGCTGGTTCGAGCCGGAGCAGCTCATCCGCGACGTCGGCAAGGTCCGCCACATCCCGGCCGTCATCGTGCAGGGCCGCTACGACGCCTGCACGCCCATGGTCACGGCCTGGGACCTGCACCGCGCCTGGCCCGAGGCCGAGTTCCACGTGGTGGCCGACGCGGGGCACTCCGCCACCGAGCCGGGCATCGTGGACCGGCTCATCGCGGCGACAGACGGCTTCGCGCCAGCCGTACCACCGGCGTGACCGCGCCGACCAGCAGCAACGTGCACAGCGGCGCCAGCGTCACGCCGATGAGGAAGCCCGCCGCCACGTCGTGCGGGTAGTGGACGCCGACGAACACCCGCGAGAACGCCATGACCGCCGCCAGCGGCAGCACCAGCCAGGCCAGCGCGCGCCAGGCCAGCACCAGCGCGCCCGCCGCGCCGGCGGCGATCACGGCGTGGTTGCTGGGGAACGACCAGTCGTCCGGCGGCGGGCACGCGGTGATCGTCGCCACGCCGCCCCGGCACGGCCGGTCCTCCCTGACGACGGTCTTGACGACCTCGCTGACGACGTACGCGCACACCACTCCGGCCGGGCCGGCGATCGCGATCGCCAGGTCGCGCGCGGGCCCGTTGCGGGTCCGCCACCAGCACAGCACGAACAACGCCGCGAACAGGAACAGGCCGGCGTCGGTGCCCACCTCCGCGAGGGTGTGGAGCCATGCGGGCGTGCCGAGGGCGAAGTCGACGATGTCGCGGTACACACGTGTCCAATCGGTGAACGAGCAGTGACACGACTTTACGGAAGATCACCCGCTTTCGCGTCCGACTCCCGGCCGATCCCGGAGTGTCGCCGATCGGCCGATCGGCCGAGGGCCGGGCTGGACGAAGGTCAGGGCGCGGCACGCCGGATCGGCGGCGTAGGCGGAGTTCCGGCCGGGTAGAGAGGCATGCGTGATCGGAGAGCACGTGATCGTCGGCTACACCGCCGACGCGGGTGGACGTGACGCTCTCGCCCTCGGCGCCGCCATCACGCGGGTCACCGGCGGCGAGCTGACGGTGGCGACGGTCTACCCGCCCGGCAGTCCCGGCGAGGCCGTGGAGGCGCAGGCCAACCTGGCGCACGCCGCCGAGGAGCTGGGCGGCATGCCCGCCGAGTACATCACCTACGAGAGCCGGGGCGTGGGACGCGGGCTGTCCGTCCTGGCCAGCCGGATCCGGGCCGACCTGGTCGTGGCAGGGTCGGCGGACGGCGGTCAGCGGGGGCGCATCGCGATCGGGTCCACCTCGGACCACCTGCTGCACCTGTCGCCGGAGGCGGTGATGCTGGCGCCCGCCGGGTACCGCCCGCCCGAGGAGGCGGGGCGGCTCACGCTCGCCTACGTCCACCGGCCCCAGTGCGACGCCGCCGTGGAGCGGGTGGCGCAGACGGCCCTGCGGCTGGGCGTGCCGCTGCGGCTCATCACGCTCGACCTCCGGACGGAGGACCCGGGCCGGCTCGGCGACGACCTGGCCCTCGCCGTACGGCTGGCGTGGGAGTCGACCGGCATCGAGGCCGAGGCGGAGATCGCCGAGGGGCACGACGTGGCCTCGGCCCTGGAGACGCTGGAGTGGACGCCCGGCGAGCTGCTGGTGTGCGCGGCCAGCGAGGACGCGCAGCCGCACCGGGTCTTCCTCGGGGAGCTGGCCATGAAGGTGCTGCGGGCGGCGCCGTGCCCGGTCACGGTGCTGCCGCGCGGGTTCGGCTGAGCCGGATTCGATCGGCGCGCCGCCCCTCCTAGGCTGGTGCCCTCACGGGTCGGGTCACAGGGGGGCAAGGGTGCGTCAGGCGCGGCTGATCGTGGTCGTGGTGCTGGCCGGATTCGCCGGCGTGTACGTGATCGCGGGATTCCCCGGGGCGCTGGCGGTCTTCGGCGTCCAGGTCGCGTACGTGCTGTGGCGCCGCTGCGGGTGGCTGCTCACCGCGCAGGCCGCGCTGGTGGCCGGGCTGTCGGCCGGGCTCGGGTCGTCCGTGGCGGTGATCGGGTTCCTGGGCGGGGCGCTGCTGCTGTCGCGGTGGGGGGCGCTGACGCCCTTGGCGGGGCTGGGCGCGGCGGTGATCGAGCACGCGCGGCACGGCGAGGTGCGGGCCACCCTGGACGCCACGATCACGACGGCGCTGCTGTCGCTGCTCATCTACGGCATGGGGCGGCTGGTGGACCGGGCCGGCGAGCTGCACGCGAACCGCGCGGCGCTGGCGGCGGGCGCGGCGGCCGACGAGCGGCTGCGGATCGCGGCGGAGCTGAACGACGGCCTGGGCCGGAGCCTGGCGGTGATCGTCGAGGGTGTGCGGCGGGCCCTCGCGGGCGCCGACATGCCGGCCGAGGTGGTGCGGACGGCGCGGGAGTCGCTGGCCATGGCCCGGGAGGCGGCCGCCGGCTACCGGGCCATGTCCCTCGGCCCCGAGCTGACGACCGCCCGCGCTCTGCTGGCCGCCGCCGGGATCGGGGCCGAGGTGCGCGAGGGGCACGCCGAGCCGCTGGGCCCGGCGGGCGCCGTGCCCGCCGCCGTGCTGCGGGAGGCGGTGACGGACGTCGTCCGGCTCGGCGCCGCCCGTACGTGCCTGATCGAGACGCTGGACACGGACGGGACGGTGCGGCTGCGGATCACGGACGACGGCCGGCGGACCGCCGAGGACGGCCGGCCGGGCGCGACGGCCGCGCAGGTGGAGGCGGCGGGCGGCGTCCTGTCCGCGGGGCTCGCACCGGACGGCCGCTACGTCGTCGAGGCCGCGCTGCCCCACCGGGCCGCCGGCGAGGACGAGGCGGAGACGGGCCGGGCGACGTACGGCGAGTCGTACGGCGTGGTCCTCGGGCTGCTCGCGGCCGTGCTGGTGGGGTTCAGCGTGAAGGCCCTGCTGGCGCTGCCCGCGGGCATGGTGGCGCCCGCGGCGGCGGTCCTGGCCGTGGTCGTCGCGATGCAGCTGCGGTCCGTCAACGGGCGGCACATGGTGGCGCTGGGCGTGATGACCGTGCTGGCGGTCGCGCCCGTGCCGGTGTTCGGGCCGGTGTGGCTGGGTGTGGCCGGGTTCGTGGCGGGGCCGGTGCTGCTGGCGTTCCGGTGGCGGGTGGCGTGGCCGCTCGTGGCGGCCGTGCTGGCCGCGGTGGCCGTCGCGGGGACGGCCTTCGGGCTGCCCTCCGCCGCCACGGCGAACTTCACGGTCAGCACCCTGGTCACCGGTCTCGTCGTGTACGGCCTGGTGCGGCTGGCCCGGCAGGTGAAGGAGCTCCAGGCTGCCCGCGAGGAGCTGGCCCGCGCGGCCGTCGTCGAGGAGCGTCTGCGGGCCGCCCGCGACCTGCACGACCTCCTCGGCCACAGCCTGGCCGCCATCCTGCTGAAGTGCGAGCTGGCCCGGCGGCTCGACCCCGCGCGGGCCCGTGCGGAGCTGACGGGCGTCATCGCCCTGGCCGAGCAGGCGGAGGCGGACCTGCGCTCGGTCTCCGGCGAGCATCGCGACCTGTCGCTGGCCTCCGAGGCGGCCTCGGCGCGCTCGGTGCTGTCGGCCGCGGGGGTGGAGGTCACCGTGGACCTCGCCCACCCGCCGCTGCCCGCCGAGGCCGAGACGGTGCTGAGCGCCGTCCTGCGGGAGGCCGTGACGAACGTGTTGCGCCACAGCTCCGCACGCCACTGCGCCGTCTCCACGGCGCTGGAGGACGGCGTGGTACGGCTGCGCGTCCGCAACGACGGCGCCCGGGGCGCGCGGGCCCGGCACGGCTCGTCCGGCATCGGCAATCTGACGACCCGGCTGGCCGCCCTCGACGGCCGCCTGACCACCGCCGCGGGGGACGGCTGGTTCGAGCTGGAGGCCGTGACACCCCTCCTCGCCACGCCCTGCCCGATCCCGGCGGCGTGAGCGGGCGTCAGATCCAGCCGGCCTCCGTGGCGATCCGGACCGCGTCGGTGCGGTTGCGGGCGTTGAGCTTGGCCACGATGCCCGTCAGGTAGTTGCGGACCGTGCCCGCCGTCAGGTGCAGCTGGGCGGCGATGTCCGTGGCGTCGGCGCCGCCGGCGGCCAGGCGGAGCACGTCCGCCTCGCGGCCGGTCAGCGGGTTCTCCGCCAGCCCCCAGGCCGCCACCGCGAGCGAGGGGTCCAGCACCCGCTCCCCCGCCGCGACCTTGCGGATGGCCGCCACCAGGTCCTCCGGCGGCGCCGTCTTCAGCAGGAAGCCGTCCACCTGGGCCGCGAGCGCCCGGCGCAGGTGCCCCGGCTTGCCGTACCCGGTGAGCATGAGCATGCGGCACGAGGGGACCCGGGCGCGGATCTCGCTCGCCGCGTCGAGGCCGTCGAGCCGGCCCGGCATGTCGATGTCCATGACGGCCACGTCCGGCCGGTGGGCCGGCGCGGCGGCGACGGCGGCGTCGCCCGAGTCCACGGCCGCCACGACCTCCAGGTCGGCCTCCAGGCCCAGCAGCGCCGCCAGCGCGCCCCTGACCACGTGCTGATCTTCTGCCAGCAGTACGCGAATCACGGGCACATGTCTATCAGTGTCCGGTTCATGATGGCGTCATGGTCGACCGGTGATCGCGTCTCTGGTCCGGGGGCGGCCCGCTGAGCAGGCTTGAGGGCATGACGGACGTGGTGCGGCTCGACGCCGTGAGCAAGGTGTACGGGAAGGGGCAGGGGGCCGTGGCCGCCCTGCGCGAGGTGTCCGTGGCGATCCCGCGCGGGAGCTTCACGGCGGTGATGGGGCCGTCGGGCTCGGGCAAGAGCACGTTCCTGCACTGCGCGGCCGGGCTGGACGTCCCGACCTCGGGCTCGGTGCGGCTGGGCGGCACGGAGCTGGCCGGCATGGACGAGACCCGGCTGACCGAGCTGCGCAGGCGGCGGGTCGGGTTCGTGTTCCAGTCGTTCAACCTGGTCCCGTCGCTGACGGTGACGGAGAACGTGACGCTGCCCCTGCGGCTGGCCGGGGCCCGCGTGGACGCGTTCTGGGCGGCGGAGCTGCTGCGCCGGGTCGGCATGGACGGGCGGGCCGGGCGGCGGCCGGCGGAGCTGTCGGGCGGCCAGCAGCAGCGGGCGGCGATCGCCCGGGCGCTGGTGACGAAGCCGGAGGTGGTCTTCGGCGACGAGCCGACCGGGGCGCTGGACACGATGACGGCCCGGGGCGTGCTGACGCTGCTGCGCGAGGTGGTGGAGGGCATGGGCCAGACCGTGGTGATGGTCACCCACGACCCGGTGGCCGCCTCGTACGCCGACACCGTGCTGTTCCTGGCCGACGGGCGGATCGTGGACGCGATGGGCGCGCCGTCGGCCGACAAGGTGGCCGAGCGCATGACGCGGCTGGGGGCGTGGACGTGATGGCGAGGTCCCAGGGGATGACGGGGTTCGCGGTCCGCTCGCTGCGGCACCGCAAGGCGGGGGTGGCGGGGGCGTTCGTGGCGCTGCTCTGCGCCGCGGCGCTGGTGTGCGCCTGCCTGATGCTGCTGGACACGGGGCTGCGCGGCACGGTCGCGCCGCAGCGCTACGCGGGGGCGCCGCTGGTCGTGGCCGGTGACCGCTTCGTGCGGCAGACGGTCACCTCGGGCGACAAGGTGAAGACCAAGGCCAAGCCGCTGGCGGAGCGGGCGTGGATCCCCGCCGGGCTGGCGGACGAGCTGCGCGCGGCGCCCGGGGTGTCGCGGGTGGTCCCGGAGGTGACGTTCCCGTTCGGCGCGGCGCTGGGGCACGGGTGGGAGTCGGCCGCGCTCACGCCGTTCACGATCGCGTCGGGACGGGAGCCGCGGAGGGCGGGCGAGGTGGTGGTCGACGCCCGCGCCGGGCTGGCCGTCGGCGCGCGGCTGGGCCGTCATCAGATCGTCGGCGTGACCGCGCAGGCGCTGCCGGGGCAGGACACGGTGTTCCTGTCCACGGCGGAGGCGCGCCGGCTGGCCGGCCGCGCGGGGCTGGTGAGCGCGATCGGGGTGTTCCCCCGGGTGGACGTCTCCGCCGTGCTGGCCGCGCACGCGGGCGACAGGCGGAACGCCGCTCCTGTCGCCTACACCGGGGACGAGCGCGGGGCGGTCGAGTTCCTGGACGCGGAGAAGGCGCGGACCCGGCTGGTGAGCCTGGGCGGCGCGCTCGGCGGCACCTCGCTGCTGGTGGCGATCCTCGTCGTGGCCGGCACGTTCGCCCTGTCGGTCCAGCAGCGGCAGCAGGAGATCGCGCTGCTGCGGGCCGTGGCCGCCACGCCGCGGCAGGTGCGCCGGCTGCTGGGCGGCGAGGCGGTGCTGCTCGGGCTGGCCGCCGGGACGCTCGGCTCGGCGGCGGGAATGGGACTGGGGTTCTGGCTGCGGTCGAGATTCGTGGCGCTCGGCGCGATGCCGGAGAACCTGGAGCTGGTGGTGAGCCCGTTCCCGGCGCTGGCCGCGCTCGTCGCGACCGTGGCGGCGGCCTGGGTGGCGGCCCTGGTGTCGGCGCGGCGGGGCACCCGGATCAGGCCGGGGGAGGCCCTGGGCGAGGCGGCGCTGGAGAGCGGCCGTCCGGCGACGGGCCGGATCGTCGCCGGAGCGGTGCTGGCCGCCGGCGGCGCGGCGCTCGCGCTGGTGCTGTCCGGGCTGGAGACGGAGGCGGCGGCGAGCCCGGTGACGATGCTCACCGCGCTGGTGTGGGCGGCGGCCGTGGCGCTGCTCGGTCCGGTGCTGGCGCGGGCGGCGGTCGCGGCGCTCGGGACGCCGCTGGGCGCCCTCGGCGCCGCCGGCCACCTCGCGGCGCGCAACCTGCGCTCCCGCGCCGGGCGGACGGCTTCGGTCATGGCGCCGCTCACTCTCATGGTCGCCATGACGTGCACGATCCTGTTCGTCCCCGTCACCCTCGGTCAGGCGGCCGGCGAGCAGGCAGACGCCGGCATCCGCGCCGGGTTCGTCCTGTCCGGCCGCGAACGGCCCGCCGCGACGGGTCCGGAGCTCCGGGAGGGCACGCCCGCCGCCCGGGTACGCCGGGTGGCCGGGGTGGAGGCCGTCACCGAGGTGGTGCGCACCTCCGTCAGGGCCGGGCTCGACCGGTACGGCGCGCAGGGCCTCACGCCGGACGCCCGGACCGTGGACCTGGGCGTCGTGGCCGGGTCCCTGGACGGGTTCGGCCCCGGCTCGGTCGCGCTGAGCCGGACCGCGGCCTCCCGGCTCGGCGTGGGGGTGGGCGACCGGCTGGAGCTGACGCTCGGCGACGGCACGCCGGTCGCGCCGCGGGTCGCCGCCCTCTACTCCCGCGGTCTCGGGTTCGGCGACGTGACGCTGGACCACGCGCTCGTCGCCGCGCACGTGGACGACCCGTCGGGCACGCTGCTGGTGTCGGCTCCCGCGCTGACCCGGGACCGGCTCGCCGCGGCCCTGCCCGGACTGCGGGTGCTCGACCGCGCCGAGGCCGCCGAGGTGAGCGCCCCGGACGCCGGGGTGAACTACGTGGCCATGGGACTGGTCATCGCCTTCACCGCGATCGCCGTGGTCAACACGCTGGCCATGTCCACCTCGGACCGCGCCGGCGAGCTGGCGCTGCTGCGGCTGGTGGGCACGACCAGGCGGCAGGTGCTGCGCGTGCTGCGGCTGGAGACGCTGGCCGCGGTGCTCGTGTCGGTCGGGGCGGGCACGCTGATCGCGCTGGTGACGCTGACGGCGTTCGCCGCGGGCATGACGGGCTCGGCGGCGCCGTCCGTGCCCGTGCCGGGTTACCTGGCCGTGGCCGGCGCGGCGGCGGCGCTCGCGCTCGCCGCCACCGCCCTGCCGGCCCGGCTGGTGCTCGGGCGGCGCCCCGCGGTCCACTGAGGACGCCGCCCGAGCGTGGCGGCCACGATCAGGCGCCGGCTCGCCGCCGCCTGATCGTGGCCTCGTACAGCTCCAGGTAGCGGTCCGCCATGACGCCCGGCGAGAAGCGGCGGGTGGCCTCCGCCCGGCACTCCTCGGGGTCGATCTCGTCCACCCGCAGGATGTACTCGGCCAGCTCCTCCTCGGTGTCGGCCAGCCATCCGGTGCGGCCGTGGTCGATCAGCTCCGGCAGGCAGCCCCGGCGCAGCCCCACGGCCGGCACGCCGAGGGCGAGCGCCTCGACCACCGCGGTGCCGCCCGGCTCGTCCCACTGGACGGGGAACAGGGCGGCCCGCGCCGAGCCGTACAGCTCGTCGCGCCGCCGCCCCGCGACGGCCCCCTCCCAGCGGACCAGGTCGCCGTCGAGGTAGGGGCCGACCGCCTCCAGGTGGTAGCGGACGTCCGGGTGGCCGTGCAGCGGGTGGTACGGGTCCTGGACGACGGCGTCCAGCTCGGCCGGCGTGCCGAGGCCGCTGACCGGCCCGGCGAGCGCCAGCGGCTGCCCCAGCTTCTGGCAGATGCGGGCCGCGACGTGCTGGCCCTTGAGCCGGCAGATCCGCCCCATGACCACCAGGTGCTCGCCGCGTTCCACCCGGGGCGCGGCGCCGGCGAGCGGGGTGGCCAGGTGGACCGCGCCGAGCGCCGCCTCGCGCAGGGCGGCCGGCGCGGTGCGGAGCTGTGACTCCGACACGCCGTTGGCGGCGACCGACTCGGGGAAGGCGCCGTAGAACGCGGCGTGCTTGCGCAGGTCCCAGTGCAGGGTGTGCAGCACGGGCGGCCCGTCGAGGGCGGAGAGCACGGCCGGACCGACCACCTCCAGATGGTCGTGGACGAGGTCCACGTCGTCGCGGCGGCGCAGCTCGCGCGCCACCATGGCCTGGTGGGCGTGCGCCAGCCCCATGACCTGGTTGTACGGTTTCTGCAGCTCCGCGAACTGGCCGGAGTCGTAGACGCTGACCAGCTCGTCCACCTCCAGCGTGCTCGACCCGACGGAGGCGAGGACGACCCGCACCCCGCGCTCCCGCAGCGGGGGCACGAGCGTGGCCACGACGTTCTCGATGCCGCCGTAGCCGGAGGGCGGGACCTGGAGCCAGGGTCCCGTGTTGATCAGCACGTTCATGCGACGTCCTCCTCGGCGAGCAGCAAGGCGAGCGGAGGACGCTCGGCCACGACGACGTTCATGAGCGAGGCCTGCCCGTCGAGCCCGAACTGCAGGAGCGTGCGGGCGGGCGGCTGGGCGGCCATGACCCGCCCCTGGCGTTCGAGACGGGTCCAGGCGGTGTGCAGGATCTGCCCGGCCATCCGGCCGAGTGCCGCGGTGGACTGGTGGGAGTGCACCCGGACGCCCAGGTCCACCTGGGCCATGGCGTCGAGGCCGACCAGCTCCAGCAGGTCGACGAGGAGCCCGAGCTCGACGCCGTACTCGGTGACGAACGGCACCTGCTCCAGCGTCTCGCGCCGGCCGGCGTACTCGCCGCCGAGCGGCTGCTGGAACCCGGCCAGCTCGGGCCAGAACATGTTGATGAGCGGGCGTGCCACCAGCTCGGTGACCCGCCCGCCGCCTCCTCGCCGCCGCACCCCGTCGGCGCCGGTGAACGGCCGCTCGCAGGCGCCCTTGACGAACTGGATGCCGGGGTCGGTCAGCAACGGCCCGAGGAGGCCGATGACGAAGTGCGCGCCGAAGTCGCGCAGGTCGGCGTCGACGAAGACGACGATGTCCCCGCTGGAGGCCGCCAAGCCCTTCCACAGGGCCTCACCCTTGCCGGTGAGGGGCGGCAGGTGGGAGAGCACCGCGTTCTGTGCCACGACGCGTGCTCCCGCGGCGGCGGCCCGCTCGGCCGTCGCGTCGGTCGAGTTGGAGTCGACGACGAGGACCTCGTCCACGAGCGGAACCCGCTCGACGAGCTCGCGGCGGATCACGGTGACGATGTCGCCGACCGTCGACTCCTCGTTGCGAGCCGGCAGGACGACGCTCACCGTGGTCGTTCCCTTGGCGAGGAGCAGGGCCTCGGGGACCCACTCGGTCGCGGTGCTCGAGTGGGGACCGTACCATTCCCGAGCCCTGGCCAAGGCCCGCAGTTCTGTCTCCATGCACTCAGCCCCGTTCTGTTTTAGGGGTTCACGGTCGCGCATATGTTCCCTATAGCCGCACGTTTGAACGTGTTGTTTGATTTTGCGCAAAAGTGGGATATGCGAGATGTGTCCTCAACCACCCGTGTAGGCATCATCGGTGCCGGAAATGTCGCCGCGCGTCACGCGGACGTGCTGTCAGGTTTTCCCGATGTGGTGATCGCCGGAATCGCCGACGTCGATCCCCTCAAGGCCGAGGCGCTCGCCGCGCGTCACGGAGTCCCGGCTTTTGACGGCCATGCCGGGCTCCTGGAGGCGGGCAGACTCGACGCAGTATACGTCTGTGTGCCCCCATTCGCGCACGGTAAGCCAGAGCATGATGTTCTGTCATGTAATCTCCCGATTTTCGTGGAAAAGCCGCTCGCACTCGACCTGAAGACCGCGGAAAACATCGCGTCCGAAATCCAGCGGCGTGGACTGCCCTCGGCAGTCGGGCATCACTGGCGCTACCTGGACGTTCTCGACCGGGCCCGTGACCTGCTGGCCGACCGTCCGGTACGGCTGGCGCTCGGCCACTGGCTCGACAAGGTTCCCCCGGTCGGCTGGTGGCTGGACCCGGCCCGGTCCGGCGGCCAGGTCGTCGAGCAGGCGGTCCACGTCCTCGACCTGGCCCGGGTCCTGGTCGGCGAGGTCACCATGGTCCACGCGGTGCCCGCCGCGCCCGGCGGCGACGGCGCCGCCGGGGAGGTGGACCGGGCCGTGGCCGCCGTGCTGAGCTTCGCGGGCGGCGCCACCGGCACCCTGGCCACCACGAGCCTGCTGCGGCACAAGCACCGGGCGGGACTGGAGGTCTACGCCGACGGCGTCGCCCTGGAGCTGACCGAGACCTCGCTGACCGTCGACGGCGGCCAGGTCGTCGAGGACGCCGGACGGGCGAAGACGCTGGTGGACCGGGCGTTCGTCGACGCCGTGCGGGGCGCGGACGGCGACGTGCGGGTGCCGTACGCGGAGGCGCTGCGCACCCACCGGGTGGCGCTCGCGCTGGCCAGATCGGCGGCCGAGGGAAGGCCGGTGACCCTGGATGACTGACCACGGCGCCGGAGTGACGGGCGGCGCGACGGTGCGCAGCCGCGTGCTGTGCGTCGAGGCCCCCGGCAAGATCGCCCTGGCCGAGGAGGAGCTGCCCGAGGTGCCCGAGGGCGGGTTCCGGGTGGCGACCGCCTACAGCGGGATCTCCGCGGGCACCGAGCTGACCTACGTCAAGGGCACCAACCCATACCTCGCCGCCTCCTGGGACCGGGTGCTCGGCCTGTTCCGGCCGGGCGCGCCGGCGGTCCGCTATCCCGTGCGCGGCATCGGGTACATGCAGGTCGGCCGGGTGGTCGAGGCCCGTACCGCGGCCGTGCGCGAGGGCGCGCTGGTCGCGATGGCGTACGGCCACCGCACCGGGTACGTGGCCGACCCGCTGACCGACCGGTTCGTGGAGCTGCCGGCCGGCCTCGACCCGGTGCTCGGCGTCTACGTCGCGCACATGGGGCCGATCTGCGCCAACGGGCTGCTGCACGCCGCCGCCGACCTGCACGGACCCGCGGTGCGGGACCTCGGTGACGGCGTGCGCGGGCGGCGCGTGGCCGTGGTCGGGGCGGGCGTGGTGGGGCTGCTCACGGCCTCGTTCGCGCTGGCGCACGGGGCGGCGGAGGTCGTGGTGGCGGACGAGACGCCCGCCCGGCTGCGGATCGCCGAGGCCCTGGGCGCCCGAGCCCTGGAAGCCGGGGCCCTCGCCACGGAGGAGGACCCGGCGGTGGAGCTCAAGCGCCGCTGGCGGCACGGCCCGGACGACCGGGGCGCCGACGTGGTGTTCCAGTGCCGTGGGCAGGCCTGGGCGCTCGCGCTGGCCCTGCGCATGCTGCGGCCACAGGGCACGGTCGTGGACCTGGCCTTCTACACCGGCGGCGCGGACGAGGTGCGGCTCGGCGAGGAGTTCCACCACAACGGCCTGTCGCTGCGGTGCGCGCAGATCGGCCGGGTGCCGCGCGGGCTCGCGCACGCCTGGGACAGGGAGCGGCTCTCGTACGAGACGATCGCCCTGCTCGGGCAGCGCGGCGCGGTGCTACGCGAGCACCTCGTCACCGAGGTCGCCGATTTCGCCGAGGCGCCGGGCCTCCTCGCGGATCTGGCCGCCCGCCGGCGTCACGCCGTCCAGGCCGTCCTCCGCTGCGACGTCGAGGACGAGGGCGGCTGACCAGCTGAAGTCGTGGCAGCCGTGCCCCTCCAGCGTGAACGGGTCGAAGTACTCGCGGAACCCGGACTCGGCGACGGCGCGGACCATGCCCTCGGCGAGCGGCGCCGCCAGGTCGGGCCGGCGCCGCCGCAGGCCCCGCCAGATCAGCCAGGTGAGGTTGATCCAGGCGGGGCCGCGCCAGTAGCGGACCGGGTCGAACTCGGGCGCGGCCGGCGCGAAGCTCGGCAGGATCCCGTCCTTGAGCCCGAAACGGTCGAGCCCGGTGCCGATCAGCTCGTTGACCAGCTCGCGCGGCAGGCCGGGCAGCATGAGCGGGGTCAGCCCGGCGGCGCTGTTGGAGCGCACCAGGCAGCCGGTGAGCATGTCGCGGGCGTGGAAGAGGCCGTCGTCGTAGAGGTGCTCGGCCATCGCGGAGGTGTGCGCGGCGGCCTCACGCAGGTGCGGCTCGGGGTCGTGCCCGACAGCCCGCGCGATCCGGGCCAGCGCCACCTCGGCCACGCCGTACGCGGTGTTGAACAGCGGGTCCTCGACCCGGAAGGCGTCGGAGCGACGGTAACCGGTGTCGCGGTAGGCGCGGGCGAGGGTCGTGTAACGCGCGTAGTCGCGGTCGGTGGGCCGCTCGTCCACGCTGACGTAGGTGGTGTCGCGGCGCACGAACGCGGACGGCTCGGGCTCGACGGCGCCCAGCGGCGCGTCCCAGGCCGGACTGTTGTCCATGCCCGACTCCCACGGATGGACGATCGAGATGAGCCCCTCGGGCGAGCGCCTGGCGGTGCGCAGGTACTCCTGCTGGGCGACCAGGCGGGGATAGATCCGTCGCAGGAACGCCGTGTCGGGGTCGGCCAGGTGGACGCGCCAGGCGGCCAGCGCGTGGACGGGCGGCTGCACGATGCCGGAGGTCCGCGCCCCGGAGGGCGCGCTGACCTGCCAGAACTCCGGTCCGGGGAAGTAGGCGCCCTCCGGCACCGCCGGGTTGAACACGATGTGCGGCACCCGGCCGTCGCGCCACTGTGCCCCGAACAACGTCAGCAGCTCCGACCTGGCCCGGCGCGGCGACCACTGGGCGTTGCCGATGGCGATGAAGGCGGAGTCCCAGCTCCACTGGTGGGGGTAGAGGGTGCGGGAGGGGACCGTGTAGCTGCCGTCCCAGTTGGCGACGAGCACGCGGACGGCATCGCGGAGGATCATAGGAATTTCCTGATGAAGGAGGCGGTCTGGGGAAGGACGATGTCCGGCTCGCCACGCAGGCGGCACTCCAGCGCCAGGTAGCCGTCGTAGCCGGCGGCGTCGAGGGCGGCGATCTGGGCGCCCCAGTCGAGGTGGCCGGTGCCGGGCTGGTTGCGGTTGGACTCGCTGACCTGCATATGAGCAAGGTAGGGGGCGGCCCGCAGGATCGAGCGGCAGGGGTCGTCCTCCTCGATGTTCATGTGGTAGGTGTCGCCGGCCACCCGGATCGCCTCCATCGAGCAGTACGACACGGCCTCGGCCAGCGTGTTCACCATGTGATTCTCGTACCTGTTGAGAGGCTCCAGCATGATGAGCACGCCGTTGCGCTGGGCGTGCTCGCCGAGCGTGGTGAGCGCCTCGGCCAGCACCTCGCGGTCCTCGTCCGGACCGCGGGGCGGCTCGAACGGCGGCAGCCGGCGCGAGAACTGGCCCCAGGAGGCCGGCGTCATCACGCCGATGCCGCCCAGCTCGGCGATCACGGTGAGCTGCGACCTGAGCTGCTGGATGGCGTCCTTGCGCCGGACCGGGTCGAAGTCGCCGATGAAGTGCGGCATGTCCACGCACACGGTCGGCATGACGACGCCGTCGGCCAGGGCGCGCTTGAGCTCGGTCAGGCGGGTGGCGAAGTGGAAGTCGCCCTTGCCGCGCAGCTCGATGGCGTCGAAGCCGGCGTCGACCGCGAAGGCGAACTTCTCCTGCAGCGTGCGGCCGGGCAGAAGCTGCTCCTGGACGGAAAGCTTCACTTGTCTCACTCCTCGAATCGGAAGACGAGCTGGAGGACGTCCGACGGCCGGTGGTCGAGCAGCTCGTAGGCCGTGGCGGCCTCCCCTGCGGGGACCACGTGGCTGACCAGGCCGAGGACGCTCACCTCGGCCCGGTGGACGAGCTCCATGAAGGTGCGCTGGAGCCGCTCGACGTCCCAGCGGTGGGACAGCCATGAGGCGACGCCGCCGATCTGGGAGGAGACGAGCTGCACCTGGTTGTGGTGGAACTCCTCGCCCAGCCGCAGGCCGGTCGCGTCGCCCTGGTAGAAGCCGGCGGCCACGACCCGGCCGCCCCGGCGCACGGTCCTGATGGCCTCGTGCAGACCCTGGTGACTGCCGCTCAGCTCGATGGCGCTGTCGGCGCCCTCGACGCGCTTGCGCACGATCTCGGCGACCGAGCCGGAGCGCACGTCGAACGTCTCCGCGGCCCCGAAGGCCCGGGCCAGCTCCAGCCGGGCCGGGATGGCGTCGGCCGCGAGGACCCGGGCGCCGCTGAGCACGGCCATCCGGGTGGCGAGCAGGCCGATGACGCCCTGGCCGAAGACGGCGACCTGGTCGCCGAGGCGCAGGTCGGCCGCGTGGACGGCGTTGAGCGCGATGGCTCCGACGCGGGCGAACACGCCGGTCAGCGGGTCGGCGCCGGGCGGCAGCACGTGGCCGGCCAGCCGCTCGGCGGGCACGACGGCCTCCGCCCGGTGGCCCCAGATGCCCCACACGAGGCTGCCGACGGGCGGGTCGGCGACCTCGGGCGCGGCCTCGACGACCTCGCCGACCTCCTGGTAGCCCCATCCGGTGAGCGGATAGGCGTGGGTGCGGCCGTCGACGAAGAGCCGGCGCTCGACGTCCCACCTGCGGGTGAGGTACGGATTGGTGCCGCGGTAGGCGGTGAGTTCGGTGCCCGCCGAAACCCCGGAATACAGGGTGCGGACCCGGACGGAGCCCGGACCGAGGGCGGCGGGCGGCTCGACGCCGACACGGACGCGGCCTGGTCCTTCAAAGGTGATGACGCGCATTCCCCCACGCTTACGATTATTGATCAAACGAAAGTCAAGGAATTAGTACGTGCACGCAGACCATAGTTGAGCGGATAACACTCTTAAGTCCAGGACTTCGACGGAGGTAACAATGAAATTGGGTTTCCTGACCGCCTGTCTCCCCGAGCTCGATCTCGTGGATGTCGCCCGCTGGGCCGCCGCGCATGGTTTCGAGGCGCTCGAAGTCGCCGGATGGCCGTCGACGGATACCCGAAATCACATCAGAGTGGACCGTTTCGACGAAGCCGAAAGAGAGCGGGTCGGGAGAATCTTCGCAGAGACCGGACTCACCCTTTCCTCGATCGCCTATTACGAGAACAATCTGCACCCTCGCGCTGGGGCGGAGGTGAACGCGCACGTGCGCCGGTGCGTGGAGGCCGCGGCGGCGCTCGGCTGCCCCACCGTCGGCACGTTCGTCGGCCGTGACCCCGGCCTGTCGGTCCGCGACAACCTCGAACGCGCCGAGGGCGTCTTCCGCCCCCTCGTCGCCCACGCCCGCGACCACGGAGTCGACCTCGTCATCGAGAACTGCCTGATGAAGAGCTGGCACCCCGACGGCTACCCGGGCAACCTGGCCTACTCCCCCGAGCTGTGGGAGTGGATGTTCACGCTCGGGCTGCGGCTCAACTACGACCCCTCGCACCTCGTCGCGCTCGGCATCGACCCGGTCGCGGCCGCCATGCCGTACATGTCGCAGATCTCCCACGTGCAGGCCAAGGACACCGAGTTGCTGCCGGGCACCATCAACCGCTTCGGCTTCTACGGCCCGATCAGCGGCGAGAAGGGGTGGTACCGGTTCCGGGTGCCCGGGCTGGGCCAGGTCGACTGGACCATGGTGATCGGCGCGCTGCGCCGGGGCGGGTACGACGGGGTGGTCTCCGTCGAGCACGAGGACCCCGAGTGGACCGGCAGCACGGACAGGGTACAGACCGGTCTCGGTATCGCGTACCGGACGTTGCGCCATCTCGTGCGGGGGTAAGTGCGGCATATCCCCGCAACGGAGGAGCGCGCCATGCCGAAGAGGACAACCGCCGTGCTCTGTGTCGCCCTGATGGCCACGGCCACATTGGCCGCCTGCGGCGACGAGGAGAAGGCGAGCAACCAGATCACCGTCTGGACCGAGGAGAACCTGCCCGACCGGATGGCCGTGCAGCAGCGGATCGCCGCCGACTTCACCAAGAAGACCGGGATCAAGGTGAACCTGGTCGGAGTGGCCGAGGACCAGTTCAGCCAGATCGTCACCTCGGCGGCCGCCGCCGGCAAGCTGCCCGACGTCATCGGGGCCCTCCCGCTGTCGTCGGTGCGCGAGCTGGAGGCCAACGACCTGCTCGACACCGAGACGCCGGCCAAGGTCGTCGACCAGCTGGGCCGTGGCACGTTCTCCCAGCGCGCCCTCGACCTCGACAGCTCCGGCGGCAAGCTGCTGGCCGTGCCCAGCGACGCCTGGGCCCAGCTCGTCCTGTACCGCAAGGACCTGTTCGACAAGGCCGGGCTGGCGCCACCCGACACGTACGAGGCGCTGGAGGCGGCGGCGCGCAAGCTCAACACCGGCGGCGTCGCCGGCATCACGCTGGCCATCGCCCCCAAGGACTCCTTCACCGCGCAGAGCTTCGAGCACGTGGCCCTGGCCAACGGCTGTCAGCTCGTGGACGGCTCCGGCAACGTCACGCTCGACTCGCCGCAGTGCGTTAAGGCGTTCGGCTTCTACGCCGGCCTCGTCAGGAACTACTCGGTCAAGGGCAAGCAGGACGTCGACTCCACCCGCGCCACCTACTTCTCCGGCAAGGCCGCCATGGTCATCTGGTCGTCGTTCATCCTCGACGAGCTGGCGGGGCTGCGCAAGGACGCGTTGCCGAGCTGTGAGCAGTGCAAGAAGGACCCGGGCTGGCTGGCCAGGAACACCGGCGTCGTCACCGCGCTCAAGGGGCCCGACGGGAGCGCGCCCGCCCAGTACGGGGAGATCGTCTCGTGGGTCGTCACCCGCGACGCGGCCAAGGACCCCGCCGCCAAGTTCGTCGCGTACGCGATGAACGAGGGCTACGAGCGGTGGATCGGGATGGCCCCGGAGGGCAAGTTCCCCACCCGCAAGACCTACGCCGCCGCCTGGAACAAGCTGCCCGCCGGCGTCGACACCAAGAAGCCGCTCGCCGACGTGTACCCGGTCTCCGTGCTCGACGCGCTGCGCGCCGGCCCCGACCACTTCGGCCGCTGGGGCATCACGCAGGGCCAGGGCAAGCTGGTGGGCGCCACGATGGGTGAGCTGCCGGTGCCGAAGGCGCTCAGCCAGGTCGCGGACGGCTCGCTGACACCCCAGGCCGCCGCCGCCCAGGCCAAGAAGGACGTCGAGACCATCAAGCGCGGGATCCGCCAGTGAGCCCGCGCCCCCGCACCCTCAGGCAGCAGGAGGGGCGGGCCGGGCTCGCGCTGATCTCGCCCACCCTGGTCATCACGGTCGTCGTGGTCGTGCTGCCGCTCCTGTGGGCGATCATGCTGGCCTTCCAGGACGTGCGGCTCATCAACATCCGGAGCAAGGGCCTGTTCGGCGACTACACGCTGGAGAACTTCCGGTACGTGATCTCCGAGCCGGGCTTCTGGACCGCGCTGGTCAACACGCTCGTCTACACCGTGGCCGGCACGGCGCTGTCCATCGCCGTCGGGCTGGTCACCGCGCTGGCGCTGCGCGACCGGTTCAGGGGGCGCACGCTGGTGCGGGCCTCCATCCTCGTGCCGTACGTGGCTCCGGTCGTGGCCGTCGCGTTCCTGTGGGAGACGATGCTCAACCCCCAGTACGGCATCGTGAACACCTGGCTCAGCCAGCCGATCGCCTTCCTCAGCCAGGCCAAGGGCACCTTCCTCGGGGTGGAGGTGCCGGTGGCGCTGCTGACGGTCATCGCGTTCGAGGCGTGGCGGTACTTCCCGTTCGCGTTCCTGTTCATCCTGGCCAGGCTCCAGGCGCTGCCCGCCGATCTGGAGGAGGCGGCCCTGGTGGACGGGGCGACGCCCACGCAGCGCTTCCGGCACGTGGTCCTGCCGCAGCTCGCGCGGGTCATCGCGCTGCTGGCCGTGCTGCGTTTCGTGTTCACCTTCACCAAGTTCGACGACGTGTACCTGCTCACCGGCGGCGGAGCCGGGACCGAGGTGGTCAGCGTGCGCGTCTACAACTTCCTGACCGCGCGCGACGACATCGGGGCCTCGGCCGCCCAGGCCATCGTGCTCGCCGTCGTGCTGGTCGTCTTCCTGGTCCTCTACCTCAGGTTCTTCGCGGGAGGCGAACGTGAGCGCAACGGCTGAGCGGACGAGCGCCAGGCCGATGAGCAGGGACCGGGTGGAGCGGGCGGCGCTGCGTGTGCTCAAGCCGCTGGTGATCGCGGCGCTGGTCGCCGTCACCGCGTTCCCGTTCCTCTACATGATCACGCTGTCGGTCCGCGACATCCAGGAGCTCATCCTCGACCCGGGCTCCCTCTGGCCCCGGAACCTCACGCTGTCCACCTACGCGGACGTGCTGGACCGGCAGGGGTTCCTGACCTTCATGCGCAACAGCGCGATCGTCGCCGTGGCGTCCGTGGTGGTCACGCTGCTGATCTCCATCCCCGGCGCGTACGCGGTGGCCCGGCTGCGCTTCTTCGGGCACCGGCAGGTCCACTTCCTGTTCCTGTCGGTCTATCTCTTCCCGGTGATCGTGCTGGCCATCCCGCTCTTCGTGCTGTTCACGATGATGGGGCTGCGCGGGTCGCTGCCCGGCCTGATCCTCGTCTACATCGCGCAGACCGTGCCGGTCACGGTATACATGCTCCGCAACTACTTCGAGACCGTGCCGCGTAGCGTGGAGGAGGCCGCCGCGATCGACGGCTGCTCGCGCCTGTCGACCATCTGGCGGGTGGTGCTGCCGCTGTCCAAGCCCGCGCTCATGGCGACCGGTCTGTACGTGTTCATGATCGCCTGGAACGAGTTCCTGTTCGCCCTGCTCTTCCTCGTCGAGAGGCGGGAGAGCTGGACGGTTTCCCTGGGACTGTCCCAGCTCGCGGGTAGCATCGAGATCCCGACCACGGTGCTCATGGCCGGATCCGTGGTCCTCACGCTGCCCATCGTGATCGTGTTCTTCGCCGGCGAGCGTCTGCTGACCGAGGGCCTCACGGCAGGAGCGGAGAAGGGGTAGACCATGCTGACGGCGGGGCACATCCTCCAGCTCATCCGCGATGGCTCCTGCCGTACCCGTAAGGAACTCATCGAGTACACCGGTCTGTCCCGCTCCACGATCACGGACCGGGTGGACCGGCTGATCGAGGCCGGCTACATCCACGAGTCCGGCGTCGCCAGCTCCGGGGGCGGCCGGCCGCCCTCCGTGCTCGACCTGGACGCCGGCAAGCGCCTGGTGCTCGTGGCCGACCTCGGCGCCGGCCACGCCCATGTCGCGCTCACCGATCTCGCCGCCCGGCCGCTGGCCGAGGAGCACAGCGAGATGCGCATCGACCGGGGGCCCGACGCCGTGCTGACGTGGGTGCGGCAGGCGTTCCAGCGGCTGCTCGACCGGACCGGCATGCCGCGCGAGCGGGTGTGCGGCATCGGCGTCGACCTGCCCGGCTCGGTGGACCACGGCACCGGCAGGCTGATCAGATCGTTCCTCATGCCCGGCTGGGACGACCACCCCATCGGGGAGAGCCTCAGCGCGGCGTTCGGCGTGCCGGTGCTCGTGGAGAACGACGCGAACGCGATGGCGCTCGGCGAGTGGTGGTGCTCCTGGCGGAGCACCCGGGCGCTGCTCCTCGTCAAGGTCTCCACCGGCATCGGCACCGGCGTGGTGCTCGACGGCAGTGTCTACCGGGGCGTCGAGGACGCCGCCGGCAACCTCGGTCACGTACGGCTGCGCGAGAGCGACGACCGGGTCTGCACGTGCGGCTCGCGCGGCTGCGTCGCCTCGCTGGCCAGCGGCCACGCCCTGGCCACCGACCTCGGCATGGAGTCCAGCCGCGACGTGGTGCGGCTCGTCCAGGCCGGCGACCCAGCCGCCATCGCCCGCGCCCAGGAGGCGGGCCGGACGCTCGGGGTGCTGCTGGCGACCGCGGTCAGCCTGCTCAACCCGGGCGTCCTGGTGCTGGCCGGCGACATGGCCGAGACCGGCGAGCACTACCTGACCGGCATCCGGGAGAGCGTCTACCGGCGCAGCCTGCCGTACACCACGCGCAACCTGAAGATCGTGACCAGCTCGCTGGGGCGGCGGGCCGGGATCGTGGGCACGGCGGTGATCGTCATGGAGCACGTGCTGAGCCCGGAGGCCGTGGACGCCGCCCTCGCCGCCCCGTCCGGGCGCTCCAGGACCGGCACCTGACCCCCCTCTCCCCCGGATGTCACGCCAGCGCGCCGGCGAGGCGGTCGCGGGCCGTCACGAGGGAGGGGCCGTACCAGGTCAGGTCGCGCCCGCTGACCAGCGCGCACCGCAGGCCGGGGAAGCACTCCGGGCCATCGCCGGCGCTGAAGGCGTACGGCTCGTCGGGCAGCACCACGAGGTCGGGCGCCTTCGCGGCCAGCTCGGGCAGCGGCACCCTGGGATAGCGCTCGGGATGACCCGCGTACAGGTTGTCCACGCCGAGCCGGCGCAGCACGTCGCCGGTGAACGTGTCGCGCCCCACCACCATCCACGGCCGCCGCCAGATCGGGATGATCGCCGTGCGCCGCGGCCCCCGAGCCGGCTCGCGCCACACCTCGCGGGCCTCCTCCAGCCACGCGGGCGGCCGGGCGCGGCAGGCGTGCCGGAACATCCGCTCCAGCGAGACGAACGCCTGGTCCAGGGTCTCGATCCTGGTCACCCAGACGGCCACCCCTGTCGCGCGCAGGGCGGCGAGGTCCGGCTCCCGGTTCTCCTCGGCGTTGGCCAGGACGACGTCGGGACGCAGGTCGCGGATCGCGTCGAGGTCGGGGTTCTTGGTGCCGCGCACGCGCGTGACGTCCAGGTCCGCGGGGTGCGAGCACCAGTCGGTGGCTCCGACGAGCGCGTGGGGAACGGTCGCCGCCACCGACTCGGTCAGCGACGGCACCAGCGACACGATCCTGGTCACGACCTCGGGCACCCGCACGGTTGTCCCGGTGTCGTCTGTCCCGGTGTCGTCGTCCGCGTCCCGTTCCGCCACAGATGCCCCCTTGCCTGGTCTCCTACGATCTCTTCCCGGAGAGCCTGACCGAAAAAGAGTGAAATCAAGTGAATTTTGAGCCGAATGTGCGCAGCTTCTCCACAAGAGACATAACGAATCCGTAGAATCCCCCATAAAGATCGTTACATCTTGATCGGGGGATCTCCGGTTGGAGCGAGAATCGCTGGGCTTCGATCCGAACACGCCCAACGTCGCCCGGCTCTACGACTACTACCTCGGGGGCAAGGACCACTTCCCGGCCGACCGTGAGGCCGCCGAGAAGATCCTGGCCGTCGCGCCCGAGGTACGCCTCGCCGCGCGGGCCAACCGGGCGTTCCTCGGGCGGGCCGTGCGGCATCTGGCCGCGGCCGGGGTCACCCAGTTCCTGGACATCGGCACCGGGCTGCCCACGCAGGGGAACGTGCACGAGGTCGCCAGGGAGGTCGCGCCGGGGGCGCGCGTCGTCTACGTGGACCGTGATCCCGTCGTGCTCGTCCACGCCCGCGCGTTGCTGGCCGACGACGAGAACACCACCGTCGTCGAGGGCGACGCTCGCGACCCCGGCAGCATCCTGAAAAATCCGGATGTGTTGAAGTTAATCGACTTCAGCCGGCCGGTCGCGGTGCTGCTCGTCGCGGTCATGCACTTCGTGAGCGAGGACGACGGCCCCGAGCAGATCATCGGGACGCTGCGCGAGGCGATGGCCCCCGGCAGCTACCTGGTCATGTCGCACGGCACCAGCGACGCCCGGCCCGATGCCGTGGACAAGGGCGTCGAGGTCTACCGGAGCGCGACCTCTCCCCTGGTCCTGCGCAGCCGTGACCGCGTCAGGGAGCTGTTCGCCGGGTTCGACCTGGTCGAGCCGGGCATGGTGTGGCTGCCGCAGTGGCGGCCCGACGAGACGGACATGATCGACTTCGCCGACGACCCCCAGTCGTCCCTCATCGTGTGCGGGGTCGGCCGCAAGAGCTGAGGCCCGTGCGGCCCGTACGGCCGGGGCGGCGACCATCGCGCGACGCCCCGGCACGGACAGGCGGTTACTTCAGGGCGGCGAGAGCGGCGTCGTAGTCCGGCTCCTGGGTGATCTCCGGCACCAGCTCGGAGTGGACCACCCGGTTGTCGCCGTCGAGCACGACCACCGCGCGGGCGGCGAGCCCCGCCAGCGGCCCGGACTCCTGCGCGACGCCGTACTCGCCCAGGAACTCCCGCCCCCGCATGAGCGACAGCATGGTCACGCCGTCGAGCCCCTCGGCGCCGCAGAAGCGCTGCTGCGCGAACGGCAGGTCGGCCGACACGCACAGCACCACGGCCTCCGGGTGCTCGGCGGCGACCTGGTTGAAGCGGCGCACCGAGGCCGCGCAGACGCCGGTGTCGACGCTCGGGAAGATGTTGAGCACCTTCACCGAGGAGCCGAACGACCCGAGCGTGACGTCGGCGAGGTCCTTGCCCACCAGCCTGAACTCGGGCGCCGTGTCACCGGGCTCCGGGAACGTGCCCCCGACCGTGACCGGGTTGCCCTTGAACGTGATCTCGGACATGAGAAAACCTCCTGTTAGCTGTGGTCCCCGGTGGCGATCCTATCCGCGCGTGGATCGATCACCGTGCCGACGTCCGGGGCGGCATCCAGGAGCGTCGTCTCACACGTTGCGCCGGTACTGGCCTCCCGCCTCGAACAGGGCGTCGGTGATCTGGCCGAGCGAGCAGACCCGCGCGGCGTCCATCAGCACCTCGAACGCGTTGGCCTCCGACATGGCGGCCTCCCGCAGCCGGGCCAGCGCCGCCGGCGCCTCGGACCGGTGCCGCTCGTGGAAGGAGCTCAGCCGGTCGAGCTGTGACCGCTTCTCCTCCTCGGTGCCGCGGGCCAGCTCCAGCTTCCGCTCGTGCGGCTCGTCGCCGCGCGGGTTGCGGAACGTGTTGACGCCGATGATCGGCAGCGAGCCGTCGTGCTTGCGCGTCTCGTACAGCATCGACTCGTCCTGGATGCGCCCGCGCTGGTAGCCCGTCTCCATCGCGCCCAGCACGCCGCCCCGATCCGACAGCCGCTCGAACTCACTCAGCACGGCCTCCTCCACCAGGTCCGTCAGCTCCTCGATGACGAACGAGCCCTGGAGCGGGTTCTCGTTGCGGGCCAGGCCCCACTCGCGGTTGATGATGAGCTGGATGGCCATGGCGCGGCGCACCGAGTCGGCCGACGGGGTGGTGACCGCCTCGTCGAAGGCGTTGGTGTGCAGGCTGTTGCAGTTGTCGTAGACGGCGATCAGCGCCTGGAGGGTGGTGCGGATGTCGTTGAAGTCCATCTCCTGGGCGTGCAGGGAGCGGCCCGACGTCTGGATGTGGTACTTCAGCTTCTGCGAGCGCTCCCCGGCGCCGTACCTCTCGCGCATCGCGACGGCCCAGACGCGCCGGGCCACCCGTCCGAGCACGCTGTACTCGGGGTCCATGCCGTTGGAGAAGAAGAACGACAGGTTCGGGGCGAAGTCGTCGACGTTCATGCCGCGCGCCAGGTACGCCTCGACGTAGGTGAAGCCGTTGGCCAGCGTGAACGCGAGCTGGCTGATCGGGTTGGCCCCGGCCTCGGCGATGTGGTAGCCGGAGATCGACACCGAGTAGAAGTTGCGCACGCCGTTGGCGATGAACCACTCCTGGATGTCGGCCATCATCCGCAGCGAGAACTCCGTGGAGAAGATGCAGGTGTTCTGCCCCTGGTCCTCCTTGAGGATGTCGGCCTGGACCGTGCCCCTGACGGTGGCGAGGGTGCGGGCGCGCAGGTCGCGCGCCTCCTCCTCCGACGGCTCCCGCCCCTGCTCGGCGCGGAACCGGTCGAGGGCCTGGTCGACGGCGGCGTTGAGGTAGAACGCCAGGATGGTGGGCGCCGGGCCGTTGATGGTCATCGACACGGACGTGTTGGGCGCCGACAGGTCGAAGCCGTCGTAGAGCGCCTTCATGTCGTCGAGCGTCGCGATCGACACCCCCGAAGTACCGACTTTTCCGTAGATGTCGGGGCGGGGGGCGGGGTCGTTGCCGTACAACGTCACCGAGTCGAACGCGGTGGACAGCCGTGTGGCGGGCTGTCCCTCCGAGAGGAGCTTGAAGCGCCGGTTGGTGCGGAACGGGTCGCCCTCGCCCGCGAACATCCGGGTGGGGTCCTCGTCGTCGCGCTTGAACGGGAACACCCCGGCGGTGAACGGGAAGCGGCCCGGCAGGTTCTCCGAGCGCAGGAACCGGAGCAGGTCGCCGTGGTCGGTGTAGCGGGGCAGGGCCACCCGGGGGATGCGGCTGCCGGACAGCGTCTCGCGCCACAGCGGGGTGTGGATCTCCCGGTCGCGGACGCGGACGACCAGCTCGTCGGCGGTGTACTGCTCCCGGGTGGCGGGCCAGGAGTCGAGCAGCGCCCGGCTCTCGCGGGTCAGCTCCCGCCCGGCCCGCGCCTCCAGCTCGGCCAGCCGCTCGTCCTCGCCCTCCAGCATGGACCGCACGGCGGTGAGCTGCTGGCGCCGCCGGGCCACCTCCGCCTGGGCGAGCGTCTCGGCGTGGTACGCGCGGACGGTCTCGGCGATCTCGGCCAGGTAGCGGACGCGGGCGGGCGGGACGATCGCGGCGGAGGTCTCGGAGGTACGGCCGCGCACGGGCGCGAGCAGCCCCGGCCCGGCCGGCAGGCCACGGTCCACGAGCAGGCCCTTGAGGTGGTGGTAGAGGGCCGTCACCCCCGCGTCGTTGTACCGGGCGGCGATCGTGCCGAACACCGGCATGTCGTCGGGCGAGACGCCGAACGCCTCCCGGTTGCGCACGAGCTGGCGGCGCACGTCGCGCAGGGCGTCCTCGGCCCCGCGCCGCTCGTACTTGTTGATCACCACGGCCTCGGCGAAGTCGAGCATGTCGATCTTCTCCAGCTGGGAGGCCGCGCCGAACTCGGGGGTCATGACGTAGATCGGCACGTCCACGTGCGGCACGATGCCGGCGTCGCCCTGGCCGATTCCGGGCGTCTCCACGATCACGAGGTCGTACCCGGCGGCGCGGCAGGCGGCGACCACGTCGTCCAGGCAGGCGGGCACCTCGTTGGCGGCGCCCCGGGTGGCCAGCGAGCGGAAGTAGGTCTGCGGGCCGAGACTGTTCATGCGGATGCGGTCACCGAGCAGCGCGCCGCCGCCGCGCCTGCGGGTGGGGTCGATGGCGACGATCGCGATGCGCAGCTTGTCGTCGTTGTCCACGCGCAGCCGCCGTACCAGCTCGTCGGTGAGCGAGGACTTGCCCGAGCCGCCGGTGCCGGTGATGCCGAGCACGGGCGCGCGCCGCCCCGCCGGCCCGTCGGCGCCCCCCGCCGTGCGCAGCCCGTCGAGCAGCCCGGCCGGGGCGCGGCCGGACTCGACCAGGGTGATCGCGCGGGCCAGGGCGGCCTGGTCGCCCGAGACCACGGCGTCCACCGAGGGCGGGTCGCCGAGCTCGACGTCGCACTCCTCGACGAGCTTGTTGATCATCCCGGGCAGGCCGTAACGCTGGCCGTCCTCGGGCGAGAAGATCCGGCTGACGCCCCGGGAGTGCAGCAGCTCGATCTCCTCCGGCACGATGACGCCGCCGCCTCCGCCGTACACCCTGACGTGTCCCGCGCCGCGCTCGCGCAGCAGCTCGACGAGGTAGGTGAAGAACTCGACGTGGCCGCCCTGGTAGGAGCTGATCGCGACGCCCTGGACGTCCTCCTGGATGGCGGCGGTGACGATGTCGTCCACCGACCGGTTGTGGCCGAGGTGGACGACCTCGGCGCCCTGTGACTGGAGGATGCGCCGCATGATGTTGATCGCGGCATCATGGCCGTCGAACAGGGCGGCTGCCGTCACGAAGCGGACGGGATGGACCGGAACGTGCACGCCTGATCACTCCTCTTTGAGCGGCCTACTCTCAAGATACTAGGACGTCCTACTATTTCCTGTCGCCCGCCGGGTACAGGTACGGCATGCGTGCGATCACCTTCCAGCCGGGAGCTCCGGGGACGCTGCGCGTCGAAGAGGTGCCCGACCCGGAGCCCGGACCGGGCGAACTGCTCGTCCAGGGGCTGGCGCTGGGCATCTGCGGCACGGACCGGGAGTTGGCCTCCGGCGAGTACGGCTTCGAGCAGGCCGACAAGAAGACCATGATCATCGGGCACGAGTCGCTCGGCAGGGTGATCCGGGCTCCCGAGGGGTCCTCCTTCTCCCCCGGCGACCTCGTCGTGGGCGTCGTGCGCCGGCCCGACCCGGAGCCGTGCCCGGCCTGCGCGAGAGGCGAGTTCGACATGTGCCGCAACGGCCGCTACACCGAGCGCGGCATCAAGGCGCTCGACGGCTACGGCAGCGAGCGGTGGACCGTGGAGGAGGACTACGCGGTGCGGCTCCACCCCGGGCTGGAGCGGGTCGGGGTGCTGATGGAGCCGGCCTCGGTCCTGGCCAAGGCGTGGGAGCAGATCGAGGCCGTGGGCTCGCGGGCGTGGTTCGGACCGCGTACGGCGCTCGTCGTCGGGGCGGGGCCGATCGGCCTGCTGGCCGCGCTGCTCGGCAAGCAGCGAGGGCTGGAGGTCCACGTCATCGACCGGGTCACCGAGGGGATCAAGCCCGATCTGGTGCGCTCGCTCGGCGCCGTCTTCCACTCCGGGAGCACGCTGGAGCCGGTGCGCGACCTGCGCCCGGACATCATCGTCGAGGCCACGGGGGCGGGTCCGATGGTGCTCGACGCCTTGGTGGCGAGCGGGGCCGCCGGCGTCGTCTGCCTGACCGGCGTGTCGGCGGCGGGCAAGGTGCTGGACGCGGACGTGGGGCGCATCAACCGGGAGATCGTGCTGGAGAACGACGTGGTGTTCGGCTCGGTCAACGCCAACCAGCGCCACTTCCGGGCCGCGGCGGAGGCGCTGGCGGCGGCGGATCGCGCCTGGCTGGAGCGGATGATCACCAGGCGGCTGCCGCTGGAGGAGGCGCCGCAGGCCATCGAGAGCCACGGCGACGACGTGAAGCTGGTCATCGACCTCGGCGGCTGATCCCGGCCGCGCCGCTCCGTGCCGGCGTCAGGGTTTCGGCTCGTACGGGCGGCGACGGGAGGGGGTGGCGCCTCCGCGCGCGGTACCTCCGGAGCCGTGGCCCGCGACGACGGGGACACGGTCGCCGTCGTGGTCGTCCACGTCCAGCCAGGAGGGGTCCGCCTCGGTCCAGGACACGACGGTGGGGCGGGGGCCGGACGGCGCGTTCCAGGGCCAGGTGAAGCGGCGGTGGGTGCCGCGGCGGCGTCCGGCGAAGCGTAAGGAGAGCACGATCGTCGTCAGCACCATGACGGCGAGCAGCGCGTGCGGCGTGCCCAGCACGTCGAACACCGACCCCTGCGGCTCCCGCGCCCTGGGCAACGGCGCGAGCGGATGCTCGGTGGCCCGGATCTCGCTCAGCGTGGCGTTGGCCTTGACCACGCGCGGCAGGCCGTAGCCGACGACCTTGTCGGTCTCGCGGACCTTGCGCTTGAGCCAGACGCCGTCGACGTTCGCCTCGATGGTGTGGATCTTTCCGCCGGCGACGCTCTCGACGATGCCGACGTGGTCGATGCCCTGGTAGCTCGTGCCGCCCTTCCAGTCGAAGAAGACCAGCGCCCCCGGCTCGGGCCGGGACGACCAGGCGCCCTGCTTGATGAACCACGCCGCGTGGGACGGCGTCCAGGCGAACCGGCCGACGTAGTCGGCGATGCCGGCCCGGTCCGCCGCCCAGGCGATGAACATGTCGCACCAGGGCGCGTCCCGGTACTGGGCGTCCTGGACGCGCTCGGCGTACCAGTGGCCGAACTTGGTGTTCTGGCCGCTCTTCTCCCGGTAGCCGACTTCCGGACGGACTTGCCGCAGCAGAGCTTCCGCGATGGGGTCCAGTGCGACTCCTCCCAGAAAATCCGGCAGATCACGATGTACGGTAATCGCCGCGCGGCGAGCGCGGGCCGCCCACCGCGAAAGTGGCTAGCTCTGAGGAGAAAAGGCACTTCTGTGACCGAAGGGATCGAAGGGGCGGGCCTAGGCGCCCGCGCCGACGCGGTAGACCTGCTCATCGCCCGTGCCCGGCGCCACCACGTCGGCCACGATCACGGTCACGTTGTCGGGCGAGCCGCCCTCGTTGGCCAGGTCGATGAGGCGCTGCACGGCCAGCGCCGGGTCGGGGTGCGTGGTCAGCACCTCGTGCAGCGTCTCCGGGCCCAGCACGGCCGTGAGCCCGTCGGAGCACAGCAGGTAGCGGTCGTCGGGCTCGGCCTCGCGCAGCGCCATGTCGGGCTCGGCCCGGCCCTCGCTGCCGAGCACCCGCAGCACCATGGAGCGACGGGGATGAACGGCGGCTTGATCCTCCGTTATCCGCCCTTCGTCCACCATCGACTGCACAAGTGTGTGATCCTTGGTCATCTGGTAAAGAGCACCATCGCGAAGCAGGTATCCGCGGGAGTCACCGAGATGAGCCAGGGCGAACCGGTAACCGTCCCAGAGCATGGCGGTCACCGTGGTTCCCATTCCCCTGCGCGCGGGATCGATCTCCGCCAGCTCGACCAGCCGGCGCGCCGCCTCGTGCACGGCGCCCTCAAGAGCCGCCTCCAGGTCGGAGCCCGTCTCCGGAAGCGTGGCATCCAGCTCGCGCATGACGGCGATCGCCGCCGAGCTCGCGAGCTCGCCGGCCGCGTGGCCGCCCATCCCGTCAGCCACCACGAGCAACCGGCCGCTCGCGTAGCCGGAATCCTCGTTCTGCTCCCTGCGGCGCCCCACATCTGATCCGGCGGCATAGCGGATGTTGTGCTTCATACCTAGCAGTAAATCATTGGTTGAAAGACTTCACAAGCAGATGCGCTGAAGACTCTTGTGAACTACTCTGGTCGCATGAGCCACGACCCGACCGTGAACGCCGGGGACATCGCCCGGCTCGCGGGGGTCGGGCGGGCCGCGGTGAGCAACTGGCGACGCCGCCACGACGACTTCCCCCGTCCCGTCGGCGGAACCGCGAATCAGCCATTGTTCTCGCTGCGGCAGGTGGAGGCGTGGCTGCGCCGCTACGGGAAGTCCTACCAGGTATCCCTCGGAGATCGTGTGTGGCAGCGCCTGAAAGCCGCCGGAGATCTACGCCTGGGTGAACTTGTCGCCGCGGCGGGCACGTTTCTTTCCACCGGCCTTTCCACGGGCCTGTCCACGGACCTGTCCACCGACGGGGGCGGTGGCGAGCTGGAGCCCGAGCTGGCGGGGCTGCTGACCGAGCTGGCCGATCGCGACGGCCCTCTCAGGGCGTACGAGTTCCTGTGCGAGCGCTACCTGGAGGCCCACTCGCGGCAGCTCTCGGTGACCCGGGAGGACGTCGCCGCGCTGATGGTCCGCCTGGTGAGCACCGTCCCGGCGGACGCCCACCCCGCGACGGACGGCCGGCCCACGACCTCCCTGGTGGACGGCCGCTCCCCGACCGCCCTGATGGAGGGCCGCTCCGTGGCGGACCCTTCGGCGCCCGGCACGATCCTGGATCCCGCGTGCGGCGTCGGCACGCTGCTGCTCGCGCCCGAGGCGGCCCGCGTGCTCGGGCAGGACCTCAGCGACACCTCCGCCCGCATCACCGCCGCCCGGCTGCGGCTGCGCGGCGCCGAGGCGCGGGTCGTCGCGGGCGACGCCATCCGCCACGACGCCTTCGCCGGGGAGAAGGCCGACGCCGTCCTGTGCGACCCGCCGTTCAACGAGCGCGCCTGGGGCTACGAGGAGCTGACCGGCGACCCGCGCTGGGAGTACGGCCTGCCGCCGCGTGGAGAGCCGGAGCTGGCCTGGGTGCAGCACTGCCTGACCCACGTCAAGCCGGGCGGCCTGGTCGCGATCCTCATGCCGCCCGCGGCCGCGAGCCGCAAGGCGGGCCGCCGCATCCGGGCCAACCTGCTGCGGGCCGGCGCCCTGCGCGGCGTCGTCGCGCTGCCCGGCTCCGACCTGTGGCTGCTGCGCCGGCCGCGCGCGGGCGAGCGCCCGCCGTCCGACGTGCTCATCCTCGACGCGACGGCCGACCTGTCCGCCGTCGAGCCGGCCTGGCGCGACTACCTCGACGACCGCTCCGACCGTACGGTGCGCATCATCGACCTGCTGGCCGACGAGGTGGACATGACGCCGGCCCGTCACCAGCGCCGCGACGACGTCGGGCGGGCCTTCACCGAGGCGCGCGACCGCTTCCTGGCCGCCTCCACGACACCGCCCGACCTGAAAGTCCTGGACCAGCCGCTCGACCAGCCCGCCACCACCGTCGGCGACCTCATCAAGGAGGGCCTCGTGACGGTGCTCCAGGCGCCGCCCAAGATGGCCGCCGACGGCGGCGACCTGGCGGTGCTCACGGCCGACGACGTGGCCGGCGGCGCGCCGCCCTCCGGCCGCGCGGGCGGGCAGCAGGGCCTGGTGCAGGTGCGCCCCGGTGACGTGGTGGCGTCCTACTCCAGCGTCCGGGTCATGGCCGAGGGCGGCTGCGTGCTGGGGCCGCACCTCACGCTCTACCGGGTGGACCAGCGTCGCCTCGACCCCGACTTCCTGGCCGGCTTCCTGCGGGCCGCCGGGGGCCGCGCGGCCCCCGGCTCCAGCCGCTTCGACGTGCGCCGCACCCGCCTGCCGCGCCTGTCGCTGGAGGAGCAGCGCGCGTACGGCGAGGCGTTCCGGCAGCTCGCGGTGCTGGAGGACGCGCTGCGCGAGACCTCGGCGCTGGGCCAGACGCTCATCCGGCTGGGCCTCGACGGGCTGGCCGACGGTCACCTGCACCCGCCCGCTCCTGGCCTCACCCCGTGAGGCAGGGGAGGTTGACGGTGTAGTTTCTTCCGGAAAGGCGGTGTGGAGGGGCGAATGGTCATCGGCGACCGCTACGTGCTCGGTGATTTCCCCCTCGGGCAGGGCGGCATGGGGGCCGTCTACGCAGGCCACGACCGCCATCTCGACCGCCGGGTCGCGGTGAAGCTGCTGCGGCTGCCGAGCGGGCCGGACGGCGAGCTGGAGCGCCGCTTCATCCGGGAGGCCCGCATCCTGGCCCGGCTGGAGCACCCGGGCGCGCCGGTGCTCTACGACTTCGGCACCCACGAGCAGCGGCTGTTCCAGGTGATGCAGTTCATCGAGGGCGTCACGGTGGCCGACGTGGTCAGCGAGCACGGGCCGCTGCCGGTGCCGTGGGCCGCCGCGATCGCCGCGCAGGCGTGCGCGGTGCTGTCGGCCGCCCACGCCCTGTCGATCTGCCACCGCGACCTCAAGCCGACCAACCTCATGCTGTGCCCCGACGGCAGCGTGAAGGTGCTCGACTTCGGCCTCGCCATGCTGCGCGACGCCGACGTCACGACGTTCACCCGGATCGGGCAGATTCTCGGCACACCCGCCTACATGGCGCCCGAGCAGATCCAGCGGGGCGTCGCCGAGCCCCGCAGCGACCTGTACGCGCTGGGCTGCGTCATGCACGAGATGCTGACCGGCCGGCAGCTCTTCACGGGGCCGACGGACTACGTGGTGTTCGAGAAGCAGGTCAAGGAGCGACCCCCGGCCATCCCGGGCCTGCCCGCCGGGCTCGGCGAGCTGCTGGCCGAGCTGCTGGAGAAGCGGCCCGACGACCGGCCGGCGGGGGCGGACGAGCTGTACGAGCGGCTGGAGCCGTACGCGGTGGGGCTGCCGATGCTGCCCGGCTTCCTGGCCAAGGCGCCGAGCCCGGGCCGCATGTACGCCCGGATGGTCGGCCGCGTCCTCACCGCCTGAGACCGGATCGCCATAGGCGTGAACGCGCTCTCTCAGCCTTTCTGATCGTTATCTCACAGCAATTGACAGCCTTGGGTGAGGCCCGCGACTCTGTCGAGAGAGCGCTCTCTCGCATCGACCGACACCCCCCGCTCCGACCCAGGAGGGTCCCATGCCCCCTCGTCTCCAGCGCCTCGCCGTCCCCCTGCTCGCCGCGTCCCTCCTGGCCACGGCGTGCGGCGGCGGAGGTGACAGCGACGGGACCGCCGCCAAGCCCGGCGAGAAGGTCAAGCTCAGCATCGGCCTGTTCGGCGACTTCGGCTTCAAGCCGCTCTACGAGGAGTACAAGAAGACCCACCCGAACATCGAGATCACCGAGAACGTCACCCAGTTCAACGACCACCACAACAACCTGGTCAAGCGCCTGGCCACCAACGCCGGCGCGGACGACATCGAGGCCGTCGAGGTCGGCTACATCAGCACGTTCACCGCCCAGCCCGCCAAGTTCCAGGACCTCAAGCAGTACGGCCTGGACAAGCGGCAGGGCGAGTACCTCGACTGGAAGTGGCAGCAGGGGCTGAGCAAGCAGGGCGGCCAGCTCCTCGGCCTCGGCACCGACGTGGGCGGCCTGGCCATGTGCTACCGCAAGGACCTGTTCGCCAAGGCCGGCCTGCCCACCGACCGGGCCGAGGTGGCGGCGCTCTGGCCGACCTGGGAGAAGTACATCGAGACCGGCCGGAAGTTCGCCGCCGCGAACGTGGCCGGCGCCAAGTTCGTCGACAGCCCCGGCGAGATCTTCCGCGCCATGGTCAACCAGGCGCCGACCGGCCTGTACGACGACCAGGACACGATCATCGTGGGCTCCAACCCGGCCGTGAAGCAGGCGTGGGACCTGTCCAACCAGCTCACCTCCGACAAGCTGACCGCCAAGCTGGCCGCCTTCTCGCCGCCGTGGAACACCGGCTTCGCCAAGGGCTCGTTCGCCACGATCATCTGCCCCGCCTGGATGACCGGCTTCATCCAGGAGCAGGCCAAGGACGCGACGGGCAAGTGGGACATCGCGACCGTGCCGGGCGGCTCCGGCAACAGCGGCGGCTCCCACCTGATGATCCCCAAGCAGAGCAAGCACCCGAAGGAGGCGGCGGAGCTGATCGACTTCCTCACCTCCAAGGAGAACCAGGCCAAGGTCTTCAAGGAGGAGGGCACGTTCCCGTCGATCCCCGCCCTGTACGACGACCCGTCGATCCAGAGCTTCACCAAGCCGTTCTTCGGCGACGCCCCCATCGGCAAGATCTACTCCGAGGCCGCCAAGGCGCTCAAACCGCAGCACCTCGGGCCCAAGGAGGCCGAGGTCCGCGTCGTCATCGGTGACGGGCTCGGCCGGGTCGAGCAGGGCAAGCAGACTCCCGACCAGGCGTGGGCGCAGGTCCTCGAGGACGTCAAGAAGATCAAATGAGCTCTCTCCCCCTCGCCGTGGCCCGGCGGCGGCACCGGCGGGGCGTGCGGCACACCCTCGACGTGAGGGTGTCGCCGTACGCCTACGTCGCGCCGTTCCTGCTGCTCTTCTGCGCCTTCGGGCTGTTCCCGCTGGCCTACACCGCCTGGGTGAGCCTGCACGACTGGACGCTGCTGTCGGACGAGCACGCGTTCGTGGGCGCCGCCAACTACGGCACGCTGCTCGCCGACGGCTACTTCTGGAACGCCGTGGCCAACACGCTGTCCATCGGCGTCCTGTCCACGGTGCCGCAGCTCGTCCTGGCGATCTGGCTCGCGCACCTGCTCAACCGGCCGCTGCGCTTCCAGACGCTGTTCCGGGTGTCGCTACTGCTGCCGAACGTCACCAGCGTGGTGGCCGTCGTGGTCATCTTCAGCCAGCTCTTCGGCCGGGACTTCGGGCTGATCAACTGGGTGCTGTCCTGGTTCGGCGCCGGCGCGGTCGACTGGGCGGCGGGCACGGCCACCTCGCACGTCGCCCTGTCCACGATGATCATGTGGCGCTGGACGGGCTACAACGCGCTGATCTTCCTGGCCGCCATGCAGGCCGTCCCCCGCGAGCTGTACGAGGCGGCGACCCTCGACGGCGCCGGCGGGTTCACCCAGCTCCGCAGGATCACGATCCCCATGATCCGGCCGACGATCGTCTTCGTGGTCGTGGTCTCCACGATCGGCGCCGTGCAGATCATCGCCGAGCCGCTGCTGTTCAGCGCGAGCAGCGGCGCCGGGGGCGTCGGGGCGAGCGGCGGGCCCGACCGGCAGTACCAGACGCTGGCGCTGTTCGTCTACGAGCAGGGCTTCACCAAGTTCGACTTCGGCTACGCGGCGGCGGCGTCCTGGCTCATGTTCCTCGCCGTCGTGCTGGTCGCCGGGGTCAACTACCTGCTCACGCGCCGGCTGAAGGGCGGTGTGGCATGAGGCTGCGCTACCTCACCCTGATCGCGGTCGTCTTCTTCTCCGCCTTCCCGCTCTACTACAGCGTGGTGGTGGCCTCCCGGCACAACTCGGCGCTGGCCCAGGTGCCGCCGCCGCTCTGGCCGGGCGGCAACTTCTTCGCCAACGTCGCCCGCGTCTTCGACACCGTGCCGTTCGGCCTGGCCCTGGTCAACTCGGTGCTGGTCGCGGGGTCGATCTCGGTCGCGGTCATGTTCCTGTCCACGCTGGCCGGGTTCGCGTTCGCCAAGCTCCGCTTCCGCGGACGCAACGCCCTGCTGCTCGTCACGGTCGCCACCATGACCGTCCCGGCGCAGCTCGGCATCATCCCGCTCTACCTGCTCATGGTGAAGCTGGAGTGGACCGGCACCATGTACGCGCTGGTGGTGCCCGCGCTGGTCAACGCCTTCGGGGTGTTCTTCATGACCCAGTTCCTGTCGCGCGCCCTGCCGGGCGAGCTGCTGGAGGCGGGGCGGGTGGACGGGTGCACGACATGGGGACTGTTCTGGCACGTCGTGCTGCCGGTCGCGCGGCCCGCGGCGGCGGTGCTCGGCATGCTGACGTTCATGTCGGCCTGGAACGACTACTTCTGGCCGCTGGTCGTGCTCACCCCGGACAACCCGACCGTGCAGGTGGCCCTGTCCACGCTGGCCAGCGGCTACGTCAACGACTACGTGCTCGGCCTGGCCGGCACGGCGGTCGGCACCCTCCCCCTCGTCCTGATCTTCGCCCTGTTCGGCAGGCAGATCATCGGCGGAATCATGCAAGGAGCAGTCAAAGGATGATTTTTCCGGAAGGTTTCGTCTGGGGTGCCGCCACGGCCTCGTACCAGATCGAGGGGGCGGTCAAGGAGGACGGGCGCGGCCAGTCGATCTGGGACGCCTTCTCCCACGCCCCCGGCAACGTGGCCGGCGGCGACACCGGCGACGTCGCCTGCGACCACTACCACCGCTACGCCGACGACGTCGCGCTCATGCGGGAGCTGCGGCTGGCCGCCTACCGGTTCTCCGTGGCCTGGCCCCGCGTCCAGCCGGACGGCACGGGCCCCGCCAACTCCCGGGGCCTCGCCTTCTACGACCGGCTCGTGGACGAGCTGCTGGCCGCCGGCGTCACGCCATACGCCACGCTCTACCACTGGGACCTGCCCCAGGCGCTGGAGGACCGCGGCGGCTGGACGGCCCGCGACACCGCGTACCGCTTCGCCGGGTACGCCGAGGCCGTGCACGCCCGGCTGGGCGACCGGGTCCGCCACTGGACCACGCTCAACGAGCCGTGGGTCGCGGCGTACCTCGGCTACGGCAACGGCGTGCACGCGCCCGGCCGCCGCGACCCGGCGGCGGCGATGCGCGCCGCGCACCACCTGATGCTCGGCCACGGCCTGGCGGCAGCCCGGCTGCGGGAGCTGGGGGCGGAGAGCCTCATGCTCGTCGTCAACTCGGCGCCCGTGCTCACCCCCGCCCAGGTCGGCGACCCGTCCGCGGTGCCCGGGGAGGCGGACGCGGCGGCGGTGGAGCGCGTCCACGCCCTGCTGACCGGGCAGTTCCTCGACCCCGCCGTCCACGGCCGCTACCCGGAGGCGGTGCTGGAGGCGGCGCGGCGCAACGGTGGCACCGGCCACATCCTGGACGGCGACCTGGAGCTGATCTCCGCGCCGATCGACCAGATCGGCGTGAACTACTACAACCCCTGCGTGGTGGAGGCCAGCCCCGGCGAGCCGGCCGACGCCGCCTGGCCGGGCACGGAGGACGTCGGCTTCCGGGGCGCCGACGCCCCGGCCACGGCCATGGGCTGGCCCATCGTGCCGGACGGCCTGTCGCGGCTGCTCCTGCGGCTGTCACGGGACTATCCGGGCACGCCCCTCATGGTGACCGAGAACGGCGCGGCCTTCGAGGACGTCGTCGTGGACGGCCGGGTCCACGACGCCGACCGGGTCTCCTACCTCGACGGGCACCTGCGCGAGGCGCACCGCGCCATCGAGGCGGGCGCCGACCTGCGCGGCTACCTCGTGTGGTCGCTGCTGGACAACTTCGAGTGGGCCGAGGGCTACCGCCGCCGGTTCGGCATCGTCCACGTCGACTACGCCACGCAGGCCCGTACCCCGAAGGACAGCGCGCTGTGGTTCAGGGACGTGATCGTCAGGAACGGGCTGTAGATTTTGCCCGTGCTCACCCTCTCGCCGGCGCAGACATGAGGCGTCCGACCCTGGAGGCGGTCGCCGCCCGTGCCGGGGTCTCCCGGGCCACCGCCTCCCGGGTCGTCAACGGGCAGACGACCGTGGCGGCGCACATCCGCGACGCCGTGCTGCACGCGATCGACGAGCTGGGCTACGTGCCCAACCCGGCCGCGCGCAGCCTCGTCACCCAGCGCACCGACTCGGTGGCGCTCGTCGTGTCGGAGCCGCCGACCCGGGTGTTCTCCGAGGATCCGCTGTTCTCGACGGTGATCCGCTCGGCGAGCGTCGAGCTGGAGACGGTCAACAAGCAGGTCGTGCTCATGCTGGCCTCCTCGGCCAGCAGCCACGCGCGGGTCGAGCGGTACATCACGGGCGGCCACGTGGACGGGGTCATGCTCATCTCCATGCACGGCGCCGACCCGCTCCCGGCCGCGCTGTCCCGGCTGCGCGTCCCGGTCGTCTCGTACGGCCGGCCCGCGGTGCCCGTCGACATCCCGTACGTGGACAACGACAACGTGGGCGGGGCCGAGCTGGCGGTCCGCCACCTGGTGGGCCTCGGGCGGCGGCGGATCGCCACGATCGCCGGCCCGCAGGACATGATCGGCGGCCAGGACCGGCTGAGCGGCTACCGCACCGTGCTGCGCGACTCCGACCGCCGCTCGATCGTCGCGGTGGGCGACTTCACGCGCGAGTCGGGCGCGGTGGCGATGCGCCAGCTCCTCCGCGACGACCCGGGCCTCGACGCGGTGTTCGTGGCCAACGACCTGATGGCGGTGGGCGCGCTCCAGTCGCTGCGGCAGGCCGGCCGCAGGGTGCCGGACGACGTGGCGGTGGTGGGCTTCGACGACATCGAGGCCGCCCAGTACACCGAGCCACCGCTGACGACGGTCCGCCACCCGGTGGTGGAGCAGGCGACGGCGATGGTGCGGCTGCTGCTCGGGCTGTTCGAGGGCGAACCGGCCGACCCGGTCATCCTGCCCACGGAGCTGGTGGTGCGCGAGTCCGCCTGACCTCAGCGGGACGGCTCGCTCGGCGGCACGGCCCGCTGCCAGGGCAGCCGGCCCTCCAGCTCCACCTGGAGCGAGAAGCTGAGGAACGTCCGCACCGCCACGATGACGGCCAGCACGCCCACGCTCTGGAACGTGGGCGAGACGGCCACGGTCCTGATGATGTCGGCCGCCACCAGCAGCTCCAGGCCGAGCAGGATCGCCCGGCCCACCCCCTGCCGGAACACCGGGTAGAGGCCGGTCACCTCACGCGTCCGGACGTACCTCAGGCCGAAGGCCACGCTCGCGACGAGCGTGCCCACGGCGATGACGAGCACGCCGGCGAAGTCCATGAGCTCGCCGATGACCTCGATGACGTGCCTCACGCGACCGCCTCCTCGCCCTGTTCATGCCCATCCGTCCCCTCGCGGATCTCAATCTGCCCGTGATCAACGAGTGGAATGCTGGGGTCCCAGTCGAACCGCGGCCGTTGGGAGCGTCATGCCGGTGCTTGGGTCCATGGCTCGCATCCGCCTCGCCGCCTCGGCGGTGGCGCTGGCGGCGGCCCTCCTGCCGCTCGGCTCGCCGCCCGCGGCGGGAGCGAGCGCGGAGGTGGTCGAGTACTCCTGCTCCGGCGAGTCCGTACCGGCCCAGACGGTGCGCGTCCGGGTGACGCTGACCATGCCGGCCTCGGCCGTGGTGGGGCAGCCGTTCTCCATCGGCTGGCGCGCCGAGTACGAGGCGGGCGCGGAGCTGAAGGCGCCGAGCAGCGGGTTGTCCGCGGGGGTGAGCCTCTACGCGCACGCCGGGATCTCGGGCCTGCCGCAGCTCACCTCCGCCACCGGGACCGCCCCACTGGGCGCCATCACCCCCGGTCAGGCCATCCCCCTGCCGGCCTCCGTCGAGATGACGACCACGGCGCGGAACGCGGGCACCGGCGCCGTCCGGCCCGGCGCCATCAACATCGGGACGATGGAGAACGATCCCCTGATCGAGTGCGAGGTACGCACCCCCGGGGCGCTGTCGGCGTACACCCTGACGGTCGCCGCAGGCACCGGCACGGACCCGGACACCTCCCCCTCGTCCGACGTCTCCTCCTCGGAGAGCTCGTCCGCGGACGCTTCCTCCTCCGAGACCTCCTCCGAAACCGATGGGACCTCCGAGCCGGAGAGCACGCGCAAAAGATCGTCCGCCGTCCCCAAGGCGGGCGCGGACACGGGCGGCGGCGGGGAGGCGGGGCCGGACGGGCGGGCCCTCGTCCTGGGCGGGTCGGTGCTGATCATGGGGGCCGGTCTCGGCGGCCTGCTGGCCCGCCGCCCCCGCCCGGCCGGAGCCCCGGCCCGCGACCGCGCGTGACCGGCCGCCACCCGTTACGGGCAACGTAGGCGTCAGCGGTCCGCCAAGCCTGCCCCGCCCGCCCGCGCCTCCGTGCTCGCGGAACCCGCCGCCATGACCATGGAGCCGTGCGTAGAACCCTCGCTCTCCTCGGCGTCCTCGCCCTGCTGCTCACCGGATGCAGCTCCTCCCCTCCAGGCCGCCCGGCCCCGTCCCCGCCCCTGGCGCAGACGGCGCCGCCCGCCCGGCCGAGCGCCGCGCCGCCGGGCCGGCCGGCGAAGTGGCGCATCACCCATCGGGGCGGCGAGCACGAGATCGAGGGGTACGCCGACCACACCAGCGTGCTGCCCGGCGAGCGGTTCCGGCTGCACGTCTCCACCACCGCGCCGCGCTTCACCGCGCGGGCGTTCCGGATGGGCGCCCAGGCGGAGGAGGTGTGGCGCTCGGAGCGGGTCCCCGGGCGACGGCAGCCGCCGGCGCGGACCGTCGAGGGCACGGTGACGGCCGCGCACTGGAAGCCCTCCCTCACCGTCGACACCACGGGCTGGCGGGAGGGCGCCTACCTGCTGCGCCTCGACGCCTCCACGGGCGGCCAGCGCTACGTCCCCATCACCGTGCGCTCGGCCTCCACCCGCGGCCGGGTCGTGCTGCTGAACGCCGTCACCACCTGGCAGGCGTACAACTTCTGGGGTGGACGCAGCCTCTACCTGGGGCCCGGCGGGTTCGCCGACCGGTCCCGCGAGGTGACCTTCGACCGCCCCTACGACACCACGGGGGCCAGGCTGTTCCTCGCCTTCGAGCTGGACGCCATCGAGGTGGCCGAGCGGAGCGGCGTGCCGCTGGCCTACCTCACCAGCCTGGACCTGCGGCCCGGGGTGCTGGACGGGGCGCGGGCCGTGGTGTCGATGGGGCACGACGAGTACTGGTCGCCCGGCATGCGGGCCGCCGTCACCCGCGCCCGCGACCAGGGCACCAACCTGGCCTTCCTGGGGGCGAACGCCGTCTACTGGCGGATCGGGCTGAACGACCGGACGGTGGCCTGCGACAAGGAGAGCACCTGCACGCTGTGGCGGGCGTCGAAGCCGGAGAGCGCGCTGGTCGGGCAGATGTACGACTGCTTCCCGGCCGAGGCCGCCTACGTGGTGACCCGGCCGGACCACTGGATCTACGAGGGCACCCACGGCACCCGTTTCCCGGGGATGACCGGGGTGGAGACCGACCGGGTGGGGACGGGGTCACCACGTGACGTCCAGGTGCTGGCGGAGTCGCCGGTGAACTGCGGCGGCCGGTCCACCGTCAGCACCAGCACGTACTACGTCGCGCCCAGCGGGGCGAGGGTGTTCGCGTCGGGGACGATGCGCTGGGTGTGCGCGATGCGGGGCCGGCGGTGCGGGCACGGCGTGACCGACGCCGCCGCGGTCTTCACCCGCCGCGCGACCCGCAACCTGCTGACCCGGTTCGCCCAGGGCCCCGTGAACCGCCCTTGACGCCGCGACCCGGCCGGCCGCACCACGGGAAGCCCTAGGCTCTGTGATCGTGACCACCGAACGATGGGCGCTGGGCGGCGATCTGAGCGTCGCGAGGATCGGGTACGGCGCGATGAAGCTGACCGGCTGGCCGAGGGGCGAGCGGCCCGGCAGGGAGACCGCCCTGGCCGTCCTGCGCCGCGCCGTGGAGCTCGGGGTGAACCACATCGACACCTCGCACTACTACGCGCGCGACGGGGTGGCGGCCAACGAGCTGATCCGGGAGGCGCTGCACCCCTACCCGGACGACCTGGTGATCGTGACCAAGGTGGGGGCGCTGGTCGAGGGCTCCGACATCGCGCTTCCGGCGGAGCGCAAGAACGGTCTCACCCCCGACGGTCTGCGCCGCGGCGTCGAGGCGAACCTGCGCTCGCTCGGCGTGGACCGCCTGGACGTGGTCAACCTGCGGATGGGCGACCTCGACCGGTCCGGGACCCCGCTCGCCGCGCCTCTGGAGACGCTGCTCGCGCTGCGTGAGGAGGGCCTGATCCGCCACCTCGGCGTCTCCAACGTCACCGCCGCCGAGCTGGCCGAGGCTCGCGCGATCGCGCCCATCGCCTGCGTCCAGAATCTCTACAACCTGTCCCAGCGCGACGACGACCCGCTCGTCGACGCCTGCGCCGAGGCGGGCATCGCCTACGTCCCCTTCTTCCCGGTCGGCGGTTTCCAGCCGATCACGGCGGAGCGCCTGGACGCCGTCGCGGCCCGCCACCGCGCGACCGTGCCGCAGGTGGCGCTGGCCTGGCTGCTGGCCCGGTCCCCGAACGTCCTGCCGATCCCCGGGACCGGCTCGCTGGAGCACCTGGAGGAGAACGTGGCCGCCGGCGCGCTGAAGCTCGGCGCGGACGATCTCGCGGAGCTCGCGGGGCGGCCGGGGTGACCGCCTAGAGGTCCGCGCGGGTGGGGAGGCCCTGCCAGTCGCTGGCGCTGCTCACGGCCGCGGCGCTCAGCACCGTGCCGCGGTGCAGCCGCTCCTGCGGCGTCAGCCCCTCCAGCGCCGCGCTGATGTACCCGGCCACGAACGCGTCGCCCGAGCCCGCCGGGTCCACGATCGGCACCTGGAGCCCCGCCGCGTCGTACCGCATCCGGTGGGCCCGCACGCTGGCGCCCTTCATGCCCCGGTCCACCACGACCTCGCGCTCGGGCGTGAGCGCGGGCTTGACCAGGTCCAGCTCGTCCTGGGCGAGGAACAGCAGATGCGACTCGCAGGCCAGCTCGCTCAGCACCTCCTCCGCCTCCCGCACCGAGGGCCACAGCTCCGGGACGTAGTGGACGGCGAACGAGATCACCACCTCGGCGGTGCGCGCGGCGCTCACGGCGGCGCGGACCGCTTCGAGCGCGTCCCGGCCGAGCCCCGCCGTCAGTCCGGTGACGTGCAGCATCTTGGAGGCGGCGATCCGGTCGATCGGCACGTTCCCCGGCGTGAGGGCCGAGCCGGCGGAACCCACCCGGTAGTGCGTCACCAGTGGCTCCCGGCCCACGCGCGACTCCCTGAGGAGCATCCCGGTGCGGACGCCCTCGCTGACCCGTACGTCGGCCACGTCGACGCCCTCACCCCTGAGCACCGTGAGGACTCTCGCCCCCAGCTCGTCCCCACCGTCCTTGCCGAGGAAGCACGCCCGGTGGCCGAGCCTGGCCAGGGCGATGGCCAGCGTGAACTCCGGCCCGCAGACGTCGAGCCGGGCCTCTGTCTCGTGGCGGACCCGGCCGCTGGAGACGACTCCCAGCGCCTCGCCCAGGGTGTAGACGTCCGTCATGGGCGAGACTGTAGCCGGTCTGCCTATCCGAAAAGGATTTTCGGGTGATTGCCCTGGTAGCGCCTGTGATCAAATTTTTGCACGAACTTTAGACAACCTTTTCCCCATACAGTGGCTCTAAGTAGTAAAGCGAGTCGGCTTCCCGGGCCGACTCCAGCGATACGGGGAGAGGAATCAGCACCCTCATGAGAAAGATCGCTGTAGGTATCGTCTCCACCCTCGTCGGTGGGGCCATGCTCGTGTCGGGTGGCAGCGCCGCCATGGCGAAGACCAAGGCCGCCACCATCGACATCAGGGACATCACGCCCAACCCGGTCGTCGTCAAGGACGGCGGCGAGACGGAGGCGTTCTTCAAGGTCGACGCCAGCAGCGACGTGGACAACGTCAAGCTGAGCGTCTCGCCCCTCGGCGTGCGCACGCTGCGCGCCCAGGAGGCCAAGCAGATCGAGTCGTGGCGCTTCAGCGTCCCGTTCAACTCCGACGACGCCGAGGGCAAGTGGCGCGCCACCGCCCAGGCGTTCAAGGACGGCAAGGTCGTCGCGACCGACGAGGCCGTCTTCAGCGTCGAGATCGAAGAGGGCAAGGCCGAGACGCGGGTCTCCCGCTTCAGCGCCGACCCGTACAAGGTTCGCAAGGGCAAGTCGATCTGGTTCTCCGGCCGTCTCCAGGTGGATGACGACGGCTGGGAGGGCGTCCGCGGCGAGAAGGTGAACGTCTACTACCGCGCCAACGGCTCCAGCGGCTGGAAGTGGGTCGCCTCCGGCACCACCAAGTGGGGCGGCAAGTTCACCGCCACGACGCGCGCCTGGAAGAGCGGCACGTTCAAGGCCGTGTACGACGGTAACGACGAGCTCGACGGCAGCACCAGCCGCACGGACTACGTCCGCGTGTACACCTGGCGCCGCTAGCACGACCGGTCCTCACGACCGCTGAGCACGTCTGAGCGGGAGCCCGGCCCCTTCGTTGGGGCCGGGCTCCCGTGTTTCCCGGGCCCCCACAGGGGGTGGCCGTGAGAGGCGGCGTCCTGCGGGTAGCGTCGGAATATGGCTGAGGACCTGCTGAAAGAGTTCGATCCGTTCGCCATCTTCGACGCCGAGGCGGCCAGGCTCGACCGGTTCTTCTCGGGGCTGGACGACGAGGCGTGGGAGCGGCCGTCGCAGTGCGAGGGGTGGTCGGTCAGGGACGTCCTGGGGCATCTGGCGGGCGAGGAGCTGTACAACCACGCCTGCCTCGACGGCAATGTCCAGAGCCTGCTGACCCGCCTCGCCCGCGAGGGGGTGAACGGTTTCCACGACTTCAACGAGTGGTCCGTACGGCAGCGCCGGTCGACGCCCGTACGGGACGTCCTGGCGGAGTGGCGCGAGCAGAACGGCGACACCCGGCGGCGCATGCGCGAGCTGGGAGCCGAGCACCTGATCGACACCATGGCCGGGCCGTACCCGGTGGGGCTGCAGACGTTCCACTACGACTCGGAGTACGCCACGCACGCCGACGACGTCGGGGCGCCCGTCTCCGAGGAGGAGGCCGACGGCCGGACGCTGTGGCGGGTGGCGGTGGGCCGGTTCGCGCTGGCGGAGCAGAGCGCGGACGTCCAGGTGGAGCAGACGGCGGACCAGATCTGGGCGCACGCCGACGGGGTGAGCGCGACGCTGTCGTACCCCGAGTTCGTGCACGCGACCGTGGGACGGCTGCCGGCCGGGCACGGGCTCGACCCGCGGCTCGCCGCGAAGCTGCGCTGCCTGGCCTGACCAGGCGATCTCCCGGGGGGAAGGGGGAGGAACGATGTGGTTGCGTGACCGCGCGGGGTACGAGCCGGCGAACGCGCGCAGCCCGCTGGGAGCCCGGCGGGGACTGTCCAGGGTGGCGCTGGTGATCGGCATCGCGGCGGCCGTGTTCTTCGCCGTCCGCGCGATGCGGACGGGCGAGGAGGTGTGGGTCTGGGAGGCGGCGATCGCCGCCGCGGTGGCGGTCATCGCGGCGATCGACCTCGTGGTCCTGAAGCGGCACCGTCGATCGCCGGGCCGCTGAGCCCTTCCTGTGGCCGCCCCGTGGGTCTGGCGGGGCGCTGCCGCCTCCTGGGCCCACGAGGCCCAGGAGTGCCGGACGGGCGGTCAGGCGAGGAGTACGGCCAGGGTGAGCAGCGCCACCACGAGCACCACGGACCCCACGATGAGCCATACGTGCCGTGTCACCCAGACCCGCGCCCGATCCCCGTACGGCCGCATGTACCCTTCGCCGCCTGATTCGATGCTGTTGATCGCCGCGACGCGCCTGGCCAGGTCCGGGTCCTCCAAGGCCAGGGCGTACTCGATTTCCGCGAGGATGCGGCGTTCCTTTCCTGAGAGACTCATCGCGATCACCCTGCTCCCACGCCGGTGAAGGCTTTGTACCCACTGGTAATGGGGGCATGCGACCCGGTCTGTCCGAAGGCGATTCGTCAGTGTGTTCGAGTCAGCGCTTGCCGTACCGCTGCTGGAAACGCTCGACGCGTCCGGCGCTGTCGACGATCCGCCCGCGCCCGGTGTAGAAGGGGTGGCTCGCGGAGGAGACGTCCACGTCGACGACCGGGTACGTGCGGCCGTCCTCCCACTCGACGGTCTTCGCGCTGGTCACGGTGGACCGGGTGAGGAAGGCGACCCCCGCGCTCGGGTCGCGGAAGACGACGGGGCGGTACGACGGGTGCAGGTTCTTCTTCATGCCCCCTCCAACCCGATGACAACGGTTTTCATTCCCAAACTGTGGCCGGGTCTCGGTCCTGCCCTTCGGGGTCGAGCCCGAGCACCGACCGGCCGCCGTCCACGGGCAGCGTCACGCCGCTGACGAACCCCGAGTCCTCCCCCAGCAGGTACGCCACGGCGGCGGCGATCTCGGCCGGCGAGGCCACCCTGCCGAGCGGGTGCAACCGCGCCATCTCCTCTTCGATGCCGGCCGCCCCCTCGGGCCCGAGCGAGGCGAGGAACTCCTCGTACCTCTCCGTCGCCACCGACCCGGGCGCGACGGCGTTGACCCGGATGCCACGCTTGCCGTACTCGACGGCGAGCGCCCTGGTCAGCCCCTCGATGGCGGCCTTGGCCGTGGAGTACGGCAGGCTCCCGGGGACCGCCCGCCGGGCCTGGTGGGAGGTGACGTTGACGATGGCGCCGGCCGTACCGGCGGCCAGGAAGCGGCGCACGGCGACGGCGCAGCCGGTGACGGCCAGATCCAGGTTGGCCGCGATCAGCGCGCGGATCTCGGCGGTGGACGAGGTGTGGACGGAGGCGTCACGGAAGACGGCGGCGTTGTTCACCCAGCCGGCGAGCGCGCCGGCCTCCTGGGCCAGGTCGGCCGCCCGCTCGACGACGGCCTCGTCGGAGGCGTCGCCGACGACGGGGACCACTCCGCCGCCCGCCCAGGCGAGGGCCTCGGCGTCGCGCTCGACGGCCACCACACTCACCTTCACGCCCGGTCCGCCGGAGCGGAGCAGCCGCTCCACGACCGCCCTGCCGATGCCACGCCCTCCACCGGTCACCACATACGAAACACTCATGATCCCCAGGCTTTCCCGCTCCCACCGGGTCATCACAGGATTCGCCTAGGATCGCCGTGGGCGAACACGGCGCCGGAGGCTCGGCGAACACGTAAGGTAGCCGCATGGATACCCCCATCGACGTCCTCAACCGGGTGTTCGGCTACGACTCCTTCCGCGAAGGCCAGCAGGAGATCATCGAGCACGTCGTGAAGGGCGGCGACGCGCTCGTCCTCATGCCGACCGGCGGCGGCAAGTCGCTGTGCTACCAGATCCCGGCGCTCGTGCGGCCCGGGGTCGGCGTGGTGATCTCGCCGCTGATCGCGCTCATGCAGGACCAGGTCGACGCGCTGAGAGCGCTCGGCGTGCGCGCGGGGTTCCTCAACTCGACGCAGGGCTTCGACGAGCGGCAGGCGGTCGAAGCCGCGTTCCTGGCCGGCGAGCTCGACCTGCTCTACCTCGCGCCCGAGCGGCTGCGGACCGACTCCACCCTGCGACTGCTGGGCAAGGGCGACATCTCGCTGTTCGCCATCGACGAGGCGCACTGCGTGTCCCAGTGGGGCCACGACTTCCGGCCCGACTATCTCGCGCTGTCCGGGCTGCACGAGCGCTGGCCCGACGTGCCGCGCATCGCGCTGACCGCGACCGCCACCCCGGCCACGCACGCCGAGATCTCCTCCCGGCTGGGCCTCGACCAGGCCAGGCACTTCGTGGCCGGGTTCGACCGCCCCAACATCCAGTACCGCATCACGGCCAAGAGCGAGCCGAAGCGGCAACTGCTGGAGTTCCTGCGCGCCGAGCACCCGGGCGACGCGGGCATCGTCTACTGCCTGTCGCGCTCCTCGGTGGAGAAGACCGCCGAGTTCCTGGCCGACAACGGCATCCCCGCCGTGCCGTACCACGCGGGCCTCGACGCCCCCACCCGCGCCGCCCACCAGGCCCGCTTCCTGCGGGAGGACGGGCTCATCGTGGTGGCCACGATCGCGTTCGGCATGGGCATCGACAAGCCCGACGTGCGGTTCGTCGCCCACCTCGACCTGCCCAAGTCCGTCGAGGGCTACTACCAGGAGACCGGCCGCGCCGGGCGCGACGGCCTGCCCGCCACCGCCTGGATGGCCTACGGCCTGCAGGACGTCGTCCAGCACCGGCGGCTGGCGCTGGAGGGCGACGAGGCGCACCGGCGGCGCCAGGTCCTCCACCTCGACGCGATGCTGGCCCTGTGCGAGACCGCCGGCTGCCGCCGCGCCATGCTCCTCGACTACTTCGGCCAGCGCCTCGACGAGCCCTGCGGCAACTGCGACACCTGCCAGGCCCCGCCGGAGTCCTGGGACGCCACGGTCCCCGCCCAGAAGGTGCTGTCCACGGTCCTGCGGCTGGACCGGGAGCGACGGCAGAGGTTCGGGGTGGGGCAGATCGTCGACATCCTGCTCGGCAAGAAGACGGCCAAGGTGCTGCAGCACGGCCACGACTCGCTGACGGTGTTCGGCGTGGGGGCCGAGCTGGGCAACACCGAGTGGCACGGAGTGGTGCGCCAGCTGCTGGCGCAGGGGCTGCTGGCCGTGGAGCCGGCCCACGGCACGCTGGTGCTCACCGACGCCAGCGCCGACGTGCTGCGCGGCCGGCGCGAGGTCCACCTGCGCCGCGACGCCCAGCGCCCCGCCCGCTCCAGAACCTCCGGCGGCGGCTCCTCGCGTCCGGTGGTGGAGCTGCCGCCGGAGGCGGCCCCGGTCTTCGAACGCCTCCGTGCCTGGCGCGCCGCCACGGCCAAGGAGCAGGGCGTCCCGGCCTACGTCATCTTCCACGACGCCACCCTGCGCGAGATCGCCACCCTGGGGCCGTCCTCGCTGGCGGAGCTCGGCACGGTCAGCGGGGTCGGCGAGAACAAACTCGCCAAATACGGCGAACAGGTCCTGGAAACCTTGGCCTCCTGACCGGAGGCCGGCGCTTCTGGAAGGACCTGGGCACGGACGGTGACGGTCCGAAGCACAGCCAGTCGCGCGAGGCGGTGGCGACGGCCCCACGAAGAACGGTCGTCGCCACCGCGCTGCCACCCAAAATCGGGCGGTCAGCTTCACTGCCACATTAGCCGGACAATCGGCGTGGCGCTCTCGGCAACCCTTTCGGCCGCTACATACAGTGATCACGCATCGTCACTTCGTGGTAACAGGGGGAACCATGAGAAGCCTCATCGCCGCCGGCGGGCCGTTGATCGCCGCCTTCGCACTGGCCGGAGCGGTGGCGGGTCCGGCCGCCGCCGCCACACATGGGGACGACGGCATCGGGATCGAGTGCAGCGCGTCCTCACGCACCACGTCCACCTGGGTGTACTCCGTCAACGACGAAGTGGTGTCCGGGTTTTACTCCTCGGAAAGGTGCAAGAACCCCGCGATCGGCTGGCGCCCGTACTGGTGGGAGAACATCCAGACCGAGACCGACAACGCCGCCGCATTCGACGACGCGGACGGCGCCGCACTGTACGAGAACGACAACGCCGACGAGCTGCAGGACTAGCCTCGCGCTCTCACCGGGAGCCGTGGCCAGCACAGCCACCTACCCGAGAAAAGGGCCTTTGAGCTGGAGGACCGGGCTTGTCCAGAGTCCGAGTCCGGTCCACCCCAGCCCAAGGGACCCGTGATTCACAGTCCCTACGGGTACGCGCCAGGCGGGTTCAGGCGAGCTTGGGGAGGGCCAGCCATTCCTTCCACGACAGGTCGCGTCCGATGAAGCGCGGGCGCTCGAACGGCCAGGACTCCGCGATCCACTGCGGGACCAGCGCGTCCATCGCGCGTTCCAGGTCGGTGCCGACGCGATCGTCCACCACCCACCAGGACACCTCGGCGTCGGCGTCCTGGCGCTCCGGCGGGTCGATGTAGACGCAGCCGAGGAGTGCGGTCTCCGCGTCGTCGAACAGCGCGTAGTTGAAGGACTCGTGCGCCTCGATCTCTCTCGCATGCCGCTCGAGGTCCTTCAGGTCATCCTCGTAGGTCATGTCGGCCGTGGGCCAGCCGTACGCCTCACCGTAGATCGACCAGAGCCGTGCCTGCGAACCCATCACGGCGGGGTAGTCCAGGTCGGTGTCCGCGCCGGTGATCGGGCGTAGGTGACAGCCGCCACCCGGGAGCTCGACATGGGTGGGATGGACGAAATCAGCGGGCAACCATGTCATGGCGGCAGCCTACCGAGCAGGCAGCCGCCTCCTGATCCCTGCACCACGGCACCTCCAGCGGTCACATCCCAGACGGTGGTGATCCGCACCGCTTCCCGATCGACTCCCTCCCCCGGCCTCACGAGGTCCCCTCAAGAGCATCCATCCGTGGAACCATTCGGCACCGCGACGGAATTACCGCCGACAATCACGGGAATTGGCACCACGATGGTAAAAGCTGCCGGCGTAGCCTCTTGCCATGGACCCGGATCACGGTCGCGAGGAATGGGGCGACCGAGGAAGAAAACGCACCGTGGTGGCCGGATGCCTGGTCATCGGGGCGATAGGAGCAATTATCTGGCTCATTGCTCTCGGCGTGATCCTTTATTTCCTTTTACGATCATAAATCATGACGGGAACCTTCTGCCGCCTCCCGGTGTATGGGACGTGAGCGAGTGAGGAGGCCTCATGAGATGGACGGCGATGGGAGCAGCGCTTCTGCTGCTGGCCGCCGGCTGCACGGCCGGCGGAGCCGAGAAGGCGGGCGGTCCAGGGCGAGACCCGGATACGCCGGCGACCGCCCCGGCGACGACTCCCGGTTCGAACGAGGAGGCGAAGCCCAGCGGCAATGGCGGCGCCGCGGCGACCCCCACGGCGAGTGACGAGGCGGCGACTCCTGGGACGAGTGACGGGACCAGCCCGGCCGTCGCGGGGGCGGGGAAGGGGTGTCATGGGATGCCGGTGCTGACGTCCGACGGCGGGTTTCCGGAGGTGCGGGGTGAGGGCCGGGGCGCGGAGGTGTGGGGATTGCTGTTCGCCCCGGTGCCGTTCCGGAAGGGTCGCGAGGTGAAGATCGTGTGGCGGATGACCGGTGAAGGGCCGTTGACGGTCACCGCCACGCTGCCGGACGGCACGCGGGCCCGCCGGACGTTCGGACCCGAGCAGCATGGCGGGTCCAACTGGAAACGACCGGGCGAGGAGTGGGGAACGGGCTTCGTGTTCCCCAAGCCGGGGTGCTGGAGGCTGGAGCTGTCCAGGACACGCGGCTCCGGCCAGGTGTGGCTAGCCGTGCGCTAGTGCTTTGACCGGAAATGATCACCTGGTTGGCGCGTAGGGCGTCCCTCCCGGTTGGATGGTGCTGATCACGTTCGATCGGCACGCGGGAGGCCGAGGGACGCAACCGGTCGAGGTCCGCAGGCTCACGGACCACGTAGGCCAGCAGCTGCAGCGGATCGTGCGGCGCGGCACGACCAGCACGGTCCGCTGCCGGCGGGCGATGATCGCGCCGACCTCGGCGGTGGCAATGCCGTGTCGGTCATCGCCCGCTTGGTTTCGACGAGTTCGGACCGCTCGGCACCCGCCCCACCGCCGGGGCGGGCCGGGCACCGCAGGGCGAGCCGGACCGACTGTCGTCAGCGATTCGGCGTCGTGAAGCCCTCCCTCCAGGTAAAGCATTTGCTACACTTCTGGGTGTGGAGGAGTGGGAGATCCGAAACTACGTCCCGGCTCGGCGGGTAGCTCCGAGATCCGGATCTTGTTTGTGTTCGATCCGTGGCGGTCGGCCATCTTGCTGGTCGGCGGGGATAAGTCCGGTGACTGGTCGGGCTGGTATCGGCGGACCATCCCCCGCGCCGAAGAGCTGTCTGCGGAGTACTTGACCGAACGCGAGGCGGAAGAGAAGGACCGATGACGAATTTTCCCAAGTGGAGCGACGTCCGCGCCGACATCGTGGCCACCTCCGGCGGCGAGGAGGCCGTGGCTGAGGCCCGGCGACGCAATCAGGCCTACATCGATGGCTACCGGCTAGCCGAACGGCGCAAGAGCTTGGGCATGTCACAGACCGAGGTCGCTGACCTGATGGGAGTGACCAAGAGCCGGATCTCCCAGATCGAACGCGGTGAGGTGTCTACCGTGGAGGCCATCGCCCGGTACGTGCAGGCCCTCGGCGGGCAACTCCAGATCTCGGCGGTGTTCGGCGATGACCTGTACATCCTGCGTGGCACCGACACCCACGCCGCATAACTCGAACGCCATCTCCACGGCCCGATCACGCGACTCTTGGGGATACTTTCTCTGCGCGGGCACGGCTCCCAGCCTTGCGGGCTTCCGATCAGCTCGGGGCGTCTCAAGCATGTGGCCGTCATTCCGCTGGCGCTGCCATATCGGGTCTCCGATGTGCTCGTAGCGCCAGGTTTTCGCCTTCCACCAGCAGTCCTCGTCCTGGGTGGTCATCTCCTCCTCGGGCACGCTCCACCATGCCGGGCCGGACACCCGGGGTCCAACCGTCGTCACCGCGCCTGCCTACGCCTCTACTTCCCAACACACCTGATCAAGAAGAAACTCAGCCGGCTCACCACCAAGGACATTCGCCTGTGGCTCGTGTCCATCCCCCGAAAGCGTGGAGACTCGGTTATGCGGCGATGGTCCTCTGAGGCTTCGCCTTACTGGCTGTTCGGGCGGTCATGATCTGCCGCTCGTAGACGATCGGGGGTTGCCCGTCGGCGGCGCTGTGTCGACGGCGGGTGTTGTAGATGGCGTCGGTACGCATTGAAGTCGCCGTTGGCGATCGGGTGTGGAGCAGGCGCAGTCCCAAGGCCGGCTGCCCTCAGTGAAGACCATCCTGTTCGTAAGCAACGCTCGCGAACGTACCGGATTGAAGATCATCGCGGGAAACCATGATGCACTCGAATCCGGCGTCGTTCCAAGGGCGCAGATTCTGCTTCAACTCGTCCAGTTCGTCGTCGCGCATGAGGTGCGCGCTGCCAGGCAGGACCGACAACCGCAGCCACGAGGGCGGGGAACAGCGGACGACGAGTACCCGTACTCACTCTGCGGTCCAACTGTACGCGGACAACAGGGCGATGTGACCTTGCGACTTCTTGAGGGTGAGACGTTCGCACAGCCGGCGTGGTGGACGACGAGGACCCAGAGCCGCTAATGACAACAAGATCTAATTAAGTCATGCAAAGATCACGGACGGTTGCTTACCACTCTTGATCGCCGCGTCCGCGCAACGGTTCGGATGAGAGTGCCGAACGGGCTTCTGGTCCCGGCACGTCCAGGACTACCTTCTGATCCATGACCGCACTGGAGCCACCGAGAGCCCCCTACCGCCCGCGCCGGACCCGGTCCCTGGGCGTGACCATGGTGGGCGGATGGAGCGTGAAGGTCGTCGGGATCACCGCCGGCGGGGAGCTGCCGGACGACTTCGAGGTGGAGGCCGCGCTGCGAGCCGTCGAGCAGGAGCTGCCCGAGGGGGGCGGGGTGGCGTTCGTGATCGTGGACCGGGGCACCGACGCGCTGTGGGCGAACGTGTGCTGGTGGCAGTCCGACATCCTGTTCCAGCGGCTGTGGCGGGCCGAGCCGGGCACGACCGACCTGCGCAGGCTGCCGCTCGACGCGCCCATCGGCTGCGTCTGGCACCTGGTGGCCATCGAGCATGAACGGCGGGCCTGGGTGGAGCACGTGCTGGCCCGGCCGCAGGCCCCCGACGTCACCGGCTATCTGGCCGCCGACCCCATGGTGGAAGCCGGCTGAACGGGTCTTAAGAGCACCTGAAGGAGACCGTAAGGCCGCTCCGGCATCGTGGAACTCGTCAAGCCGACGACCACCGGAGAAAGGCACCCCGATGACCACGCAGACCGCGCAGTACGAGATCACCCGAGTCCTCGACGCCCCCCGCGAGGCGGTGTTCGCCGCCTGGACCGAGCCGGAGCGCCTGTCCCGGTGGTTCGGGCCGCGCTCCTTCACCGCCCCCGTTGAGCGGATCGTCGTCGACCTGCGGCCCGGCGGCGTGTGGCAGGTGGTCCTGGTCGGCGAGGGCGGCTTCGAGGCCCCGCTCGGCGGCACCTACCGCGAGGTGGACGGCCCCGGCAGGCTGGTGTTCACCACCGGCGACCCGGACAACCCCGGCGACGGCCCCGCCTCCGTGGCCACGCTGGAGCTGACCGGGAAGGACGGCCGGACCGAGATGCGCTTCCACCAGTTCGGCGTCAACACCGACGAGGAGCACGCCCAGCAGGCCAAGGCCGGCTGGATCGAGTTCTTCGACCGTCTGGCCGAGTACGTGGCCGCCCAGGCGTGAAGGTCAGAGGGCGAGGCCTGGTGCGTCGTCGAGCTTCAGGCGGCTGCCCTCCTCGTACAGGGCCGCGAAACCCTCCTCCCCCAGTGCCTCCCGCACCCGATCGGTGACCCGGTCGATCTCCTCCGTCTGCGACGGCGTCGCCGGCGTCCGGCCGGCCTCGTGGGCGGCGGCGGCCAGGCCCAGCAGGCGCGCTGCCCGGTCCGGCGAGCCGGATGCGGCCAGCGCGGCGGCGAGCGCCTCGACCGCGAACGTGACGCTGCTCGGGTCGCCGACCCTCTGGGCCGCGGCCAGCGCCTCCAGGTGCAGCTTCCGGGCCTCCTCGGCGTCGCCCTGCCGTTCGCGCAGGTATCCGAGCTCGACGAGCGTGGTGGGCAGGTGCAGCGCGGGCTCGGCGCCGGGGTGGCGGGGCACCCCTTCGAGCAGGTGGAGCAGGTGCCGCTCGGCCAGGTCGAACCGCTCCGCCCGGCGCGCGGCGAAGGCGAGGCCCATCTCGGCCATCACCTTGCCCTCCCGGAACCCTTGCTCGACCGACAGCCGCAGTGCCCGGCCGCACAACTCCATCGCCCGCTCGTAGGCTCCGGCCTGCAGCGCCCCCCAGCCCAGCCAGGCCGTACGGCGGGCGGCCTCGTTCCACAGCCCGAGCTCCTCGGCCACCCGCAGCCCGTCCTCGAACAGCAGCCTGGCCCCTTCGCCGTCGCCCCGCATCTCGGCCAGGCCGCCCAGCCACTCCAGGGCCTGGAGGCGTCCCCACTGGTCGCCGAGCTTGTCGAACAGCCGGACGCTCTCCTCGCTGTCGCGTTCGAGGGCGACCACGTCGCGCTGCGTGAAGGCGTCACGGGCCCGTTTGCTGAGCACTGTCGCGATGCCCCATTCGTCGCCGATGGCGCGGAACGTCGTCAGAGCGCCGCCCATCAGCGCCTGCGCCGTCGGAACGTCGGCCACGGCCATGCCGAGGAACAGCTCGGCCCTGGCCCGGTCGCGGGCGTCCTCGATGGCGGCGGTGTCCCAGGTCGCCTGGTCGCCCAGCATGAGGGCGAACCCGGCCCGCCAGGCCGCCGCCCTGGCCCGGCCGGGGGCGTCGCCGTGGAGGGCGAGCGCCGTCTCCAGGGAGCGCCGGGCCTCGCCCGGCCTGCCACGCAGGTACCAGTACCAGCTCAGCGCGTTGACCAGGCGGATCGCGGTGCCGGCGTCGTCGCCGCGGGCCGCCGTCTCCAGCGCCGCGCGCAGGTTGGCGGCCTCCGCGTCGAGCCGTTGCAGCCATTCCCGCTGGTCGTGGCCGTACAGGGCGGGCTCGGCCTGCTCGGCCAGCGCCAGGTGGTGGCGGGCGTGCGCCCGCCGTACGGACTCCAGCTCGCCGGCGTCGGCCAGCCGGTCCAGGCAGTACTCGGCGACGGACTCCAGCAGTCGGTACCGGACGCCGGCGGCCCCCTCCACGACCACCACCAGCGACCGGTCGACCAGCCGGGCGAGCAGGTCGAGGACGTCGAGCTCCGCGATCTCCGCGAGCTCGTCGATCCGGTCCCGGCCTGTCCCGTCGCCGGCGCAGACCTCCTGGGCCGCCTCCAGCGTGCAGCCGTCGGCGTGGACGGCCAGGCGGCGCAGCACCACCCGTTCGGGCGGGGTCAGCAGCTCCCAGCTCCAGTCGATGACCGCGGTCAGCGTCTGCTGGCGGGGCGGGGCGCCGCGGTGCCCGGAGGCGAGCAGCCGGAACCGGTCGTCCAGCCGCGCCACCACCCCGCGCAGACCGAGCGCCCGTACGCGGGTGGCGGCCAGCTCCAGCGCCAGCGGGATGCCGTCGAGCCGGCGGCAGAGCCGTACGACGGCCTCGGCGTTGCCCGCGTCGAGCGTGAAGCCGCGCGTGGAGGCGGCGGCGCGGGCGACGAACAGGCGGACGGCGTCGGACCGCTCGGCGGCGGCGAGGGCGGCGCCGGGCGAGGCGCCGAGGACGGCGTCGAAGGCGGTGAGGTCGGGCACGTCGAGCGGCGGCACGCTCCACAGCACCTCGCCGGGCAGGGACAGCGGCTCGCGGCTGGTGGCCAGCACGCGCAGCCCGGGCACGGCCCGCAGCAGCGCGTCGGCCACGTCGGCGACCCGGTCGACGACGTGCTCGCAGTTGTCCAGCACCAGCAGCGTCTCGCGGGTGCGCAGCACCTCGGCGAGCCGGGCGGCGGGCGTCGCGCCGTCGGTGCCCTCGCGGATGCCCAGCGCCTCCATGACGGCCTCGGCGGGCGAGCCCGTGGCGCGGTCGAGCGAGGCCAGCTCCACCAGCCAGGCCCCGTCGGTGTACGCGCCGGACAGGCTGTGGGCCACCTCCAGCGCGAGCCGGGTCTTGCCGACGCCGCCGCTGCCGGTCAGCGTGACGAGTCTGTGGTCCGCCAGCAGCGCGGCGACCTCGGTGATCGCGTCGTCGCGGCCGATGAGCCTGCTGACGGGGGCGGGCAGGTTGGTGGGCGGGCGCTCGGTCACGGCGCTGAGCGCGGGGTCCTGCCCGAGGATCGCCTGGTGCAGCTCGGCCAGCTCCGGGCCGGGGTCGAGGCCGAGCTCCTCGGCCAGCCGCTCGCGCAGCCCGGCGTAACTGGCCAGTGCCTCGCTCTGCCGCCCCGCCCGGTAAAGGGCGCGCATGTGGACGGCGCGCAGCCGCTCCCTCAGCGGGTGGCGGGCGACGTGCTCACCCAGCTCGCCCGCGAGCAGGCCGTGCTCGCCCAGTTCCAGCCGCGCCTCGGCGTGCCGCTCCAGCGCGGCGAGCCGCTGCTCCTCCAGACGGACGATCGCCGACCTGGTGAACTCCTCGTCGGCGAAGTCGGCGAACGCCGGTCCGCGCCAGAGCCCGAGAGCCTCCGACAGCAGCGCGGCCGTGGCGCGCGGCCCGTCGGCCGCCTCGGCCCGCGCGAGCAGGCCGGTGAAGCGGGCGGCGTCCACGGCTCCGGGCTCGGCGCTCAGGAGATAGCCGGGAGCGCGGGAGACGACGAGGTTCTTGGCGCCGGGCTCGGCGTCCTCCAGCGCCCGCCGGAGCTGGGAGACCCGGACCTGGAGCGCCCCGGCGGGGTTGCCCGGCGGCTCGCCGCTCCACAGGTCGTCGACCAGCCGGTCGGCCGACACCACATGCCCCTCGCTGACGAGGAGATCGGCGAGGAGCGCCCGCACCTTCAGGCCGGGGATCGCCACGCTCTCCCCGGCGTCGGTCCAGACGGCCAGCGGGCCGAGCACGCCGAATCGCATGCCCGTCACCTTAGGGGGACCTTGAGCCGGCGAGAAGAGCATCCGAAGCCCTGTTGGGTTCGGCTCAGGAGGACAGCGGGGGCGCCTTCCTGGCCGAGCCGCGGTAGCGGCCGGGGTCGTAGCGGCGCTCGTTCTCGTCCAGCTTGGCGCCCGCCGCCTCCACCAGGTCGATCCCGAGGACGTCGGCCAAGCGCACCAGGTAGGCGGTCACATCGCCCAGCTCGGAGCGGACCCGGTCGAGGGTGGCCGGGTCGAGGCTCGCCGACTCTGCCGGGGTGAGCCACTGGAACTCGGCCACCAGCTCGCCCACCTCGCCGGCCAGCGCCATCGCGAGGTTCTTGGGGGTGTGGAACTGCTCCCAGTCCCGGGCCTCGGCGAACGCGCGCAGCCGTGCGGTCAGCCGCTCCAACTCGGTGCTCACGTGCGCCGACCCTACCCGCCCCCACCTGCCCCGGCCACCGGCGGCCGTCAGGCCGCGCCGGTGCTGTGATCGGTGCTGTGATCGGTGCTGTGATAGGTACGGTGATCGAGGCGGTTGAGGGCCTTGGCCAGGGCCACGCCGTACACGACGTGCCCGGCGGCCATCACCGCCTGGCGGCCCGGCCGGTCACGGTGCAGCGGCGGCATCGTGCCCAGCTTGGGCACCCATCCGGCGTAGCTGGCCACCCAGATCGCCAGGCCGTACGCGATGCCGAGCGGCACCCGGGCGCGACGGCCGCGGGCGAGCGCGCCGAACAGCGCCCCGGACCCCACCCCGAACCCGAAGTGGGCCACGGCGCCGAGCACGCCCTCCCCCGGCTTGCTCCTGTGCCGGTGGCCGGGCAGGATCGCGCGGACGATGCGCTTGGGCGGCTGGTCCCCCATCAGACCGGCGCGCTCGCCCGCCACCATGACCGCGCTCATCGCCGCCGTGGCCAGGGCTCCCCCGACGGCTCCGTTCACCAGGTTTCGCAGCATGTCGTACCGGCTGCCCCGGTAGCCGACCAGAAAACTCGGACGCCTGGCCGCACGCGCTACGCTTCCGCGCGTGTCGGAATTATCCGTCCCCGGGTACGAGATCCGGGGCGTGCTGGGGCAGGGCGGCTTCGGCGTCGTCTACCGGGCCCTGCAGTCGGCCGTGGGCAGGGAGGTCGCCCTCAAGGTCGACAACCGGGTCCTGCTCTCCGACCGGGACCGGCGCCGCTTCATGCGCGAGGTCACCGCCGCCGGCGCGCTGTCCGGTCATCCGCACGTGGTGCCCGTCTATGACGCCGGTCTGCTGCCCGACGCCCGGCCGTACATGGTGCTGGAGCTGTGCCCCGGCGGGTCGCTCAAGGGGCGGCGGCTCACCCCGGCGGACGCCCGCGACGTCGGCGTCCGCATCGCCGGCGCGCTGGCCGCCGCGCACGCGCAGGGCGTGCTGCACCGCGACGTCAAGCCCGCCAACATCCTGCTCAACCGGTACGGCCAGGTCGCGCTGTCCGACTTCGGGCTGGCCACGATGCCGGCATCCGGGGCCGCGCCGGGCCTGGACGCCTCGGTCACCCGCGAGTCGCTGACGCCCGCCTACGCCCCGCCGGAGGCGTTCGAGCTGGCCGGGCCCACCCCGGCCGGTGACGTCTACTCGCTCGCGGCGACCGTCTACGCGCTCATGTCGGGCCGCCCGCCGCGCTTCCCGGAGAGCGGCGTGCCGCACCTGGCGGTGATCCTGGCGCTGCACCGTCTGCCGGTGCCGGACCTGCCGGGGGTGCCGCCGGAGCTGACGGCGGTGCTGAGACGGGCGCTGGCGTCGGACCCGCGCGAGCGCACCCCGGACGCGGCCACCTTCCGTGACGAGCTCGCCGCCGTCCCCCTCGCCGCCGCCCCCTTCGGCTCGGTTCCCCCCAGCTCGGTTCCCCTCGGCTCGCATCCCCTCGGCTCCGTCCCCCTCGGCACAGGGTCCCTCGGCACAGGGTCCCCGGGGCCCGCGCACGTCCCGGCTGCTCCTCATGGCCCGGCGCACAGGACGGACGACCCCGCGTACGGGCCCCGCGATCCCGCGCCCCACGGACCCGGTCCAGGTCCGGCGCACGCGGCGGACGACGGAACAGGCCACCGGCGGCGCGGCGGCCGCGAGGCCGACACCGAGGCGCCCGCCCGGCTCGGCGCCTCCAAACTGCTCCTGACGCTCGTGACCGTCCTCGCGGTCGTGTCCGCGACCGCCGTCGGCGTCGTGGTCCACGACCGCGTCACCGGCGAGCCGTCCGACCGGCAGGCCACCGCCCCGGCCGACCCGTCCGAAACCGATCCGACCGGGACAGATCCGTCCAGGACCGGGCCCACCGGGACGGCCCCGGCGACCGGACGCCCCGCCAAGGGCCCGCTCAGCGGCCTGGACACCTACACCGAGGACTGCCCGGCGGCGGCAGCGGCGGCCGGCGCGGCATGCGTGAAGGAGGCCGAGTGCTGGGGCGGCCTCGTCATCATCGCGGGCGACACCACGGCCCGGCGGGTGGGCTGCGAGGAGACGCACTCCTGGGAGACGTACGCGGTGGCGCCGATACCGGACGACTCCATGACGTACGACCAGCACGACCTGGCCAGGCACCCGACGGTGAAGCGGGTGTGCTCCCCGCGGGTGATGCTGGCCACGCGCAACGCCGCGGCCGAGCGCGCCGGGCGGAAGCTGGAGTCGGAGGTGATGCCGCCGTCGGCGGCCCAGTTCACGGCGGGGGCGCGCTTCTACCGGTGCGTGGGCAGCGTGGTGGGCACGGAGACGAGGCGCGCCCTGTTCCTCCGGCCCTGACCGATCCCGCCGGGTCAGCGGCGAAGAGGCGCGGTGCTCTCGCGGACGACCAGCTCCGTGGCCAGCTCCACGCGCCGCGACTCCGGCACCTCGCCGCGTCCCATCGCGAGCACCGTGCGGGCGGCCAGCGCGGCCATCTCCTGCAACGGCTGCCGGACGGTGGTGAGCGGCGGCCAGGCCGAGCGGGCGAGCGGAAGGTCGTCGAAGCCGACCACGCTCAGGTCCTCCGGCACCCGCAGCCCGCGCTGCCGGGCGGCCTCGAAGACGCCGAACGCCTGCAGGTCGCTGCCCGCGAAGATGGCCGTGGGCGGGTCGTCGAGGGACAGCAGGGCGTGGCCGTTGTCGTGGCCGGAGTCGACGAGGAAGGTGCCGCGCCGGATCAGCTCCGGCGAGACCGGCATGCCGGCGGTCTCCAGGGCGGCGCGGTAGCCGTCGATGCGGGCCTGGCTGCACAGCATGTCGGCGGGACCGCTGATCACGCCGATGCGGCGGTGGCCCAGCTCGACCAGGTGGCGGGTGGCGGCGAGCCCGCCGTTCCAGTTGGTGGCGCCGACGGAGACGACGCCGGGCGCGGGCTCGCCCTCGGGGTCGACGACGACGAACGGCAGCGAGCGGGCGCGGAGCTGGTCCTGCACGCCGGCCGACAGGCGTGAGGCGACGATGACGACGCCGTCGGTGCGGCGACCGGCCAGGCGCTCCATCCAGTCGCGTCCAGGTCCGGCGTGGGTGTGCAGGACGGAGATGACGACGCTGGACCCGGCCTCGTGGGCGGCGCTCTCGGCGCCACGGACGATCTCCATGGCCCACGGTGACTCGATCTCGGCGAAGACGAGGTCCACCAGCCCGGCGTGGGTGTCGCCGGCGCTGGCGCGCCGCTGGTAGCCGTGCTGCTGGAGCAGCCGCTCGACGCGGGAGCGGGTCGCGGGCGCGACCTCGGGACGGCCGTTGATGACCTTGGAGACCGTGGGGATGGACACCCCGGCCTCCTCGGCTATCACGGCGATCGTCACCCGTCTCTTCGCTGACATGCTCGAAAGTGTACCGAAACTTTCGGCACCGCGATGCTCCCGTTCCTGCTATTGACGCGTAACAGGCCGTTTACCTATGCTCCGGGCAACGAAATTATCGGGGGGTTTCACGAAACTTTCGGCCTGAAGGAGAGAACCCCTATGAAACGTGGTTTCCTGCTGATCGCGACGGCCGTTCTCGTCACCGGCTGCAGTGGCGGCGGTGGCGGCGCCGCCGAGCCGCAGAAGAGCACTGCGGGCTCCCCCGCCAAGGTGACGCTCGAGCTGTGGCACCTGTCCACCACCGAACCGATGAAGACGATCATGGTTCAGCGGGCCAAGGAGTTCGAGGCCGCGCACCCCAACGTCACCATCAAGGCCACCGTCCTGGAGAACGAGGCGTACAAGTCCAAGATCACTACGCTCACCCAGTCGGGCAAGGCACCCGACGTGTTCGCCTCGTGGGGCGGCGGGGTCCTTCAGCAGCAGATCGACGCGGGCCTGGTCAAGGACATCTCCGCCGACGTCGCCCCCATCCTCGGCACCTTCACCAAGGCGTCGCTGACCGCCTACCAGTTCGACGGCAAGACGTACGGCCTGCCGACGGACATCGGCATGGTCGGCTTCTGGTACAACAAGAAGCTCTTCGCCAAGGCCGGCATCCAGCAGCCGCCCGCCACCTGGGCCGAGCTCCTCGACGACGTCAGGAAGCTCAAGGCGGCCGGCACCACCCCGATCGCGCTGGCCGGCAAGGAGAAGTGGCCTGGCCACTACTACTGGGCCTACCTCGCCATGCGCATCGGCGGCGTGCCGGCCATGCACCAGGCCGCGGTCGACAAGAACTTCAACACCCCCGACTTCGTGGCCGCCGGCCAGCAGCTCAAGGCGCTGGCCGACCTGCAGCCGTTCCAGAAGGGCTTCCTCGGGGCCGGCTACTCCACGCCCGACGGCCAGTCCGCGTCCGTCTCCAACGGCAAGGCCGCCATGGAGCTGATGGGCCAGTGGGCGCCGGCCGTGCAGAAGTCGTCCGGCAAGGGCCTCGGCGACGACCTCGGCTTCTTCCCCTTCCCCGCGGTCGACGGCGGCAAGGGGACGGTCACCGAGGCGTTCGGCGGCGGTGGCGGCCTGGCCGTCGGCGCCGACGCGCCGCCCGAGGCCGTCGAGTTCGTCAAGTTCTTCACCGCCATGGCCAACCACAGCAGGGCGGTCGAGGCGGGCGGGGTGCTGCCCGTCCTCCAAGGCGAGGAGAGCTCCGTCAAGGACCCGAACCTCAAGATCGTGGCGGAGTCGCTGGCCGGCGCGACCGGGTTCCAGCTCTACCTGGACCAGGCGTACCCGCCCGCGGTGGGCGCGGAGGTGAACGACAGCGTGGCCCAGCTCATCGGCGGCACCAAGACGCCGCAGCAGGTCGTCGAGGCCATCACGGAAGTGGCCAAGAGCGAATGACGACGCTGACGCGAGGGCCGCAGGCGCCCGCGCTCCCGGCCCGCGCGCGGCCGCCCGGGCGCCCGCGCCGGCCCTGGGTGACGATGACGTTGTTCGTCCTGCCCGCCCTGGTGCTGTTCCTGCTGCTCGTGGTGGCGCCGATCGCGGTCGCGCTGTACGCGAGCGTGTTCAAGTGGAACGGCTTCGGCGGCCTGCCCACGGACTTCGTCGGCCTGGACAACTTCACCCGGCTGTTCGGCACCGAGGTCTTCCGGCAGGACGTGTGGCACCTGGTCCTGCTGATCCTCCTGTCGCTGTGCGTGCAGCTGCCGTTCTCGCTGGCCATCGCCATGCTGCTGCACCAGCGCGTCCGCGGCAGGGCCGTCTACCGGCTGGTCTTCTTCGCGCCGTACGTGCTGTCCGAGGTCATCACGGGCGTGCTGTTCTCGCTCCTGCTCTCGCCCGACGCGGGCCTGGCCAACCAGATCCTCGGCGTGGTCGGGCTGGACTCGGAGTGGCTGGCCGACACGGGCACCGTCATGCCGTCGCTGTTCCTCGTGATGACGTGGAAGTACTTCGGGTTCCACATGATGATCTACCTGGCCGGGCGGCAGAACATCCCGGACGAGCTGATCGAGGCCGCGCAGATCGACGGCGCCACGCCGTGGAAGGTGTTCCGCCACGTCACCCTGCCGCTGCTCGGCCCGACGATCCGGATCAGCGTGTTCCTGTCGGTCATCTACACGATCCAGCTCTTCGACCTCGTCTGGATCCTCACCGAGGGCGGCCCCTCCCACGCCTCGGAGACCATGGCGGTCACGATGATGGAGTTCGGCTTCGGCCGCAACCAGGTGGGCTACGCCAGCGCGATCAGCGTGGTGATGTTCGGCCTGAGCCTCGTCTTCGCGCTGTTCTACCAGCGGTTCGTGATGCGGCGCGACCTGGAGGGCGCGACGACGTCGATGGGAGACCACCGGTGAGACGCAACACCCTTCCCCTGCACGCCGTCGCCTGGATCGTGGGCGCGTTCATCCTCGTGCCGGTCGTGTACGCGGTGCTCGGCGGATTCAAGAGCACCGACCAGCTCTCCACCAACGCCTTCGGCCTGCCCGACCCGTGGGTGATCGGCAACTACACCGACGTGCTCGGCTCGGGGTCGTTCTGGCGCCAGCTCTGGAACAGCACGTTCATCGCGGTGGCGACGACCGTGATCGTGGTGCTGCTGTCGGCGATGGCGGCCTACGTCTTCGCCCGCTTCGCCTTCCGGGGCCGGGAGCTGCTGTTCACGGTCTTCACGGTGGGGCTGATGTTCCCGTTCGCCGTGGCCATCCTGCCCATCTTCGTGCTGCTGCGTACGTTCGGGCTGATCGACGACCCGCTCGGGGTGATCCTCACCCAGGCCGCCTTCGGGCTGCCACTGACGATCATCATCCTGCGCGGCTTCTTCCGCAGCATCCCCGGCGAGGTCGAGGAGGCCGCCACCATCGACGGCTGCACGCCGTTCGGGTTCTTCTGGCGCATCCTGCTGCCGATGGCGCGCCCCGCGCTCGCCACCGTCTCGGTCCTGGCCATCGTCGGGAGCTGGAACAGCTTCATGCTGCCGCTGGTGGTCTTCAGCGACGAGTCGGCGTGGACGCTGCCGCTGGGCGTGCAGCAGTTCCAGGGCCAGTACGCCTCGGACACCGCGCGGGTGCTCGCCTACCTGGTGCTGGCCATGCTGCCGGCGCTGGGCTTCTACGCCGTCGCCGAGCGGCACCTCATCGGCGGACTGACCGCGGGCGCGACGAAAGGGTGACCATGCTGCATGTGTCCGGAACACGGCTCCTGACCTCCGACGGCACGCCGGTGCGGCTGCGCGGCGTGGGACTCGGGGGCTGGCTCAACATGGAGAACTTCATCACCGGGTACCCCGCCAACGAGTCGTCGATGCGGCTGGCCGTGCGCGAGGTGCTGGGCGAGGATCGGGCGGCGCTGTTCTTCGAGCGGCTGCTCGGCTCGTTCTTCACCGAGGACGACGCGGCGCTGCTGGCGGGGCTGGGCATGAACTGCGTGCGCATCCCGGTCAACTACCGGCACTTCGAGTCCGACGACCGGCCGTTCGAGATCATCGAGGACGGCTTCCGGCACCTGGACCGGGTGATCGACGCGCTCGGCGCGCACGGCCTGTACAGCGTGATCGACCTGCACGCCCTGCCCGGCTCGCAGAACCAGCACTGGCACTCCGACAACCCCACACACGTCGCGGCGCTGTGGCAGCACCGGCACTTCCAGGACCGGGTCGTGCACCTGTGGGAGGCGATCGCCGACCACTACCGCGACCATCCGTGGGTGGCGGGCTACAACCCGGTCAACGAGCCGGGCGACCCGTCGGGCAAGGTCGTCGGGCCGTTCTACGACCGGCTGGTGAAGGCGCTGCGCGCCGCCGACCCGCGCCACGTGCTGTTCCTCGACGGCAACACCTACGCCACGGACTTCACGGTCTTCCGTGAGATGTACGAGAACACGGTGTTCGTCTGCCACGACTACGCCCTGGCCGGGTTCGCCCACGGCGGGCCGTACCCGGGGTACACGCGCGGCGAGTGGTGCGACCGGGGCGAGCTGGAGCGGGCCTTCGAGCGGCGCTCGCGGTTCCAGCGGGAGACGGGGACGCCGCTGTGGGTGGGCGAGTTCGGGCCCGTCTACACCGGCGACCCCGACACGGACCGGCAGCGCTACCAGATCCTGCGGGACCAGCTGGAGATCTACGACGGGTACGACGCCGGCTGGTCGCTGTGGACGTACAAGGACGTGGGCCTGCAGGGTCTGGTCTGCGCCCGGGGGCCGTACCTGGAGCGGTTCGGCCCGTTCATCGAGAAGAAGCGGCGGCTGGGCGCCGACCGGTGGGGCTCGACCATGGAGGAGACGGCGAGCGAGCTGGCGCCGCTGCACCGGCTGGTCGAGACCGAGGCCCCCGGCTGGAACCCCTACCCGTGGGGCGCCCGGTACCAGACCGACGACCTCGTCAGGCACATCCTCATCGCGCAGGCCCTGCTGCCGGAGTACGCCGAGTTGTTCAGGGGCCTCGGCGACGACGAGCTGGTGGCGCTGGCCGACTCGTTCCTGCTGGAGCGGTGCGACCGGCGCGAGCCGCTGCTCGGCCTGCTGGCGGACAGCCTCCGCTAGGGGCCGCCGCAGTAGTCGCCGAGCCCCTTCTCCAGCAGGTCGAAGGCCCGCTCGGCGTCGGCCGACGCGTCGGGGTAGACCGCGTCGGCCGGCTCGCCGGCGAACAGGCGGCGCAGGTTCTCGGTGACGAGGGCGGCGCGCGTGTAGATGATCTGCGCCGCCGCCACGCGGGCCGTCACGTCGTCGCGCCCGGATTGCGCGGCGAGCTCGCGCTCCAGCAGCTCCTGGGCGTGCCGGTGGAAGGCGAACGCCCTGACCTGCAACGCGGGGGTGCTCTGGATGAGCCGCATGACGCTCAGGACCTCCGGCGTGTCGTTGAGCCCCGTCGAGGCGTCGCGCTCGGCGAGCATGGCGAGGAAGTGACGGCGCAGCGCCGCCACGGCCGTCTCGCCGGGCGCGCGCTCCCGCACGATGCGGGCGGCGTCGTCCACGTGCGCCTCCATCGGGGAGAGGACCAGGTCCTCCTTCGTTGCGTAGTAGTTGAAGACCGTCTTCTTCGACACCTGGACCGCCGCGGCGATCTCCGCCACCGACACGTTGTCGAAGCCGCGCTCCAGGAACAGCTCGATCGCCGTCCGCCACAACGAGCGCTGGGTCTGCTGCTTCTTCAACTCACGCAAGCCTAGTTCCATGGCGCAAGAATACACCAAGTTAAAAAGTTGTCTTGGTGTAAATTTCGTCCTAGAGTATCGCCATGACCAAGACCCAGCGCGGCGTGGCGCAGGTACTCTGCCTTCTCACCATCGTCGTCGCCGTCCTCGACCAGAACATCGTCTCCTCGGCCATCGTCCCGATCGTCCGCGAGCTCGACCCCGCGGGCGGCCTCGACCACGTCGCCTGGCTCGTCACCGCCTTCGCCCTCGGCGCCACCTCGGTGCTCCCCCTGTACGGCCGGCTGTGCGACGCGCTCGGCGCCAAGCAGGTCTTCATCGGCGCGGTGGGCACGTTCGCCGCCGGCTCGCTGCTGTGCGGCCTGGCGCAGAGCATGTCCCAGCTCATCACCTTCCGCGCGGTGCAGGGCATCGGCGCGGGCGGCCTGATGAGCGTCACCATGGTGCTGATAGCGCAGTTGCGCGAGCCCGGCGACGACGGCCGTCCCAGTGCGCTCGCCGGCCTCGTGGGGGGCATCGGCTTCGCCGTCGGCCCGCTCGTGGGCGGTCTGTTCGCCGACCACGGGAACTGGCGGATGGCCTTCCTCGTCAACCTCCCGATCACCGTGCTGATCATCGGCGGGTCCCTGTGGGCCGTGCGCATCCCCCGGCACGCCGCCAGGGGCTCCATCGACGTCGCCGGCGCCGTGCTCGCCGCCGCCTTCGCCGGCTCGCTGCTGCTGGTCTGCGACTGGGGCGGCACCGAGTACGCCTGGAGCTCGCCGATGATCCTCGGCCTCGGCGCCACCGCGGTCGTGTCACTCGCGCTGTTCGTCCGGCGGCAGGCCACGGCGGCGCACCCGATCCTGCCCCTGAGCCTCTTCCGCGTCGGCGGCCTGCGCGGCGCCTACCTCGTGCAGATCCTGTGCAGCGTCGCCATGGTCGGCACCATGATCTACCTGATGCTCTACCTCCAGGTGGCGCGCGGGGTCAGCGCCACCGGGGCCGCCGGCTACCTCGTCTTCATGGCGATCGGGCTGACCGCGTCCGGCTTCGTCGGGCGTAACGCCTCCGTCCGCGCCTCGCTCGTGGCCGGCACGTCCGCCACGGCGCTCGCCCTCGTCTGGCTCGCGTTCCTGCGCGAGGACACCTCCCTGTGGCTGGTGCGGGCCGCGCTCCTGCTGGTCGGTCTCGGCTTCGGCCAGCTCCTCGGCAAGCTCATCACGTTCGTCCAGCAGCAGGCGCCGGCCGCGCACCTCGGCGTGGCGACCACCGGCATCCGCTGGTTCCAGAACCTCGGCATGGCCCTCGGGTCCGCCGCCTTCGGCTCACTGCTGGCCCGCGTGCTCGCCGAGAAGACGGGCGGGCTCGACCTCGCGGACCTCGCCACGCACCCGGCCGCCGTCGGGGCGTTCGTCTCCTCGCTCGACGTGGTGTTCGCGGTGGCCGCGGCCGTCATGACCGCCGCCCTGCTCTGCGCGGCGCTGCTGCGCGCGGCCGGCCGGGCGCGGACCGCCCCGCAGGAGGAGCTCGTCCCCGCCGCCTGACCATGCCCGGCGCCCCCATCATGGGAGGAGCCATGGAAGGACCACTCGTGAATCTCGTCTTCCCCCGGCATCCCGGGGCCCGCCCCGTCCTCACCTGGGCCGTCTTCGGCGTCACCGCCGTGACCACCGCCCTCGGCGTGCTGCTGCCCGGTTTCACCCAGGCTCTCGCCCGCACCCCCGGCTTCTTCCACGGCCAGTGGTGGCGCCTGGCCAGCCCGATCCTGGTCAACCCCGAGGGCTGGCACCAGGTCGTCTTCAACGGGCTGATGCTGCTGGTGGTCGGCGCCGCCGCCGAGCGGGTCCTCGGCCGGCTCCGCTGGGCCGTCCTGTACGCGGCCGGCGCCCTGGCCGGCAACGCCGTCGGCTACCTGACCGGCCAGTACAGCGCGGGCAGCTCGGTCGCCGTCGCCGGACTGGCCGGCGGCCTGGCCGTCTGGGTGCTGACCGGCCGCGCCGGGCTCCCCGCGCCTCCGCGACTGGCGGCCGGCGCGCTGCTCGCGGGGGCCGTGGCGCTCGCCGTCATCGGCGACAACCACGGCCTGCCCCTGCTCTCCGGCGCCCTCCTCGGGGCGGTGTTCCTGCGCACGATGCGCGTCGTGCCGTCGCTGACGGACCTCCGGCCCCGGCGCACCTCAGCCTGAGACGTCCAGCGCGTACTCCGTGACCCGCCTGCCGTGCACCCCGTAGGAAGGGGCGTCCGCCGGGTCCGGCAGGGCCTCCTCCAGCACCACGTTCCCGTCCTTGCCGGCCGCCGAGCGGGCCATCGCCAGCAGCAGGAAGTGGTCGGTGACGTCCACGTAGAACGGCCTGCGGGCCGCGCGCCGCCCCGAGCCGAAGCGGACGAAGAACCGCCGGGGGATACCGTGCCGCTCCAGCCAGCGCGCCGTCCTCAGCACGAACGCCGCGTCGCTCTCCCCCTCGTACGGCACGGGCAGCTCGGCTACCGGCATCCGCCAGCCGGCCCGCGCCAGCACCACCCGGCCGAGCTGGAGCCGCGGCCTGGCCTGCACCTCGTCGACGGCCGCGGCCGAACGCCACGGCACCGGCGCCAGCCCCATCGGCTCGCCGAACACCCGGACCAGGAACGACCAGGCCGGCGGCAGCGCGCGCGGCGCCGACATGCCGAGGTGGGCGGGCCGCACCGGCTCGCCGTCGGCGCCGGTCAGCACCAGGAGCAGCGTGCCGGGATCGTACGAGACGCGCAGGTCCGTCAGCGACAGCTCCGCGCCGTCCGTGACGGTGAACGGGTAGTCGACACCCACGGCCGAGGCGGGCCGCAGGTTCAGGTGGTTGCCGAAGCTGCCCAGGCATTCGGCCACCGGCTGCCGCGTCCCGTCGGGCACGCTCACGCCCGCGCGGGCGAGCAGGTGGCGGGTCCTGCCGGCGCCCCGGCCGTAGCCGGTGGTGACCGTGCTCAGCACGAACTCCGGGCCCGCCGTCAGGTGGCCGTAGCAGGTGATGGAGCCGGGCGGGCGGACGTAGGCGGGCCAGGACACCGCCATCTTCTCCACGATGTCCGGGTCGGCGACCAGCACGCCCCGCTCGTCGGGCGGCGAGGCGTACAGGGCGTTCCAGGTCTCGCGCCGCAGCCGGGCCACCCGGCGTCCCGGCGAGCCGCCGGGCGGGCCGGTCCGGTCCAGCAGCGCCCGCAGGTCCGCGCAGGCGGCGGGGGCGTCGCGGTAGAAGGCCAGGAACGGCACCGACGCCTCCGCCCCGTGGCGCTCCACGAAGTGCTCGGCGGCGGTGAGCTTGACCGGAAGGTCCGGGTCGAACACGGCGGCCAGGCGGCGCACGGCGTCCAGGTCGCGCAGCACCGGCTGCCAGGCGGCCCGCCCGCACACGGCCGGCGGGGCCGTCGACACGGCTGTCTCCAGCCGGACGCCGCGCTCGCCGAGCCCCACCGTGTCGCCGAGCCGGGCGAGCAGCCAGCCGGCCACGGGCCTGATGCGCTCGCCGTACGTCGCCTCGACGGCCTCGCGCAGCGCGTTGGGCAGCCACGGCCGGTCCGGCGAGTCGCCGGGCAGGACCTCCTCCACCCAGGCGGCGAGGTCGGCGAGCGGGTCCAGCGCCTGGTCGGCGAACGGCCGCAGCCGCTCCAGGAGCCCCAGGTCGAGGAGCCGCTTCACCACGCCCGGCTCGGCGACGGCGCGCTCCAGCGCCCCGACAGTCGGCTCGGGCGTGGCGCGCACCCAGGCCAGCGCCCCGGCGACGGCCGGCTCGGCCAGGACCGCGGCGGGCGCCGGGGCCTCGACCGGCTCGCGGAACGGACCGCCGGCCGACCGGCCGCCGCCGCTGCCCCCGCCCTCGTCCCCGTCTCCGGCGCGCGACCCGGCTCCGAGGAACCACAGCCGGCCGTCCTCCTGCCACAGGCTGGGGTTGACCCGCACCCGCACGGCCTCGCGCAGCGCCGGCCGCTCGGCCAGCGCCGCCCAGACGCGGCGCACCGTCGCGAGGTCCACCTCGGGCACGGCGCTCCAGCGCAGCTCGCTGGCCGGGGTCAGAGCCGGTCCCGTGTCCGCCCACCGGCCCAGCCCGTTGATCGTGAACGCGGCGTGCGGGCTGGCCGTGGAAGCGGCGCGGGCGACGTTCCTGGCCAGGCGTGCCAGCCTGGGCCGTCTCGGCACCGCGCCGGGCCTGGCCAGCCAGCTCTCCATCGTGGCCGACAGGCCGGGGCTGGCGCAGGCCAGCCCGCGCAGGAACGCGTCGTCGCCGCCCAGGGAGCGCAGCGCGTCGGCCCGGTCGGCCAGCTCGGCCGCCAGCGCCTCGGCCAGCGCGCCCGGCGCCTCGTCGGCCCAGCCGTCGCCGTCGTCGCCCTCCTCGACCGGCGCGCCGTACGGGTCGCGGCCGAACCTGTGTCCGCCCGCGCCGTACGGGCCGCCGTCCGGCTCGTCGTCCTGGTCGTCGTCGTCCGGCTCGTCGCCGGGCTCGCCGTGGTGACCGCGTCCCGCCTCGGCGTGGTCCTCCGCGAGGATCTCGTCCACCAGCGCCCAGGTGCGCGTGAACCGCAACTCCTCCAGCCCGTCGGCCGGCAGTCCCGCCACCCGCACGCCGAAGGCGTCACCCATCTGATCGTCCATCGCGATCCCCCTGTACGGACTCCTGGGGCCACCTTCCTCGGCCCGGCCGGTCCAGCGGCAACGCGCGCCGTGGCTTTACCGGTTGGACGCGGTGAAATAGGCCGCCGTAGACGTTCCCCTTTTGACCTGCGATGGGGCACGAAGAGGAGGGGCGTGTCAGTCGACCCGCTTGCATTGGGTAGGCTCCACCTGCCCTAATTTAGGTAAGCCTTTCCTACGCCGCTGCGGGAGTGACCGTGTTCGCCAGTTACCTGATCGGACTGCGCGAGGGACTGGAAGCGACGCTCGTCGTCTCGGTCCTCATCGCGTTCCTCGTCAAGAGCGACCGCAGGGACCGGCTCCCGCACGTGTGGGTGGGCGTCGGCTGCGCCGTCGCGCTGTCCGTGGGCTTCGGGGCGCTGCTCACCTTCACCGCCGCCAACCTCGGCCACACCGGCCAGGAGCTCTTCGACGCGATCACGTCCCTGCTGGCCGTGGTGTTCGTCACCTGGATGATCTTCTGGATGCGCCGCACCGCCCGCGCGCTCTCCGGCGAGCTGCGGGGCAAGCTCACCGACGCCCTGCAGATGGGCTCCCTGGCCGTCGTCGTCATGGCGTTCCTCGCCGTCGCCCGCGAGGGCCTGGAGACGGCGCTGCTGTTCTTCGCCTCCGTCCAGGGCGCCACCGCCACCGCCGCGCCGCTGACCGGCATCAGCCTGGGCCTGCTCACCTCCGTGCTGATCGGCTGGGGCCTCTACCGCAGCGCCCTGCGGATCAACCTCACCAAGTTCTTCACCTGGACCGGGCTGCTGCTCATCCTCGTCGCCGCCGGCATCTTCAAGTACGGTGTGCACGACCTGCAGGAGGCTGCCATCCTGCCGGGGCTCAACACCTACGCCTTCGACGTCAGCGCGGTCGTCCCCGCCGACTCCTGGTACGGTGCGCTGCTGGCCGGGACGCTCAACCTGACGCCGCAGCCCAGCGTGCTGGAAGCCCTCGCCTGGCTGCTGTACCTCGTGCCCACGCTCTTCCTCTTCCTGCGCCCGCAGCGCACCAGGACGACGCCGACCACGACGTCCACGACCCCGGCCGCCCGGCCGTCCGCCTGACCGTTGAGGAGCACCATGCGCATCAGCACCCCCCTCGCCCGGCACGGCCTGATCCCGGCCGCCGGCGCTCTGGCCCTGCTCTGCCTGGCCGCCTGCGGCTCCGGCGAGCAGCCGGCCACCGGCTCGGCGGCCGCCGGCAAGCCCGGGAAGATCACCGTGGCCGCGTCCGACACCGAGTGCAAGGTGGCCGCCTCCGAGGTGACGGCCGGCACCAGCACGTTCGCGATCACCAACGGCGGCAGCAAGGTCACCGAGTTCTACGTGTACGCGCCGGGCGACCGCGTCATGGCCGAGGTGGAGAACATCGTGCCCGGCCTGACCCGCGAGGTGGTCGCCGAGCTGCCGGCCGGCACGTACGAGGCGACCTGCAAGCCCGGCATGGTCGGCAAGGGCATCCGCAACCCGCTGAAGGTGACGGGCGAGCACAAGCCGCTCACCAAGGACGCCAAGCTGGCCGCCGCGACCGCCGAGTACAAGAGGTACGTCAAGTCGCAGAGCGACACGCTGCTGGTCAAGACGCAGGAGTTCGTGGACGCGGTCAAGGCCGGCGACGTCGCCAAGGCCAAGGAGCTCTACCCGGTCTCCCGTACGTACTGGGAGCGGATCGAGCCGGTGGCGGAGATCTTCGGCGACCTCGACCCCGCCATCGACGCCCGCGAGGCCGACCTCGCCGAGGGCGAGGAGTGGACCGGCTTCCACCGCATCGAGAAGGACCTGTGGGTGACCAAGGACGTCGGCAAGGACAGCCCCGTCGCCGACAAGCTGATCGCCGACGTCAAGACCATCGTCGCCAAGGCCAACGCGACGGAGCTGACCCCGCTCAACCTCGCCAACGGCGCCAAGGAGCTGCTCGACGAGGTCGCCACCGGCAAGATCACCGGCGAGGAGGACATCTGGTCGCACACCGACCTGTGGGACTTCGACGCCAACGTCGAGGGCTCCAAGGCAGCCGTGCAGGCGCTCCGGCCGGTGCTGGAGGAGCGGGCGCCGGACCTGGTCAAGACGCTCGACGAGAGGTTCGCGGCGGCCGAGGCGGCGCTGGCCGTCCACCAGAAGGGCGACGGCTGGGAGCTGCACGACAAGCTGTCCAAGGCCGACCTGAAGAAGCTGTCGGACGCGATCAACGCCCTCGGGGAGCCGATCAGCCAGATCGCCCCCATCGTGGCGAAGTGAACAGCGGGCAAGGAGGGGTGACGGTGGACGAGCACGGCGACCAGGCGGGCGGCAACGGAAGCGGGCTGAGCCGCAGGAAGCTGTTCGGACTCGGCGCGGCGGGGGTGGCGGTCGTGGGCGCGGGCGCCGTCGCCACGCGCTCGCTGCTCGACGAGCCGGTGGCCCGGGCGGCCTCCACCTCCGACCCCGTCCCGTTCTACGGCGAGCACCAGGCCGGCATCGTCACCCCGGCCCAGGACCGGCTGCACTTCGTCGCCTTCGACGTGATCACCGACAAGCGGGCCGAGCTGGTCGAGCTGCTCCAGGAGTGGACCGCCGCGGCGGCCCGCCTGACGCAGGGCAAGGACGCGGGCACGTTCGGCGCCGTCGGCGGCTCCCCGGAGGCCGCGCCGGACGACACCGGCGAGGCGCTCGGCCTGCCCGCCTCCGGGCTGACGCTGACGATCGGGTTCGGGCCGTCGCTGTTCGACGACCGGTTCGGGCTGGCGGCCAAGCGGCCCGCGGCGCTGGCCGACCTGCCCAAGTTCCCCGGCGAGCACCTCAACCCGGACATCTCCGGCGGCGACATCTGCGTGCAGGCGTGCGCCCACGACCCGCAGGTCGCGGTCCACGCCATCCGCAACCTGGCCCGGATCGGGTTCGGCAAGGTGTCGGTGAAGTGGTCGCAGCTCGGCTTCGGCCGTACGTCGTCCACCTCCCGGGCCCAGGCCACGCCGCGCAACCTCATGGGCTTCAAGGACGGCACCAACAACATGAAGCTGGAGGACGCCCAGCTCCTGCGCGACCACCTGTGGGCGTCGGGCTCCGACTGGATGGCCGGCGGCACGTACATGGTGACGCGCAAGATCCGCATGACCGTCGAGACGTGGGACCGCACCTCGCTGACCGAGCAGGAGGCCGTCTTCGGGCGCGACAAGGGGGCGGGGGCGCCGCTGGGCCGGAAGGCCGAGTTCGACACGCCCGACTTCAACGCCACGGGGCCGGACGGCCAGCCGTACATCAAGGCGGACGCCCACGTACGACTCGCCCACCCCAGCCACAACGCCAACGCCCACCTGCTGCGGCGCGGCTACAACTACGTGGACGGCTCCGACGGCCTGGGGCGGCTCGACGCCGGTCTGTTCTTCATCGCCTACCAGCGCGACCCGCGCACCCAGTTCGTGCCCGTGCAGATGAACCTGGCCAGGCACGACGCGCTGAACGAGTACATCAAGCACGTGTCGAGCGGGCTGTTCGCATGCCCGCCGGGAGTCCGGGACGCCGGCGACTACTGGGGCCGCGCCCTGTTCGCCTGACCGTCCCCCTGCACCCCCGCGTACAGGACCCGCGTGGCGCTGATCGCCGGGTTTATACGGAGTGAACACATCGCTGGATGCAATACCTCCCATGATTCGACCCCGAACATCCTCGTCCACGCCGAGCACCCCTGAGAACATCGATCGACGTAAGTTCCTGCGGCGTGCGGGCCTGGCCGCGGGAGCTGCCGCGCTGGCTCCGCACCTGGGCCCCCCGGAAAGCGCGCCCCTCTCGATGACCCTGAGCTCCTCGTCATCGACCATCGACCCCGACCAGCTGTTCAAAGCCGGCAGCTTCAAGGAGGCCGATCGGGGCTACGCGCATCTCTTGCGGCAGGACCCCGGCAACGCCCACGGCGTGGCGCAGCGCGGACGCATCGCGCTGCTGTCCAACAAGTTCGAGGATGCCGAGAGGTTCCTGAGCAAGGCCGTCCGCCTGGCGCCCGACGACACCTTTTCGAGGCGGCAGCTCGCGCAATGCTACGTCCGGCAGGACAGGCTCGCCCGCGCGGTGCCGCTGCTGAGGAGCACCGGCGACCAGAGCGACGCGGCGGTCGCCACCCAGTACGCCGGCGTGACCGGCACGCCGTACGAGATGCGCGGCGCTCAGAGGACGCGGGTTCCCCTGGTGTGCGTCGATCCTCTGCCCTGCGTCGAGGCCGCCGCGAACGGGTCGAAGCCGAAGCGGTTCCTCATCGACACCGGGGCGACGCTCGCCTTCTCCACGGAGATGGCGGAGCAGGCCGGTCTGCGCGCGTTGTCCACGAGCACGAGCCATCCCGCCGGGCAGACCCTGACGACCTACCACGGCGTCATGGAGTCGTTCCAGCTGGGTGACATCGTGCTGCGCAACGTTCCCGTCGTCTGGTACGACCTGAGAATGCCGGACCTGCCGGACGGCTCTCGCCCGTCGGGTGTCATCGGGACCACGCTGCTCTACCACTTCCTGGCCACGATGGACTACGCGAACCAGGCGCTCGTCCTACGGCGGAAGACGGGAGCACAGCTGCGCGACCTCCGGGCGGAGGCCGGGCGCGCAGGGGCCGACCGCCTGCCGTTGTGGCTGGCCGGCGACCACGTGCCCTGCACGCTGGGGAGCCTCAACGACTACGGGCCACGGGTGGCCTCCCTCGACACGGGAGGCATGGGCATGGGCGTCATGACGACCGAGGAGAACGCCAAGAAGGCGGGCATCGAGATCGACTACGCCCATCCGGACACGGGTGGCGGGATGACGGTCTACCCGATCACTCCCGCCAGGATGAGCCTCGGCAAGACCGTCGGCCGGAACGTCCCCGGTGTCGTCGGCGGGTGGCCCTGGCTCCAGCTCTTCGGGTTCGAGACGATCGCCAACTTCACGCACGAGTTCTTCAAGCCCCACGCCATCACCTTCGACTACGCAGGCATGAACGTCTACATCGCCTGAGTGGCCCAAACAGGTGTCAGGGGCGGTGGCGGGCGCGGGAGGCGGCGGCGTGGGCGCGGTTGGCGCAGCGGGTGGAGCAGAACTGGCGACGGCCCGGGCGGCTGCGGTCCACGAAGGTGTCCCGGCACGGGGCGGCGGCGCACATCCGGACGCGGTCCCAGTCGCCCTCCGCCGCGAGGTCGAGCAACTCCTGGACGGCGCGTACGGCCAGGCGGTCGGCGAGCGGGGCGCCGGGTGCCGGGGCGAGGCGGAGCCGGGGGGCGCCGTTCGCGTCCTCGATGGCCGGGCGCAGCGGGAGGCCTTCCGTCCAGCGGGCGAGGGCGTGCGCCCGGTCCTGAGGGTCGACGGAGAGCACGGCGCGCAGCCGGTAACGCGTCGATCGGACCGCCTCCAGGTCCTCCGGCCCGTTCGCGCCCCCGTCCACCTGCAGCGCCGCGCAGAAGCGGCGCAGCGCGTCCACGTCCGGCAGGCGTTCCGGGTCGTCCAGGTACGGGTCCCAGGTGTTGGCCAGGTCGAGGGCCACCAGGCCCGTTTCCGCGTAGTCCCGCATTCCGCCATCCCATCATCCCGTGCTACCGTCAGGAGTATGAGCAGTATAACCACTGACAGAAGCCTCGTCGTGCTTGACGCCCCGTCCAACCTCGGCCTGCGGCCGCCCGCGTCCGGCACGGTCCCCGGCTGCTACAAGGCCCCGTGGGCGTTGCGCGACGCCGGGCTGCTCCAGCGGCTCGGCGCGAGCGACGCCGGCGCCGTGGTGCCGCCCCGGTACGTGGCCACCTGGCAGCCCGGCGACGGTGTTCGCAACGGCCAGGCCATCGCCGCCTACACGGAGAAGCTGGCCGGGCGCATCGCCGGACTGCGCGGCGAGGGGCGGTTCCCCGTGGTGCTGGGCGGCGACTGCTCGATCGTGCTCGGGTCCGCGCTGGCGCTGCGGCGCGAGGGCCGGTACGGGCTGGCCTACCTCGACGCGCACGCCGACTTCCGCCACCAGGGCAACTCATCCGACGCCGGCGTCGCGGCGGCCGGTGAGGACCTGGCGCTGGTGACCGGGCGCGGCGACGGCCGTCTGACCGACATCGACGGCCTGCGGCCGTACGTGCGCGACGAGGACGTGATCGTGCTCGGGGTCCGGGACGACGAGGATCTGCCGGACATCGCGGACGTCGGCCTCGCGTACGTGCTCGCCGGCGAGGTGGCGTCCCGGGGCGAGGAGGCGGCGGCGGGGGTGCTGGCCCGCGAGGAGCTCGACGGGTTCTGGATCCACCTGGACGCCGACGTGCTCGACTCGTCCGTGATGTCCGCCGTCGACTGCCCCAGCCCCGACGGGCTCTCCCCCGACGAGCTCGTACGACTGCTGCGCGGCCTGCTGCGGCTGCCGGGCGCGGCGGGCCTCCAGGTGACGATCCTCGACCCCGACCTGGACGAGGACGGGTCGCAGGCGGCCCTGCTCGCGGACGTCCTCACCCGGGCACTGACGGCCTGAAAGAGATCAGAGGGCGAGGGCGCCCGCCGGGTCCGCGATCACCCGCTGCATCGCCAGGCCCGCCGCACCCAGGATCGCCGCGTCCGCGCCGATCGCCGAGACCGCGAGCCGCGGCGCGGTGCGCCGCATCTGCCGGAGCCGGGCCGACAGGACGTCCGACACGGGCCGTTCGAGCCAGGGGAACAGCCGCGCGAACGCCCCGCCCAGCACGATCGTCCCCGGGTCGAGCAGATGGACCGCCGAGGTGAGCGCCAGCCCGAGCGCCTCCCCCGCCTGGCCGGCCGCGGCGAGGGCCGACCGGTCGCCCGCCTCCAGCAGCGACACGAGCCCCTCGATGGAGGCGGCGGCCGCGGGCAGGGCCGCCGCCGCACCGGGCAGCGCCGCGACGCGCCCGCGCATCGGCACCACGGCTCCGAGCAGCGCGTCCTGCCCCGCGTACACCTCCAGGCAGCCGCGGCCGCCGCAGCGGCAGGCGGGGCCGTCGGGCACGACGACGACGTGCCCCAGCTCGCCGGCCAGCCCGTACGTGCCGCGGAACAGCGATCCGTCCACCACCAGCCCCGCGCCGATGCCGATCTCGCCCGAGACGTAGAGGAAGTCGGTCTCCCCGGAGCCGAACCACAGCTCGCCGAGCGCCGCCAGGTTGGCCTCGTTGTCCACCTCGCACGCCAGGTCGTGCAGGCCGAGCTGGCCCGCCACGCCGAGGTCGCGCCAGCCGAGATGGGGCGCGTTGCGCAGCAGGCCGTCCTGGACGGGGCCGGGCACGGCCAGGGCGGCGCCGGTGATGCGCAGCCCGGCGCGCTCGGCCTCGGCGACGGCCTGGACGGCCAGCTCCCGCAGGTCGGCGAGGATGGCCTCGGGACGGGAACCGCGGTTGTCGGCGGGCCGGGTACGGCGCACGCGGACGGCGCGGGTGAGGTCCACCACACAGGCCGCGAGGTAGTCGACGTTGACCTCCAGGCCGAGCGTGGCGACCCGGTGGCCGCTCAGGCTCACGGCGACGCCCGGCCGGCCGCGCTCGCCGTCGCGGACGGCTCCGTTCTCCACGACCACACCGGCGTCGAGCAGGTCGGAGACCAGCTTGGACACGGTGGTCTTGGTCAGCCCGGTCAGCTCGGCGAGAGCGGCCCGCGTGAGCGGGCCCGCCGCGCGGATCTCACCGAGCACGACGGCGAGATTGCGGGCGCGCATGGAATCGTGCCGCACGCCTCTTGACGATGCCACATCTGCCTCCGAGGATTATGTGCAGATTGTGGACTTAATCCTAGACCGGCGAGAGGGCACCATGAGCTCGTTCAATCCAACCCCCGATGATCGCTTCACCTTCGGCCTGTGGACGGTCGGATGGCAGGCTCGTGACCCCTTCGGTGACGCCAGCCGGCCCGCGCTCGACCCCGTGGAGACCGTACACCGCCTGGCGGAGCTCGGCGCCTACGGCGTCACCTTCCACGACGACGACCTGCTGGCCGTCGAGCCCGACCGGGACAGGGCCATCGAGGCGTTCCGCAAGGCGCTGGGCGAGACCGGGATGAAGGTCCCCATGGCCACCACGAACCTCTTCACCCACCCGGTGTTCCGCGACGGCGCGTTCACCAGCAACGACCGCGACGTCCGCCGCTACGCCCTCCGCAAGGTCATGCGCAACATCGACCTCGCCGCCTCGCTGGGCGCGACGACGTACGTGTGCTGGGGCGGGCGCGAGGGCGCCGAGTCCGACGCGGCCAAGGACATCCGCGCGGCGCTGGCCCGCTACAAGGAGGCGCTCGACCTGCTCAGCCAGTACGTCATCGAGCAGGGCTACGACATGCGCTTCGCCATCGAGCCCAAGCCGAACGAGCCCCGCGGCGACATCCTGCTGCCGACCATCGGGCACGCGCTCGCGTTCATCAACGAGCTGGAGCACCCCGAGATGGTCGGCCTCAACCCCGAGGTCGGGCACGAGCAGATGGCCGGCCTGAACTTCGTCCACGGCATCGCGCAGGCCCTCTGGCAGGGCAAGCTGTTCCACATCGACCTGAACGGCCAGCACGGGCCGAAGTACGACCAGGACCTGGTGTTCGGCCACGGCGACGTCAAGAGCGCGTTCTTCCTGGTGGACCTGCTGGAGCACGGCGGCTACGACGGACCGCGCCACTTCGACTACAAGCCGCTGCGCACCGAGGACCCCGAGGACGTGTGGGTCTCGGCCGCGGCCAACATGCGGACGTACCTCATCCTGCGCGAGAAGGCCCGCGCCTTCCGCGCCGACCCGGAGGTCCAGAAGGCGCTGGCCGCCTCCCGCGTGGACCAGCTCGCCGTGCCCACGCTCGCGCCCGGCGAGACGCTCGCCGACCTGGCCGCCGACGAGTTCGACCCGGAGGCGGCGGCCGAGCGCGGCTACCACTTCACCCACCTCAACCAGCTCGCGCTGGAGCACCTGCTCGGCGTGCGCGGCGGGGTGGCCGGATGACGAACCCCCTCGCCTTACAGCTCTACACCGTCCGCGACGCGATCGCCGCCGACCGCGACGGCGTCCTGCGCCGCGTCGCCGAGCTCGGGTACGGCGCCGTCGAGCCGTTCGACCCGACCACCGACCCGAAGGGGTTCCGCCGGGTGGCGGACGACCTCGGGCTGTCCGTGCCGATCACGCACGCGTACGCGCTGCTGAGCGAGGAGCCGGCGGCGGTGTTCGACGCGATCGCGACGATCGGCGCGGAGCTGGTGGTCATCCCGGGCGGCATCGCGCACGAGGAGTTCACCACCCGCGACGGCCTGGCCCGCACCGCCGACCTGCTGAACGGGCTGGCCGAGCGGGCCGCCGCCCACGGGATGCGGCTCGGCTACCACAACCACTGGTGGGAGATCGAGCCGCTGGTCGGCGAGCGGCACGCGCTGGAGGAGCTGGCCGGCCTGCTGGCGCCGGAGGTGTTCCTGGAGGTGGACACGTACTGGGCGGCGGTCGGCGGCGCGGACGTGCCCGCGCTGCTGCGCCGCCTCGGCGACCGGGTCAGCGCGCTGCACGTCAAGGACGGGCCGGGCGGCAAGGAGGCCCCCCACACCGCGGTCGGCGCGGGCGTCATGCCGGTGCCGGAGATCCTGGCGGCGGCGCCCGCCGGGGCGTGGCGGATCGTGGAGCTCGACCACTGCGCGGGTGACGTGTTCGAGGCGCTGGCGACCAGCCGCGCCTACCTGAGCTCCCTGGAGGACGCGTGAGCGGCGGGCCGGTCGGAGTCGCTCTCGTCGGCGCGGGTGTGATCAGCGGCCAGTACCTGAGCAACCTCACGGCGTTCCCCGACGTGCGGGTGCTCGGCGTCGCCGACCTCGACGAGGGCCGCGCGGCGGAGGTCGCCGGGCGGTACGGCGTGCCGGTCTCGGGCGGCATCGACACGGTGCTCGCGCTGCCCGAGGTGGAGATCGTCGTCAACCTCACCGTCCCGGTCGCGCACGCCGCGGTGGCGCTGGCCTGCTTACGGGCGGGCAAGCACGTGTACGGCGAGAAGCCGCTGGCGCTGGACGCCGAGGAGGCGGCCAAGGTGCTGGCCGTGGCCGCCGACCTCGGGCTGCGCGTGGGCAACGCGCCGGACACGTTCCTCGGCGCCGGCATCCAGTCGGCGCTGCGGGCGCTGCGCTCGGGCCTCATCGGCGAGCCGGTCGCGGTCACCGCGGCCACCCAGGGGCTCGGGCCGGAGTCGTGGCATCCGAGTCCCGAGTTCTTCTACCAGCGGGGCGGCGGGCCGCTGTTCGACCTCGGCCCGTACTACCTGACCACGCTGGCCGCCCTGCTCGGCCCGGCGGCGCGGGTCTCGGCGCTCACCCGCCGGGCCCGGGACGTGCGGGTCGTCGGGTCGGGGCCGAAGGCGGGCACGATGATCCCGGTGGAGGTGCCGACGCACGTCGACGCCCTCATCGACTTCGCGGGCGGCGGCGGGGCGGCGGCGACGTTCAGCTTCGACTCGCCGATCCCCAAGCGGCTCATCGAGATCGTCGGCACCGAGGGCGCGCTGTCGCTTCCGGACCCCAACACCTTCGAGGGGCCGCTGCTGGCCCGCGGGCTCCACGACGCCGACTGGCGGGAGCTGCCGGTGGAGGGGACGGTCGCGGGGCGCGGCATCGGCGTCCTCGACCTCGCCCGGTCGATCCGGGCGGGCACGCCGCACCGCGCGTCGGGCGAGCTGGCGCTGCACGTCCTGGAGATCATGACGGCTGTGACGGAGTCCGGGGAGCGGGGTGAGTTCCGGCGGGTCCGCTCGGCCCCGCCCGTGCCGGAGCCGCTCCCGGCGGACTGGGATCCCCACGCCGCGACCCTGGCCTGACCGTCGTGCCCGGCCTGCCGAAGCCGGCCGGGCCTGGCCGGCGTGAGGATCAAGACGTCTCGAACGGCGGCGGCGACGCCGCCGTTCGAGGCGCCGTTCATCTCCGTCCGGCCGCCGATGGGTGTGCGCGGTCAAGATGATCCAGCCCACCGGTCGGCGGCGGCCGGTGAGCGCAGCATCGGGCGGTCCATTCGAGGATCTGCTTGAGCATGCGGAACGTGTGCTCAAGGTCGAAGCGGCGCAGGAACATCGACCACCAGTGGCTGAACAGCAAGCTGAGCGGTGCGGTCCTCCCCCACACGGGTTCACCGGTCGACGTGCTCGGCCGCGGTCTGCGGGAGCGCGAGCATCACGAGTGCCGCCACGACGTAGAGCACCGCAGAGACGACGAGGACGATGCTGAGCGCGTGACCATAGTGGGCCAGTCCCGGCGTGCCGGTCGTCGATCCGGCGACGGCGGTGAAGAAGACCGTGCCGAGAACGGCGATGCCGATGGCGCCGCCGATCTGGTTGACGGTGGAGAGCACGCCCCCCGCGGCGCCGGCGTTGCGTCCGGGGACGCCGGCCAGGACGACGTTGACGAGGATGGGTGCGGCAAGACCGAGCCCGAGGCCGCCGATGAAAAGAGCGAGGGCAAGGTGCCAGTATCCGGGATCGTTGCCGTCCCTGATGATCGCCCACAGGACGAGCTGGGATGCCGCGATGGTGAGCGAGCCGATGATCAGCAGGGCTCTGCCGGCCTTGGCGGCGAGCGCGACGCCGAGTCCTGAGGTGATGATCGAGCCGAGCGCGTAGGGCAGGATCACCAGGCCGGTCTCCCACGCGCTGCGGTCGGTGCCGTTCTGGAGGTAGATCGACAGGGTGAGGAAGAACGACCCGATGCCGCCGAAGAAGAGTACGGACGCGCTCAGGCCGATCGCGAAGGCACGGATTCGGAGCAGAGCCGGATCGAAGACGGGTTCGGTCCCGCGTCCGGTGAGGCGGCGCTCGTAGGCGAGAAAGATCGCCAGCACGATGATTCCGGCGGCGAGGAGGGCGTAACTGGCCCAGGTCCATCCCCAGGTCTCGGTCTGGATGATCGGCAGTAGCAGGAGCAGGATGCCCGAGGCCGCGAGCAGCGCGCCGAGGAGGTCCAGCCGCGCGGTCGAGGTGGAGCGGGACTCCGGCAGCACCTTCGCGCCGATGATGAGCGCCAGGATCGAGACAGGCACGTTGATCCAGAAGATTGTGCGCCATCCCAGATCGAACAGGTCGCCGTCAACGAGCAGCCCGCCCAGCAGCGGGCCGGCGACCGACGCGAGACCCTGGACCCCCCCGTAGGCGCCGAACGCCTTGGCACGCTCGCCCGGAGCGAACGATGCCCGGATGATCCCGAACACCTGCGGGACCATGATCCCTGCGGTCAGTCCCTGCGCGGCGCGCATGCCGATGAGCATTCCCGGATCGGCGGCCAGCGCGCAGAGTGCGGAGGTGAGCATGAACCCGGCCAGCCCGATCATGAACAGGCGCTTGCGGCCGTACTGGTCACCGAGTCGTCCGCCGGTGATCAGGCCCGCACCCAGGGCGAGGACGTAGGCGGCGATCGTCCACTGGATCTGAGCGTCGCCGGCCCCCAGCTCTTGGGCTATCGCCGGAGCCGCGACGGTGACGATCGTCGCGTCGAGAAGGTCCATGAAGGAGCCGAAGAGCACCACCAGGAGCGCCGCGCTCGCGCCCGCACCGGAGATGAGCGCCGAGGAAGCGGCGGGTGCATGCGTGCCCTCTTGAGGGCTCTGTGAAGCAGTCATGCCGGCCACAATGACCCGTATAGTTGCCATCGAGTGACCGCTTTATGTGAGGGGATGAGCGATGGCTGCTACCTCCGCGCGGACGCTCAAGCTGCTGTCGATCTTCGGGATCGGCGCGACCCTGACCGCCGAGGAGCTCGCCACCAGGCTCGGGGCGTCTGTGCGGACCGTGCGACGCGACATCGACACGCTCAGAGAGCTCGGGTACGAGATCGAGGCCGTGCGCGGGGCGGGTGGAGGCTACCGGCTCGGCCGCGCCACCTGGTTGCCGCCGGTCGTCTTCGACGAGGACCAGGCTGTCGCGGTGGCCGTCGCGCTCCAGACCGTCCCCACGATCCTGTCCGGCATCCGCGAGAACTCGGCCCGCGCCCTCACCACGCTGCAGCAGGCGATGCCCGCCCGCAGCCGCATCCACGCCGAAGCGTTCACCGTCCTCGCAGCGCGCAACTACTGGGAGTTCCCCGCAGCGCCCATCGACGCCGACATCATCCGCGTCATCGGTGGCGCGATCAACCGGCAGCACGTCGTTCGCGTGGACTACACCGGTGAGGACGAACCGACGACGCTCACGCTGGAACCGCACGACCTCGTCGTGTGGGCGGCACGGTGGTACCTCGTCGCGTTCGAACCGGACGCGGACCGATGGCGCGCGATGCGAATCGACCGCCTCGAACCACGCATGCCCACGGGGAGAACCTTCGACCGCCGCGACGTCCCGCATGGCGATCCGGTCGCATTCGTCATGAGCACGCACGACCGCGGCGACACCCCGGCGGAATGGCCATGCCTCGGGTCGGCGCTCGTCGCACTACCCGCGCCCATCGTCGCCCAGTTCGCCCCTGGCGGATCGACGGTCGAGCACGACACCGACTCCAGTTGCCGACTCACGCTCGGTGCGTGGTCATGGGCAGGGCTGGCAGGACTGCTCCTCACTTTCGACGCTGACGTCACGGGCATCGAACCGGAAGAGCTCAGGCAGGCGCTGCGCTCCTTGCGCACCCGCATCGACGAAGGACTCAGGCGCGCTATGTGAGTTCACTTGTCAGACGATCCTGGCGCCGGGGCATCGATCGAGGATCTCACGCCCAGGCGGCAGGGCTGCCCTGACGCGCGCACCGCTCGCCCGGCCATGCCCGCCTGCTGTTCAGCGGGGTGACTGTGAACGAGATGTCCTTGCGGCATTGCCTGAGGACAAACCGCGTGAGCTGGAGACGCCTGATCGCCGTAGGTCGGCGGGGAGGAAGAGGTTCAGGGCTCTGTCTGAGAAAGAAGACGCCGTGGTCGTCGAGTAGAAGCAGACGCTACTGGACGGTGAAGCCGGCGGCGCTGACGCGGCCGGCGCCGTTCACGGCCGTGATCAGGAGCCAGGGCCGGCCCGGGTCGATCCCCACCGGGTCGAACGGCGCCCAGACCGTCTCCCGGACCACCCCGCCGGACCGGTCGTCACCGCCCGGCCTCGGGGTGAGGCCGGGCTCCGGGGTCAGGGTGACCGTCCGCGCCCCTCCCCCGGTCTCCTGGTACGTGACGCGCAGCGGGCCGCCCCGAAGGTTGAGCCCCCGTACCTCGATCCCGGAACGTCCGTTCAGGGGGCGCCGGGCCGCGTCCATGACGAGGGGGTCGTTCCAGGCCGCCATGACGGCGTCGGCGAGCGAGGGTGCGTCCGGGGTGTCCCGGCAGGTCAGGAACGGGTCCCAGCCGTAGGAAATGATCTTCGCGGCGTACCGGCCGACGGCCATGACCTGCCGGTCCACCCGGCTCTTCGCGGCCCGCCCGCGCAGCGGCAGCGGGTCGGTCCTGGCGCACTCGCCCTCCACCGGGGTGGGCTCGAAGACCTCGACGTTCACCCACAGCTCGACGCCGTGCCCGGCGCGGCGGGCCGCGGCCGCGACATAGTCGGCGGTCGAGCCGTAGTACGCCTGCCGATACGGCATGGCGCCCACCACGGGAACGAGCCGGGCGTCGACCGGATCGCCCTCCCGGCCCGCGTCGTACACCGGGACCTTGCCGACGCCCCGGCCGTCCTGGATGGCGATGACCATCGGCAGGCCGGCCCGGGTGGCCGCGATGTCCGCGAACCCCGCGCCCACCGCACTCGGCGGGAAGCCCCGCGACCGGCGCGCGTCCCAGTACGGGCTGACCGCGATCGTCCGGCCCGGCAGCACGGAGGCGACCACGGCGTGCTGCGCCCGGTAGAGCGCGAGCACCGGGTCCCGGGGCCCCCGGTCCCGCATGGCCAGCTCGAACGACTGGTAGACCCCGGCCAGCGCCGGCGACGTCCCGAACCGCTGCCGGTAGCCGGACAGCACCCGCTCGGTGAAGGCGTTCAGCGCGCCGGTCAGGGCGGCGTCCGGCTGCCACGGCTTGGCCGGGTCCTGCGGCGCGGCGGGCAGCCCGGGGAAGACCCGCATCCCGTACGCGGCGGCCTCCTCCAGCAGGTTGCCCACGCCGTCGCCGTCGGTCGCGACCAGCACCAGGTCGTACGGCCCGCTCCGGCATGACGGGCCCAGCAGCAGCCGGTAGTAGACGCGCTCGCCGCCGTCGATCCGCCGGTCGAGCGCGGGGCAGCGCAGCGCGCCCGGCCCGAGGCTCTCGCTGGTCACGTACGTGAAGACGCGGCGGATCTGCTGACCCCGGGCGGCGTCCCGGGCGGCGAGGTAGCACGGCCGCCCCTGCTCGACGCAGCCGGCGAACACGGGATCGGGCCGCCACCCGGGCCCGTCCGCGACCAGGCCGGGCTCCTCCCCCGTGCTGTCGGCGACCGGGGCCCGCGCCGCGCCGGCCCGCTCCGCGGCCAGCACCCGCCCTCCGCCGTCCACCCGTGCGGCGCTGAAGCGCGGCCCGAACGTGATGATCGTGTCGCCGCCGGCCGCGTGGATCGCCTGGAGGGTGCGCCGCGTGTCGCACCGGTCGGCGCGCGGCTCCATCCAGTAGCCGCTGATCGCGTACGGCGCGGTCACGCGGGTGTCACGGGCCGGGCAGGCGGGCGCCGGAGCCTCGCGGCCGGCGCCGAGACCCCAGGCCAGGCCGGCCACCGCCACCGCCACCACGGCCGCGCAGGCCACCACCGACTGGAGGACGAACCGAGCCCGGTGCCGCACAGCCACCCCGCATCCCGCCGCGCCCCTCCGCGTTGCTCACCGCGCCGAGGTCGCTCATCAGCCTATCCATCGGCCTCGCGGAATTGTCGGCGCGCTCTGCCACGATCGCGATCACCTCAGACCCAAGGAGAGTCATGCGAGCGAACGACGCCGCCTGGCCGGCGGTGCGCGACCTCATCGTCGCCGGCGACCTGGCCAGGCTGGTGGACACCCTCAAGGCGCTGGACGAGCCGGCGCGGCGGGAGGTGGCGCGCGAGCTGCCCGGCCACGTCGCCTCGATCCGGCAGATCGTCGCGGACGAGGTGGGCGCCTACGAGGAGCGGCTCGACCGCGCCCGGGAGGAGCGGCAGGCCGAGCTGGCGCGCCGGTACGAGGCGGGTGAGCTGAGCGAGTACCAGTACAACGCGGCCTACGCCATGACCTGGGACGACGACGACTGGGAGACCAGGCCCCGGGCCGACCGCTGGATCGAGCCGATGCGGGTGGCGGGTGCGGCGACGCTCGGGGGCGCGGCGGCGGTGGCGGCCTGGGTGACCCGGCGCGACTTCGACCGGTGGGTGCCCTCCCCCGACGTCCTGGAGCGGGAGCTGGAGTCGGTGCTGGAGATGGTCGCCGCCCGTCCGGACGCCTGGCAGGCCGACCTGGCGGCACGGCTGGCCCTGCGGGTACGCGCCCGGCGGCGGACCCGGTGGGACGATCGGCCGCTGGCCCTGGCGCTGACGCTGCTCCGGCGTACCGGGGCCACCCCGCCCGAGCATGACCCGCTGGTGGCGGGCTGGGCCTGGCGGGGGCCCGTGCCGGGCGACCCGCTGACCCGGCACCTGGTGCCCCGGCTCTTCGAGGCCGAGGGGGTGGGGCGGGTGCTGCGCGGCGACCGGACGTGGCAGGGAAGCCTGGCGAGGCTCGCGGCGCGTGACGCGGCGATGCGGGCGCTGCTGCTCGACGGCTGCCGGCGCCGGTTCCTGCGCGGCGGGGAGGGCCCCGACCTGAGGTTCTTCGCCCGGCTGCACGAGCTGCTGGAGCCGCGGCCGGCCGAGGTCGCCCCGCACTCGCGCGACTACCTGCGCCTGCTGCCGGCCGCGCCGGGCCCGGTGGCGGAGCTGTCGCTGCGGCACGTGCGCGTGCTGGACGGCCTCGGCCGCGCCGATGTCGTGGAGGCGCTGGAGGGGCTGGCGTTCCGGGCGGAGAGCGGGCTGGTCCGGGCCGGGCTGAGCTGGCTGGAGGAGGAGGTCAGACGGTCACCCGGTCAGGCCGGCGACTTCGCCCCCGCCCTGGTCACGGCCCTGACGCACGAGGCGCGGGCCGTACGGGAGCGGGCGGTGCGGATCGCCGTACGGCATGCCGCGCGCTTCACGGCCGATGCCGCCGAGGCTCTGCGGGAGAGCGCGACGTCGCTGCCGCCGGACCTGCGCAACCGGATGGCCACGGCCTTCGGCGGCCAGACGGTTCCGGAGCCGGAGTCCGCCCCCGAGATCCGCGAGGAGGAGCCCGTCCCCGGGACGCTGCCCGTGCCGCCCGGCCCCGTGCCGGCCGCGGCCCCGCCCGGCGACGCCCGGAGCCTGGCCGCGATGGTGCTCGACGACGGCCGGTCGGCGGCCGAGCGGTCGCTGGCGGCGTTCGTGCGGCTCGCCGCCGGCGACCGGGACGCGCTGCGGGCGGCGCTCACCCCGCTGACGCGGCAGGAGGACTGGCGGCTGGGCGAGAACGAATGGCGCGCGCACGACACCTGGATGCGCGCCCTCGCCGTCGAGCTGGTGGACCCGGGACGGCCGCACGGGCGCCCCGGGATGAGGCTGCTGAGGGTGGCGGCGCGACTGAACGGGATGTCACCGGAGCAGGAGCATCCCGACCGGGTGCCCGAGCCCCGGCGCGCGTCGCCGTTCCACCGCTTCATCCTGCGGCGGTACGCGGAGATCCACGCCGCGCTGGCGACCGGCACGCTGCCGCCGCTGCTCCTGGCCACGCCCAGCCTGTCCACGGGCCATGTCGAGCCCGCCGACCTGGTGGCCCGGTTGGCGGAGCTGGAGGCCGCCGGGTGCCAGCCGCTGCCCGCCGACTTCCAGCAGGCGCTGCTCCGGCTGCCCCGCGCCGTGGATTCCGCAGTGGTCGAGCGGGCCGAGACGCTCACCTCGGCGGCGGGCCGCCGCGCGGCCCGCTGGATGCGCGAGGGCGGACTGCCCGACCCCGTCGTACGGGTCACCCGGTTGGGCGAGGGCGAGGGACCCCGGTCCGTGGGGTGGATGACGACGACCGTCGAGGCCGCGGCCACCGGGCTCCCGCTCATCGACGAGCTGCTGGCCGACCAGCCCCGGCACGTCCACTACGTTTTCGACGGCCACCTGGGCGACATGATCGGGCGCTGGCCCGCGGTCATGCCGTCCCACCGGGAGGTGGTCGCCGCCCACCTGGTCGGCCACGAGCCCTTGGAGATCAGGTGGATGCCGTCGTCCGTGCTGGAGCTCCTCAGCGACGCCTCCGGCCCGGCCGGGCGAGCCGTCGCCCTGCTGCTCGCGTACCGGATCTTCCCGCGGCCGTGGATCGAGAACAGCACCGAGCCGGCGCTGCGGGCGCTGCGGCGGTTCGCGGCCACCGGCGGGCTGCCGGCGGAGGAGCTGGGCGGGTGGCTCGCCGAGCGGGTGCTGCGCGGTGAGATCACGACGAAGGCCCTGACCGGCCTGCTGGAGGCCGAGGCGCTGAACGGCGCGTACGCCGACGTGTGGCGCGTGCTCACCACGGCCCTGCCACCACTGCTGCCCGCTCCCGGCGCGCGGCCGGTCAAGGCCGACACCGACCTGATGTCCCTCGCCGAGCGGACGGCCCGCTGGTCCGGCGCGCGGGGGCGGCATCCGGAGCTGGCGGCGTTCGCGGCGCGCAAGGGCACCGCCCGCGCGCTGCGCCTGGCCCGCGCCCTGGACGACCACCTCGGCCGTCCCTAGGGTTCCGGGGCGGACCGGCCTCCGGGCACCGGCGGACGAGCTGCCGCCCGGCCCGCGCGAGCGGATGGCCGCGGCCTTCGGCGGCGAGACGGTTCCGGAGCCGGACTCTGGGTGCGGCCCGTTCCGATCCTGGGTAGTTACCCTCTGGCAACATATCAATACATAGAGTAGCAAGCGAGGGATCCATGGGACTTCCCAAAGGACGGTTCTCCATCTACCGGGGCACGGAGCTGCACGCCCAGAGCCGGCTGGACTTCACGTACTGCACACATGCCACGACCAGCCGCCCCGGGCACCTGGTGGACACCAAGTGGCTGTGCTGGGGCGCCCTCGAGTCCGCCCAGGCGCGCTTCAGCGTGGTGGACGGCCAGGAAGAGGACGGCGGCTGGAGCTGCCGTATGAAAATCGACGACGGCCCCTACGCCTGCCAGTGGCTGGACTCCAGCGACGGCTGGGTCTGCGCCGTGGGCTCCACCAGCCAGCGGTGGAGGTTCCTGGGCGGCGGCGACCAGGTCGAATGGTGGCAAGGAGACCTCCGGAAGGTAGTGGTCACCGACAGAAAGCCCTCCTCGGACGCGGCCAGCGGCCGGCAGCTGCGCGCCCTCATCGACGACGGCCCCCCGCAGACGTTCACCATCAGCCGGATCGACGGCTGAGCGCCGGGCGACGCGGGCGGCCACGACTTCGCCGCGCTGGTGCGCCGCGTCCACGGCGACGCCGTCGAGCCGCGTGAGCCGCCCCGCCCGGACGCCCCTTGATCGCGAGGGCGGGACATCCTGACCGCCGCGCTGGTAGCTTCTTACCCCTGCCTGTTCACGCGGTTCGGGAGGCCCGGGGTGATCCAGCCGTTGGTGGAGGATGATCCGCGTCGGCTGGGCCCGTACGAGATGGCCGGACGTCTCGGGCAGGGCGGCCAGGGCGTCGTCTACCTGGGGCGGACGGCGTCCGGCGAGAAGGTCGCCGTCAAGCTGCTCCACCACGGCCTGCTGGCCGAGCCCGACGCGAGAAGCAGGTTCCTCCGCGAGGTGGAGATCGCCCGGCGGGTGGCCAGGTTCTCCACCGCCCCCGTGCTCCACGCCGACCTCGCCGGGCAGCGGCCGTACATCGTCAGCGAGTACGTGCCCGGCCCCTCGCTGCGCGACCTCGTCACCGTCGAGGGGCCACGGCGTGGCGCCGCGCTCGACCGGCTGGCGATCAGCACCGCCACCGCGCTGGCCGCCATCCACCGTGCCGGGATCCTGCACCGGGACTTCAAGCCCGCCAACATCCTGATGGGACCGGAGGGTCCCGTCGTGATCGACTTCGGCATCGCCCGCGCGCTCGACGCGCCGGGCACCAGCACCTCGGCCGGCTCCCTGATGGGGACGCCCTCCTACCTCGCGCCGGAGCAGCTCGGCGGGGAGACGGTGACGGAGGCGGCCGACGTCTTCGCGTGGGGCGTGACCATGGTGTTCGCCGCCTCGGGCCGGCCCGCGTTCGGCGCGGACTCCACCCCTGCCGTGATCAACCGGATCCTCAACCAGGAGCCGGCGCTCTCGGGGCTGGACGGGCCGCTGCTCGACCTCGTCACCGCGAGCCTGTCCAAGGACCCGGCCGAGCGGCCGAGCGCCGACGACCTGGTCGCCACGCTGACCTCACAGCCCTTACAGCCCTCGCAGCCCGCGCGTCCCCCGGCGGACCCGCCCGAGGATCCGCCGGCGCGCGGGCGCCGCCGTTCGGTGGTCCTGACGATCGCCGGCTGCGCGGCGGCGGCGCTGCTCGTCACGGGCGGCGTGCTGATCAACGTGGGCGGCCACCCGGCGGTGTCACCCGCCGAGGGCGACTCGACGTCCCAGCCGGCCGGGCGCCCCACTGCCGCTCCTACCGGGTCTCCCTCTGGGGGTCCCACCACGGTCCCGGCCCTCGCCACGGCTCTCGACACGTCCCGCACCACGTCCCGCACCGCCGCGCCGTCGCCGAGCAGGGGAGCCGGGCGGCGGACGTCGCCTCCGGCCGACGAGCCGACGTCCCGCCGCAGGACGTCGGCGCCGACCGCCGAGCGGGTCCGCGCCGGCGACCCGGCGGGCACGCCGGTCAGCCAGGAGTCCGGGAAGGAGCCGGTCCCCGACCCGGGCGACGAGTCCACCCCGGAATCGGCTGCCGAGACGACCTCCCTGCCCTACCCGACCCCTCCCCCGAACCCTTTCACCTGCATTCCCTCGACGTGCTGACCCCGAGGGCGGCCGGCGGACCGGCCGCCCGGGGTGTTCACACCTTGGTGATGCGGACCGCGTCGGCGATGACGTAGCCCGTCGTCGTGGTCCAGCGGCTGACGCCGACCACGTTGTACGTGCCCGCGTTCAGCGTGTACGTGCCGAGCGTGCGCCACGCCCCGCCGCCCGTGCGCTGGTCCACGGCCACCGTCTGGTTGCCGCCGCTCTACGGCGTCGCGCTGTTGTACCCCGCGTTCGAGGGGTACCAGACCTCCACCTTGTAGCTGCCCGCGCTCGGGATCGCGGCCTGGAACCAGGCGGGGTCGCTGGCGGAGACCGGATCGGCGAAGCGGTAGTCGGTGCCGTGGAGCTGCGAGGAGTACGTGGAGGTGCCCCAGGACGAGCCGGCCGTGAAGCCGGCGTCCGCGTTGTCCACCGTCACGGTGAACGACGTGCCGCTCCCGGCCACCGCCTTGCCGGCGCTCGGGGCGCTCTCCTGGTGGGTGCGGGTGAGGGCGGTCACGTAGTAGGTGTAGGCGGCCGTGGCCGAGGCCGTGGCGTCGGTGAACGTGGTCCTGCGGGTCGTGGTGAGCAGGTTGCGGGCATCGGCGAAGGCGCACGGGTCGGCGGACGCGGGCGAGCCGTCCACGCGGTAGACGGCGTACGCGGTGCCCGGGCCCTGCCAGGTGAGGGCGACGCCGCCCGAGCCGCGCGTGGCCGCGCTGATCGTCGGCGCGGAGGGGGCCGCGGCCGTGCCGCGCGCCGTGAGCAGCGCCGGCCTGGTGTAGTGGGTGGAGACGACCTTGGTGAAGCTGCCGATCCGGTCGGCCTTGACGTCCTTGGCCGAGAAGTAGACGTCGCCGACAACTTCGGGCCGGGTGCGGTTGTAGGTGAGGTGGTCGCTCAGCTCGGCGGCGTCCTGCCAGGCCGCGTCCTGGCCGGAGGCGCCCGCCCGGTAGGCGGCCTGGCCGATGACGAGCTGCACGTCCGTGCCGCGCACCACGTCCGCCCACCAGGCGGTGAGCACCTTGTAGTCGGCCGCGCTGTTGCCGATGTGCCAGTAGATCTGCGGCGCCAGGTAGTCGACCCAGCCCTGCTTCACCCACTGCCGGCTGTCGGCGTAGATCGAGTCGTACGCCTGGAGGCCGGAGGTGGCCGAGCCGAGCGGGTCGGTCGAGGAGTTGCGCCAGATGCCGAACGGGCTGATGCCGAACGTCACCCAGGACTTGGCGGCGTGGATGCGCTGGTCCATCTCACGGACGAGCTTGTTGACGTTGTCGCGCCGCCAGTCGGCGATGCCGGCGTACCCGCCGCCGTACTCCGCGTACGTGGCCGAGTCGGGGATCGTCTGGCCGCTGACCGGATACGGGTAGAAGTAGTCGTCCAGGTGGACGCCGTCGAGGTCGTAGCGGGTGACGGCGTCCATGACGGCGTCCTCGATGAAGGCGCGCACGGCCGGGATGCCGGGGTTGTAGTACAGCTTGCCGCCGTACGCGAAGCGCCAGCTCGGGTTCTGGCGGGCGGGGTGGGTGGAGACGAGCTTGGTGGGATCGTCGTGGTTGGCGATCCGGTACGGGTTGAACCACGCGTGGAACTCCAGGTTGCGCGCGTGTGCCTCGGCGACCATGAACGCGAGCGGGTCGTAGCCGGGGTTCTTGCCCTGGGTGCCGGTCAGCCACTGCGACCACGGCTCGTACGACGAGGGCCAGAAGGCGTCGGCCGTGGGCCGGACCTGCACGACCACGGCGTTCATCCGCTTCTGCACGGCCAGGTCGAGCCAGGCGCGGAACTCCGCCTGCTGGGTCGCGACGCTCAGGCCGGGCGCGCTGGGCCAGTCGATGTTGGCCACCGTGGAGATCCACATGGCGCGGAGCTGCCGCTTCGGCCGGGCCGGGTCGGTGGTGCAGGCGGCGGTGACGGCCGGGCCCGCCGCGGCGGCGGACGCCGGCACCACGGGCACCAGCAGGGCGGCGACGGCGACGAGGACGGCCACGGCGGCGCGTAACGAGCGGGGGGCGGGGGGCGACGCGGTGAGCCGGCTTGACAGGCTCCCGTGGTGCGTGGTCACGAAGAGAAGTTTCAGCGACCGCATCTCAGAGCGCAATAGTCTTCACCGATCCGAGGGGGCCCAACTTCGGGCCGCCTCGGGCGCGGACAAGATCCCCCAAATCCTGACAAGGCCATCGCAGGGGCGAAAAGTTTCTTCTAACCGACAAGCAATGTCAATTATCGACATTGGTCATGGAATGCGCTTACTGTGCGACCGTTACCCCCCAACGAGGGAGCTCTCCCAATGACGTTCGCCCGCACGCGATTAGTCGCTCTCGTCACCTCTGTCCTCCTCGTGACCCTCACCCTCGGCGCCGGCCCCGCACTGGCCGCCAAGGACACGCCCCTCCAGGCGGCCTTCGCCAAGGCCGCCGCCCAGCACGACGTCCCCCGCGACCTGCTCGTCGCCCTCGGCTACGCCGAGACGCACCTCGACAACCACAAGGGCGAGCCCAGCGCCAGCGGCGGCTACGGCGTCATGCACCTGGTCAGCAACCCGACGAACCACAGCCTGGAGAAGGCCGCCGAGCTCACCAGGCTGCCGGTCGAGAAGCTGCGCGCCGACGACGAGGCCAACATCCTGGGCGGCGCCGCCGTCCTGCGCTCCCTCGCCGACGAGCAGGGCCTCGACGAGGCCGCCCGCAAGGACGCCGGCCGCTGGTACAAGGCCGTGGCGGCGTACGGCAACGCCTCCTCCCCCGAGCTGGCCCGCCTCTACGCCGACTCCGTGTACGAACTGCTCGGCCTCGGCGTCCAGGCCAAGGGCGTGAGCGTGCGGCCGCAGGAGGTCACCGCCGACCGCGGCGACCTGGCCAAGGCCCGCGACCTCAGCGCCAAGGCCGAGGGCTCCCCGAGCCTCCAGGCCGAGGCGGCCGCTGCCGACTACCCGAACGCGACCTGGGTCCCCGCCAACTCCGGCAACTACACCGCCTCCAGCCGGGAGTCCTCCTACGCCATCGACCGGGTGATCATCCACGTCACCCAGGGGTCGTACGCGGGCACCATCTCCTGGTTCCAGAACGCCAGCGCCAACGTCTCGGCCCACTACGTGGTCAAGTCCTCCAACGGCGCCATCACCCAGATGGTGCGGGACAAGGACATCGCCTGGCACGCGGGCAACTGGGACTACAACACCCGCTCCATCGGCATCGAGCACGAGGGCTACGTCAGCGAGGCCTCGTGGTTCACCGACGCCATGTACCGGTCCTCGGCCGCGCTGACCCGCTACATCTGCGACAAGTACGGCATCCCGAAGGACCGCACCCACATCATCGGCCACAACCAGGTGCCCGGCGCGGACCACACCGACCCGGGCCAGTACTGGAACTGGACCACGTACATGAACTACGTGACCGGTGGCACCGGCACGCCGTCGTGGACGACCACCGTCGACAACTCGACCTCCGGCCAGTTCACCGCCAGCGCCAACTGGGGCACCTCCACCTACTCCAGCCAGCGTTACGGCGCCGACTACCGCTTCGCCGACCCCGTCTCCTCCAGTGACGTCGCCTGGTACCAGGCGAACATCCCGAGCGCGGGCAGCTACAAGGTCGAGGTCTACTACCCGGCCGACGCCGGCTACAACAGCTCGGCGCCGTACATCGTGGCGACGTCGAGCGGCAACCAGACCGTGTACGTCGACCAGCGCTCAGGCGGCGGAGCCTGGCGCAGCATCGGGACGTTCTCGCTCAACGCGGGCACGGCCAACGTGGTCGGGGTGAGCCGGTGGACCTCCGGCACCGGCTACGTCATCGCGGACGCGGTCCGCATCAGCCGGTCCTGACGACGGCTCCAGCGGTCCGGGCCGGGCACCGCGCCCGTCCCGGACCGGCTCGCGTCCACGGCACGATCTGTCGGTCCCGTCTCCTAAGCTGCCAAGCGGTACCGGGATGATTGGATCTTTGCCGTGGAAGCCTCGGTCGAGCAGCTCGTCTACGTCCGCGACGACGGCTACACCGTCGCCCGGATGAGCTCCGACACCGGGCCGGGCCCCGTCGCGGCGACCTTCGTCGCGTCCGGCCGGGCGCTCGCCGGCGTGCAGCCGGGCGAGACGCTGCGGCTGGCCGGCGAGTGGGGCGAGCACCCGCGCCACGGCGGCCGGTTCCAGGTCAAGGAGTGCGAGCGGATCGTCCCGTCCACCGTGCGGGCGATCCAGCTCTACCTCGGCTCGGGCCTGATCCGCGGCATCGGCCCGCGCCTCGCCCACGCCATCGTCAGCCACTTCGGCGAGCAGACCCTGACCGTCGTCGACACCGCTCCCGAGCGGCTGACCGAGGTGGTCAACATCGGCAGGACCCGCCAGGCGCAGATCGTCGAGGCGTGGCGGGAGCAGAAGGCGATCGCCGGGCTGATGGTCGTCCTGCAGGGCTACGGCGTCAGCCCGCTGCTCGCCACCAAGATCTACCAGGTGTACGGCGCCGACTCGGCCGGGGTCCTCGCCTCCGACCCGTACCAGCTCATCGGCCGGGTGCGGGGCGTCGCGTTCCACACGGCCGACCGCATCGCGCTCCAGTCCGGGGTGCCGCGCGAGAGCCCGCAACGGATCAAGGCGGCGCTGCTCGACCGGCTGGAGAACGCCGCCGCCGGCGGGGGCCACTGCTACCTGTCCATGACCGCTCTCGTCACCCAGGCCGCCGAGCTGGTCGAGCAGGACCCCGACCTGGTCCGCGCGATGGTCGACGCGCTCACCGCCGATCGGCGGGTGGTCGTCGAGGCCGGTTCCGACCAGATCGTCGTCTACGCCAAGGAGCTGCACGCCCGCGAGGTCAAGCTGGCCGGCGAGCTGGCCCGGCTCTGGCGGGCCCGCTCGACGCTGCCCATGCGACACTTCACCGAGGACCCGGGGCTGCACGACGACCAGCGGGCGGCCGTCACGATGGCGTTGACCAGCACCGTGTCCGTCCTGACGGGCGGCCCGGGGTGCGGCAAGAGCCACACCGTGCGGGTGATCGCGGCGACCGTGCGCGCGATGGGCGGCACGGTCACGCTGGCCGCGCCCACGGGCAAGGCCGCCAAGCGGCTGTCGGAGCTCACCGGCCTGCCCGCGATGACCGTCCACCGGATGCTGGCCCACCAGCCCGACCCCGACGCGCTGTTCGACCAGGCTCCGGCGCAGGCCGACCTCGTCGTGGTGGACGAGGCGTCCATGCTCGACCTGCACCTGGCGACCCGGCTGTGCTCGGCGATCCCCTCAGGCGGCCATCTCCTGCTCGTCGGCGACAGCGACCAGCTCCCCAGCATCGGGCCGGGCAGCGTGCTGGCCGACGTGCTGCGCGTGGAGGACATCCCGCGCGTCCGGCTCACCCACGTCTTCAGGCAGGCGGAGGACAGCGGCATCATCCGCAGCGCCCACCGCATCCGCGCGGGTGAGCTGCCCCCGCTGCCCGGGGGGGGCGGCTTCTGGTTCGAGGAGCTCGACGACCCGGCGGCCGTGGCCGAGCGCGTCGTCCACCTCGCGACCGTCGCCATCCCCCGCAAGCAGGGGGTCGAGCCGGGCCAGGTACAGGTGCTGTGCCCGATGCGCAAGGGCGTCGCCGGCACCGCCGAGCTGGGCCGCCTCATCCAGGAGCGGCTCAACCCGGCCCGCGACGGCGCCCCGGAGCACTGGTCGGGCTCGTCGGTCTACCGGGTCGGCGACCGCGTCATGCCGATCCGCAACAACTACGACAAGGGCGTCTTCAACGGCGAGACAGGCACCGTCACCCGCATCGTCCCCGAGGAGCGCCTGCTGGAGGTCCGCATCGACGACGGCGACACGGTCACGTACGGGTTCGACGAGCTCGACGACCTGACCCACGCCTACGCGATCAGCGTTCACCGGTCGCAGGGCAGCGAATACCCGTTCGTGGTGGCGCCGATCGTGGTGGAGGCGGGGGGCGTCATGCTCCGCCGCCGGCTGCTCTACACGCTGGTGACGCGGGCCCGGTCGTGGGTGGTGCTCGTCGGGGAGCGCAAGGCGCTGGAGCTCGCCGTCCACCGCCTGGGCCACCGGCGCAACACCGCCCTCCCCCGGCGCCTGTCCTTCGCGATCGCCTGACCTCGTTCCGGTCCCCCAAGGGCTAATTGATTCAACTTCGATCACTTTCGATCGCTACTATGGGGGCGGCGAGGAGGACTATGACCAACACCGTGACCGGTACGGCGCGCTCCGACCGGAAGGCCGGGCCGCTGCTGGCGGCCTGGGGCGCGGCGGCGACGCCGGGCGCGCTGGCCGGGACACTGCTGCCCCCCGACGCGGCCCTGCCCGTACCAGGCGGTGGAGGCTCCGCGGGCTTCGGGGAGCTTCTCGGAGCGTACGGCGCACGGGCGCTGCGGGCCGTACGGGAGCGGGCGGAGGCCGAGGCGGGCACGCCGTGGCCGCAGCCGCTGGCCTCGCAGTACACGCGCTACTTCCGCGACGGCAACCGGACGGCGTACGAGGCGGAGGTGTTCGAGCGCCAGGACCGGCTCACCCGCGCGGTGCTCATGACCCTGGCCACGCCGGGCGGCCCGGCGACGGACTCCGAGCGATGGCTGGACGAGGTGGCCGACGGCATGTCGCTGCTGTGCGAGCAGACCTCGTGGTGCTGGCCCGCGCACGAGGACACCTGCCGGCCGCGCGGCACGGTGCTGCCCGACCCGGCCGCGCCGTGCCTCGACCTCGGCGCGGCCGACGTCGCCGCGCAGCTCGCCTGGGCCGACCACGTGCTCGGCGACCGGCTGGACGCCCGCTACCCCGGCCTGCGCGAGCGGGTCCGCCAGGAGGCGCGGGCGCGGGTGCTGCGGCCGTTCGTCGAGCGGCGCGACTGGCACTGGCTGGGGCTCGACGGCGACGTCCACAACTGGTGCCCGTGGATCTGCGGCAACGTCCTCGTCGCCGCGCTGCGGTTCGGGGAGCCGGGCGAGGAGCGGGCGTCCCAGGTGGCGTGGGCGGTGCGGGGCCTCGACCGCTACCTGGCGGCCCTGCCGGAGGACGGCTCGATCGACGAGGGGTACGAGTACTGGTGGAACGGGGCGTGCCGGGCGCTGGAAGCCCTGGACGTCCTGGAGCACGCCACCTCCGGCGCCCTCGCGGCCTCCGGCGTGCCGGTGGTGCGCGCCACGCTGCGCTTCCCGCACCTCATGCGGCTCGGTGGCCCCTGGTACCTGAACCTCGCCGACGCGCGGGCCCGCCCGCCCGCCGACCAGCCCTGGCACGTGCCGTACCGGTGGGGGGTGCGCCTGGGCGAGCACGACGCGGTGCGGCACGCCCGGTCGCGGCGCTCCGGCGAGATCGCGGCCACGACGGAGCTGGGCCGCGCCCTGCTGGAGCTCGCCGACCCGGAATGGCACACCCCGGCCCCGAGCGACCCTGACCTGAGCGGCCCGGAGCCGGGCGAGGGATCGCTGATGGCGGCCGTGTGGTTGCCCGGCACGCAGGTGGGGCTCGCCCGCGAGGTCGCCGGCAGCGCACGCGGGCTCACGCTCGCCGTCAAGGGCGGCCACAACGCCGAGCACCACAACCACAACGACGTCGGCTCCGTCGTCGTCGCCGTGGACGGCGTGCCGGTGCTCGTGGACGCCGGGCGGCCGACGTACACGGCGCAGACCTTCGGGCCCGACCGCTACGCGATCTGGACGATGCAGAGCTCCTGGCACAACGTCCCCGAGGTCCGGGGCACGCCCCAGGGCCAGGGCCCCGGGTGCCGCGCCCGCGCCGTCGAGGTCGCCGACGAGTCCGCGCGGTTCGAGACCCGCATGGACCTGGCCGCCGCCTACCCCGTTCCCGGGCTGGAGCACTGGTGGCGCACCGCCCGCCTCGACCGCCGGGCGTCGTTCGTGACCGTCGAGGACGCCTGGGCCTTCACCGCCGGGGTGGAGCCGAGCGTGCTCCACTACCTGCTGGCGGGACAGGTCGAACGGCACGAGGACGGGCAGGTCGTCGTACGGCCGCCGGACGGCGCGCGGGCCGCGCTCCTCACGTGGGACCCGGCGGTCGCCACGTCCACCCTGACCGTCCGCGCGCTGGACGATCCGATGCTCTCGGAGGTGTGGGGCGAGCGCCTGACCCGGCTGGAGCTGCGCCTCCCCGGCACGGCGCGCGGCTCCTTCGAGCTCCGGGTGGAGGCACACCCATGACCGTCCACGACGACCCGACACTCGAGGCACCCGGCGACTCCTCAACCGGTCCGCCCCGCGCGCAGACCGTCGAGCTGCTGCCCGACGAGCGGCGCGCCCAGGTGGTGGAGCTGCTGCGGCGGCGCGGCGTCGTGCGCGTGAACGAGCTGGCGGCCGAGCTGGACGTCTCGGTCATCACCGTGCGCCGCGACATCGCGCTGCTGTCCTCCCAGGGCCTGGTACGCCGGGTGCGCGGCGGCGCCGTGCTGCACGACGGCCCCGTGGCCGACACCCTGGCCGGCCGCGCCCCCGCCGCCGCCCCGGCAACCGGCGCCCTCGCGGCCCCGGGCGTCGTTCAGGCGGCGGTACCCGCGCTCGCTCCGGCCCCCCGCGGCGGACCCGAATCCGAGGCGGCGGCCGGCGGCGGCGCCGCGCCGGCGGGAACGCCGTGGAGCTCGGGTGCGCGGCCGGGCGCGGAGGAGGCGCGGGTCACGTTCGGCATGGTGGTGCCCTCGCTCGACTACTACTGGCCCGACGTGATCCGCGGCGCCCGTGAGGCCGCCGCCGCGTCGGGGGCGCGCCTCGTGCTGCGCGGCGCCAGCTACCAGGCGGCCGACGAGCGCCACCAGCTCGCCCGGCTGGTCGAGACGGCCGGGGTGGACGGCCTGCTGGTGGCGCCGACCACGACCGGCGACGAGGGCGAGGAGCTGGTGCGCTGGCTCCAGGGCGCCGGTGTGCCGGTGGTGCTCGTGGAACGGGCGGCCACCGTCGGCCCGCACCAGGAGGCGATGGAGTCGGTGGTCAGCGACCACGTGTTCGGCGCGGCGATGGCCGTGCGGCACCTGTCCACGCTCGGTCACCGGCGGGTCGGGGTGGTGACCACGACGCAGAGCCCGACGGCCCCGCACGTGCGGCGCGGCTGGCGGCAGGCGTGCGTGGAGCTCGGCCTGCCCCTCGGCGACACCCTTGACCTGACGACCGTGGACCAGCGCGATCCCGGCTGGCCGGAGGCGCTCGACGCCGTCCTGGACGTGTGCGCCGCCTCGGGCACGACCGCGCTGCTCGTCCACTCCGACCCGGAGGCGATCCGGCTGGTGGAGCGCTGCCAGGAGCGTGGCATCCGGGTTCCGGGCGATCTGTCGGTGGTGACGTACGACGACGAGGTGGCGGAGCTGTGCGACCCGCCGCTGACCGCGGTCCGGCCGCCGAAGGCGGCGATCGGGCGGGCCGCGTACCGGCTGCTCGCGGAGCGGCTGGCCGACGAGGACCCGCAGCGTCCGACGCACCGGGTCGTCATCGAGCCACGGCTGATCGTCCGCGCCTCCTCGACTCCCCCGGCGAGCGCGTGACCCGACCGTCGTCTCGCCAATACCGCACAAGAACGATCAATATCGATCAGATAAACGTGATCGTCCTGATTAACAAGGTATTGACGTGATCGTAACGATCGGACAGGATCGGCGGCACTGGTAAGCGCTTGCCGCCGAAAGGGACGCCGAGTGAGACGGCCACACGCCCTGCTGGTCATGGACCCCACCACGTTCAGCACAATGTTCGAGGAGCCACAGCTCCACCGGTTGCGACAGCTCGCCGAGCTCGGCGAGCCCGTCGTCACCGACGACCTCGACACCCCGCGAGTACGGCGGCGGCTGCGCGAGGTCGAGGTGCTGGTGACCTCCTGGGGCTGCCCGCGGCTGACGGCGGAGCGGCTGGCCGACGCGCCGGGGCTGCGGGCGATCTTCCACTGCGCCGGCACCGTCCGCACCTTCGTCACCGACGAGGTGTGGCGGCGCGGGATCCTGGTGACCAACGCCGCCGACGAGAACGCGGTCCCGGTCGCCGAGTTCACGCTGGCCGCGATCATCTTCGCCGGGAAGAAGGTCCCGTTCCTCGCCCAGGACGCGCGGCTGCACCGCGCCGACTGGTCGTACGCGACGAGCCGCGGCGAGCTGAGCAACCGGGGCCGCACGATCGGCGTCGTCGGCTACTCCCGCGTGGGCCGCCGGGTCGTCGACCGGCTGCGGGACCTGGAGGTCGACGTCCTGGTCGCCGACCCGTACGCCGACCCGGACGAGGTGGCCGCGGCCGGCGCCCGCCTCGTCGAGCTGCCCGACCTGCTGCGGCGCAGCGACGTGCTCACCCTGCACGTCCCCGCGCTCCCCTCCACCCGGCACCTGATCGGTGCCGCGGAGCTGGCGCTGCTGCGCGACGGCGCGACGGTCATCAACACCGCGCGCGGCGCCGTCCTCGACACGGCGGCGCTGGAGCGCGAGTGCGTCAGCGGCCGGCTCGACGCGATGCTCGACGTCAGCGACCCCGAGCCGCTGCCCGCCGACTCACCCCTGTACGACCTGCCCAACGTCATGATCACCCCCCACGTCGCCGGGTCCCTCGGATCGGAGACCCGGCGGATGAGTGAGAGCGCGCTCGACGAGCTCGAACGCTACCTGGACGGCCGGCCGCCCCGCGCGGCCGTCACAGCCGATGAGTTCAAGGTCAGCGCCTGAGCCCCCGACCGGCTCGACAGGAAAGGAGACCGGATCACATGATCTCTTCTGACACCTCGGCGAGGGCCAGAGGGCGACGCCACCTCGTGAAGTCCCTGGCGGCCGTCGCGGCACTGTCGCTGGCGGCGGTGGCCTGCGGCTCGGGCGGCGACTCCGCGCAGGAGGCGGGCGACGGGAACGTCACCCTCAGCGTCACCGTCTGGAACATGGCCAAGACGCCCGAGTTCAAGGCCATGTTCGACGCCTTCGAGCAGGCCAACCCCGGCATCAAGATCAAGCCGGTGGACATCCTCGCCGACGACTACCCCGACAAGATCACCACGATGCTGGCCGGCGGCGACCACACCGACGTCATCACCATGAAGAACGTCACCGACTACTCCCGCTACTCCAGCCGGGGCCAGCTCACCGAGGTCACCGACCTGGCCAAGTCGCCCGACGCGGCGACGCTCGCGGGCCTGGACGCGTTCGACGTCGGCGGCAAGTACTACGCGCTGCCGTACCGGCAGGACTTCTGGCTGCTCTACTACAACAAGAAGCTGTTCGACCAGGCGGGCGTCAAGTACCCCGGCACGCTGACCTGGGACGAGTACGCCAAGCTGGCGCAGCAGCTCACCAAGGAGGAGGGCGGCAAGAAGGTCTACGGCACCTACCACCACACCTGGCGGTCGGTGGTGCAGGCCATCGCGGCGGCGCAGACGGGCGGCGACCAGCTCGGCGGCGACTACTCCTTCTTCGCCGACCAGTACGCCACGGCGCTCAGCCTGCAGAAGGCCGGCGCGGCGCTCGACTTCGGCACGGCGAGCGCCCAGAAGTCGGACTACAAGACACTGTTCGAGACCGGCGCGACCGCCATGCTCCCCATGGGCACCTGGTACATCGCGGCCATCCTGGACGCCAAGGCCGCCGGGAAGACCGACGTCGACTGGGCCATCGCCCCGATGCCGCAGCGTCCCGGCGCCACGGGCGTGACGACGTTCGGCTCGCCGACCGCGTTCGCCGTCAACAAGAAGGCCGAGCACGCTGAGGCGGCGAAGAAGTTCGTGCAGTTCGCGGCCGGCAAGGGCGGGGCCGAGGCGATCAGCAAGGTGGGCGTGGTCCCGGCGCTGCAGAGCCCCGAGATCACCGAGGCGTACTTCAAGCTCAAGGGCATGCCCACGGACGAGACGTCGAAGAAGGCGTTCCAGCCCGACAAGGTCACGCTGGAGATGCCCGTCAGCGACAAGACCGCCGACGTGGACACCATCCTCAAGGAGGAGCATGAGCTGATCATGGTCGGCGAGAAGTCCGCCGCCGACGGCATCCGCGAGATGAACGAGCGGGTCAAGAGCGAGGTCCTGAACTAGCGGCCCGAGCGGCGGGCCCCGGAGCGGTCCGGGCCCGCCGCATCCCGCGTTCCGCCCTGCCCTCGCGGCCCGCCCTGCGCTCGCGGTCCGCCATATCCTCACATTTCGCCATATCCTCGCGTTTCACCATGAACCCACCAAACGCCCCGAAGGCTCGCAAAGGACGCCCATGGCTCAGGTGATCACAAAACCGGCGCCGACCGCGCCGCGGGCTCGGCCCCGTGGGCGGCGTGCCTGGCGCGACATCCTCGTCGGCTGGAGCTTCATCCTCCCGAACTTCGCCGGCTTCCTGCTGTTCACGATCATCCCGATGCTGGCGGCGTTCGCGCTGGCGTTCCTCGACTGGGACTCCTACAGCGACCCGGAGTGGGTGGGGCTGGACAACTTCGCGCGCCTGCTGACCGACCAGAACTTCCACGTCGCCCTGCGCAACACCCTCTTCTACGCGGCCGGCCACATCCCGCTCACGCTGGCCGCCGCGCTCGGCCTGGCCATCGCGCTGAACCGCAAGCTGCGCGGCGTGCCGTTCTTCCGCACCGCGGCGTTCTTCCCGTACATCACCTCGCTGGTCGCGGTGGCGGTCGTGTGGAACATGCTGTTCAACCCGACCGCCGGGCCGATCAACCAGGTGCTGGAGGCGATCGGCGTCTCCGACCCGCCGCGGTGGGTGGCCAGCACCGACTGGGCGATGCCCGCTGTGATCATCACCAGCGTGTGGCGGGACATGGGCTACTACATGGTGCTCTATCTGGCCGGGCTGCAGACGATCCCCAAGGAGTACTACGAGGCGGCCCGCGTGGACGGCGCCAACGCCTGGCAGCGCTTCTGGGGCATCACGCTGCCGTCGCTGCGGCCCACGACGTTCTTCGTCGTGGTCATGCTGACCATCCAGAGCTTCAAGGTGCTCGACCTGATCCTGGTCATGACCGACGGCGGGCCCGGCCGCAGCACGCTCGTGCTGGCCCAGCTCATCTACCGGGAAGGCATCACCGAGGGCAAGTTCGGCTACTCGTCGGCGATCGCTCTCGTGCTCTTCGTGATCGTGCTGACCGTGACGGTCGTCCAGTTCCGCATCAACGAACGGAGGAGCGCCTCATGACCACCCTGCGCGATGCGCCCCCGGCCGAGCCCGCCACCCGGCCGGGCAAGGCGCCGCGTCCCTCCGGCGACCGCTCCGCCGCCGCCGTCACCCGGCGGGTGCTGGCGTACGTGGCGCTGACCCTGGTGGCGGCGCTGGTGCTGGTGCCGTTCGCGTGGATGCTGTCGGCGTCGCTGAAGCGCGACAACGAGGTGTTCACCGTGCCGATCGAGTGGATCCCGCACGAGCTGCGCTGGTCCAACTTCGTCGACATCTGGGACCGCATCCCGCTGCTCACCTACCTGGGCAACTCGGCGTTCCTGTCGGTGTCGGTCACGCTGCTGCAGCTCCTCAGCGGCAGCTTCGCGGCGTACGGCTTCGCCAAGGTGCGCTTCCCCGGCCGCGACGCGCTCTTCATGGCCTACATCGCGACCATCGCCGTGCCCTGGCAGGCGTACATGGTGCCGCAGTACATCATGATGCAGAAGGCCGACCTGACGAACACGCATCTGGCGATCATCCTGCTTCAGGCGTTCGGCGCGTTCGGCGTGTTCCTCATGCGGCAGTACTACATGTCGATCCCGGACGAGCTGTGCGAGGCGGCGCGGATCGACGGGCTGAGCGAGTACGGCATCTACTGGCGGATCATGCTGCCGCTGTCCAAGCCGGCGCTGGCCAGCCTGGCGCTGCTCACGTTCGTCAACACGTGGAACGACTACATGGGGCCGTTCATCTACCTGACGGACAACGATCTGTGGACGGTCCAGCTCGGCCTGCGCTCGTTCGTCGGCCAGTACGACGCCGAGTACGCGATGATCATGACCGGTGCGGTGCTCTCAGTGCTGCCGATCCTCGCGGTGTTCCTGCTGGGGCAGCGCTACTTCATCCAGGGCATCGCGACGAGCGGGCTCAAGGGATGAGCGGGCAGCCGCCGGCCCCCGGCGTGCGGAGCCTGCTGAGGCCGGCCCGGCAGGCCACGTACGAGAAGGTGTTCGCCGCCGCCTACACCGGCCTGGCGGTGAACGCGCTGCTCGCCGTCGCGTGCGCGCCGCTGCTGGCGGCTCTCGCGCTCGTGCGCGACCCGCTGGGGTCGTGGCCGTTCTTCGCGGTGCTGTCGCTGGTGTGCGCGCCGGCGCTGGCGGGCGCGTTCCGGTGCTTCGCCGCGCTCGGCTCCGGCTCCACCTCCGTGGTCCGTACGTTCTGGAACGGCTACCGGCGCGGGGCCGGTCGCGCGCTGGCCGTGTGGGCGGCGGGCGCGGCGGCCGTGAGCGTGCTGGTCCTGGACGCGACCGTGGTGGCGCGGACGGCGTGGAGGCCGGCGCTCATGCCGTTCTTCGCCACGGCCGTGGTGCTGGTGGTGGCCACGGTCGTCGCCCTGATCACGCTGATCGCCGAGCCGTCCGAAGGGCCGTCCGAGGGGCCGTCCGAGAAGCCGGTGCGGCTGCGTGCGCTGGTCCGCCCGTGCCTCTACCTGGTGGTGCGGCGGTGGTACCTGGCCGCGGCGAACACCGTGGTCCTCGGCCTGGCGGTGACGGTCGTGCTGGCCAGGCCGGTGCCGGGCCTGCTGCTGGCGTGCGCGCCGCTGCTGTACGCGGTGTGGGCCACCACCCGGTTCGTCCTCGCCCCGATGCTGCCACGCGAGGCCGCCTGAGAATCCCTTCCCCCTGGACCGAGCCCCCGGATGTCCCGCCTCCGGGGGCTCTCTCGTGTCCCGGGCATGCAATACGGGGGTATGGTGTTCCTTAACTCGTACATAAGTGTTCAGGTTAAGGAGATCTCGTGAGCCACGGACACGTCACGCCCGCGCACCCCGACACCGGGCGCGCCTCCGGCGGGTGGGCCGCGCTGACCCTGCTCTGCCTGGCGCAGTTCATGCTCATCGTGGACATCACGGTCGTGCAGGTCGCCCTGCCGAGCATCGGGGCCGACCTCGGCCTCGGCCGCGAGGCGCTGACCTGGGTCGTCACGACGTACACGCTCTGCTTCGGCGGGCTCATGGTGCTGGGCGGGCGGCTGGCGGACACGCTCGGCGCGCGGCGCACGCTGCTGGCCGGGCTGGCGGTGTTCACGCTGTCCTCGCTGGTCGCGGGGCTGGCGACGAATGGCGCCATGCTCATCGCCGGCCGCGGGCTCCAGGGCGTGGGGGCGGCGCTGATGTCCCCGGCGGCGCTCGCGGTCATCACGGGCGCCTTCCACGGCGAGCGGCGCAACCGGGCGCTGGGGGTGTGGGCGGCCATCGGCGGCTCCGGCGCCGCGGCCGGCGTGCTCCTCGGCGGGCTGCTGACCGCGGGGCCCGGCTGGACCTGGGTGTTCTACGTGAACGTCCCGATCGGCGTGCTCGTGTTCGCCGCCCTCCCGGCCGTCGTGCCCGGCCGGGCGAGCGGCTCGGCCGGCTCGCGACCCGGGATCGACGTGCCCGGGGCCGCGGCGGTGACCCTGGCCACCGCGCTGCTCATCTACGGGCTCGTCGGCGCGGGCGACGCCGGCTGGGCCTCCGTCCGCACCCTGCTGCCCCTGGCCGCGTCCGCCGCCCTCTACGCCGTGTTCGTGCTGGTCGAGCGGACCGCGCGGACGCCGCTGATGCGCGTCGAGACGCTGGGCCGCCGCCCGGTGCTCTCCGGCGTGTTCGTCATGCTCATGGCGACCGGGCTCATGCTGGGCCTGTTCTTCCTCAGCTCGCTCTACCTCCAGCACGTGCTGCGCATGAGCGCGCTGGAGACGGGCCTGCTGTTCCTGCCCGTGGCCGTGGCCATCACGGCCGGCGCGCAGCTCGGGGCGCACCTGATCGGCAGGGTCGGCGGGCGGCCGGTCGCCGTGGCGGCGTTCGCGGTGACGGCGCTCGGGGCGTGGCTGATGACGCGGATCGACCCCGGCGCGAGCGCGTACACGACGCTGCTGCCGGGCTTCGTGGTGGCGGCGTTCGGCATCGGGCCCGCGTTCGTCACGGCCACGACGACGACCATGGCGAACGTTCCGCACGGCGAGGCCGGTGTGGCGTCGGGCGTGGTCAACACCTTCCACGAGTTGGGCGGCTCGATCGGCGTCGCGGTCGTGTCGTCGCTCGCCGCGGCGAGCCTGGCGCCGGGGGCCGCGGGTGCGGGCGGCTTCACGACCGCGCTGACGGCGTGCGCGGTCGCCGCGGGGGCGGCGGGCGTGGTGTCGCTCGGGCTGGTGCCGGGCGGGAGGCCGTCGGGGGCGTTCGTCGGTCACGGTCACGGTCACTGACGGGTCGGCGTGGCCTCATCATACCCCCTACCGGTATGATGGGCCGACCCCGCGAAAGGCGACAATCATGGAAGACCACACCGGGCACCATCCGGCCGCGCCCGCGGCGACGTGGAAGGCGGCGTCCCAGGCGACCCTGCACTGCCTGACCGGCTGCGCCATCGGCGAGGTGCTGGGCATGGTGATCGGCACCACCGCCGGCCTGCACAACTCCGGCACCGTGGTGTTGTCGGTGGCGCTGGCCTTCGTCTTCGGCTACGGGCTGACCATGCGCGGCGTGCTGCGCGCGGGCGTCGGGTTTCGCTCGGCGCTCAAGGTGGCGCTGGCGGCCGACACGATCTCCATCATGGTCATGGAGCTGCTGGACAACGCGGTGATCCTGCTGGTGCCCGGCGCGATGGACGCCGGCCTGACGAGCGCGCTGTTCTGGGGGTCGCTGGCCGGCTCGCTGGTGGTGGCGTTCCTGGTGACCACGCCGGTCAACCGCTGGCTGATCGCCCGGGGCAAGGGGCACGCCGTGGTCCACCAGTACCACCACCGGGGCCACTGACCACCCTCACGACCGCTCGACGCCTGGCATCCACCCAGCTAGGCTCGGTTATATGAACAGTTCTTCACAGGAACAGGTGACCGCCCTGGAGGGCTGCGCCACCCGGGTGGTCGACGCCGACCGGGTGGCGAGCGTCAGCTCCCGCATGCCCGCCGAGGGCGACCTCGTCGACACTGCCGACATCTTCGGGCTGCTCTCCGACCCCGGGCGGTTGCGGCTCCTGCTGGCGCTCCTCGACGGAGAGCTGTGCGTGTGCGACCTGTCGGTGGTGACCGGGCTGAGCGAGTCGGCCACCTCCCACGCGCTGCGCCTGCTGCGCGCGCACCGCGTCGTCGCCGTACGGCGAGCGGGCCGCATGGCCTACTACCGCCTGGACGACGCCCACGTCCGCATGCTGCTGGACCTGGCCGTGGCGCACACCGAGCACACCCAGGCCATCCACCTCGAACGCAGGCAGCCGTAGCCGCGCGTCTTGACAGGCGCGCGAATCTCGTCCATAAACTCCACATATGAACAGTCATTCAGATGTCAAGGAGGCGGCGACCCCATGACGGACCGCGAGCGGGGGCACGGGCACGGACACGGGCATGCCGTGGGAGTGGCGGGTGACCGCCGGTACCTGACCGGCGCCCTGGCGCTGATCGTCGGGTTCATGGCGGTCGAGGTGGTCATCGGGTTCGTCGCCGGGTCGCTGGCGCTGATCTCCGACGCCGGTCACATGCTCACCGACGCCATCGCCATCGTCTTCGCCCTGGTCGCGATGCGGATCGCGGCCCGGCCGCCGCAGGGCGGGTTCACGTACGGGCTCAAGCGCGCCGAGATCATCTCGGCGCAGGTCAACGGCGTGACGCTGCTGCTGCTGAGCGTCTACTTCATCGTCGAGAGCGTGCGCCGCTTCGCGAACCCGCCCGAGGTCGAGGGCCTGTACGTGGTGGTGACCGGCCTGGCCGGCATCGCGGTCAACCTCCTGGCCACCTGGCTGCTGACCCGGGCCAACCGGACGAGCCTCAACGTCGAGGGCGCCTACCAGCACATCCTGAACGACCTGTTCGCGTTCATCGCCACGACCATCGCCGGCGCCGTGGTGTGGCTCACCGGCTGGACCAGGGCCGACGCGGTGGCGGCCCTGGTCGTGGCCGCGCTCATGCTCAAGGCCGGGTGGGGGCTGGTGCGCGACTCCGCGCGGGTGTTCATGGAGGCCGCCCCCGTCGGCATGAACCCCGCCGAGATCGGCCGCGAGCTGGCGTCCCTGGACAAGGTGGTCGAGGTGCACGACCTGCACATCTGGGAGGTGACCTCCAACTACCCGGCGATGTCGGCGCACGTGCTGGTCACGCCGGGCGACGACTGCCACGCCGTACGGCTGGCGGCCGAGCGGCTCGTCCACGACCGGTACGGCATCGAGCACACGACGCTCCAGGTGGACCACGCGCCGGCGGACGTGCTGACCATCGGCGAGCCCGACCGCCACTGCGCGGACGCTCACGGCCCGTCACACCGCCCCAGTCCCGGCGTGACTCAGCGGTAGCCGGTCGCGTCGGCGGGCCGGCCCGCGTCCGTCACCTCCACGAGGTAACGCCAGCAGTCGGGCCGCGACCCGTCCACGTCCGTGAACCCGTACTCCTTCGCCAGCCCCCCGCTCGACAGCGACCGCCCGCTCCACCGCATGACCTCCGGGTCGGCGGCCAGCGCCGCCACCGCCCGGCCGGTGAAGCGGGGCGACTCGGAGATGACGAAGTGCGGCTGCGCGGCGGTGGCGTCCCGCCAGTTCTCCTCCGTCACGCCGAAGGTGTCCAGCATCATCTCCGAGCGCATCCACCCCGGTGTCAGGGCCACGGCGGCGCAGCCGAACGGCTTGAGCTCGTGCGCCTGCGCGTACGCGAGCCGGATCACGGCGGTCTTGGCGAGGTCGTAGAAGACCGAGATGCGGTAGTTGCCGTCGTTGTACTCCTTGGTGCCGTCGGTCATCTCGACGACCAGCCCGCCCGGGGTCCTGGTGAGCAGCGGCAGCGCGTAGTGGCTGGTGACGATGTGCGTGTCGACGGCCAGGCGCAGCAGCCGCAGCCCGCCGTCGAGGTCGTGCTCCCACAGCGGCGTCTCCCACTGGGCCAGCCGCTCGCCGCCCCACACGTCGTTCACCAGCACGTCGAGCCGCCCCTGCTCGCGGTCGATCCGCTCGACCAGCCCGCGGACCCGGGCGTGATCGAGGTGGTCGACCTGCACGGCGATGCCGTGGCCGCCGGCCTCGCTCACCAGCTCCGCGGTCTCCTCGATCGTCTCCGGCCGGTCGTACTCGGATCGCTCGCTCCGCGTCGTGCGGCCCGTCACGTACACGGTCGCGCCGGCCGCCCCCAGCTCCACCGCGATGCCCCGGCCCGCGCCCCTGGTCCCGCCGGCGACCAGCGCGACCTTCCCTTTCAACGTGTCTGTCATGGCACAAAGGCTGACACCGAAACCCGACACGTCATGTCATCTTTTCCCTGCGCGTCCGTCGCGGCGAGGCGTCCGATTCCGACAAGACCCGGACCCTCCTCCCTGGGCACGATGAAGGCATGAGCATCGACCTCTCCGCGGCCGCGGCCTTCATGGCCACCCATGCGCGCGTCCTGGACCGCCGCCGCTTCCATCTGCTGACCGAGCTCCTGTCCGGGGCGTCCGGAGGCTCGGCGCCGGACACGACGCCGGTGCTGTCGGCCCTCGACGGCTACCGCAACGCCGACGGCGGTTACGGCTGGGGCCTGGAGCCCGACCTGCGCTCCCCGGAGAGCCAGCCGGGCACCGCCCTGCACGCGTTCACGGTGTTCGAGGAGGCGGGCCCCCTCACCAGCCCGCGGGCGGCCGAGCTGTGCGACTGGCTCCAGGCGGTCTCGCTGCCGGACGGCGGACTGCCCTTCGCCCTGCCCGCCACGCTCGCCGCCGGCACCGCACCCTGGTGGGCCGGCGCGGACCCGGCGACCTCCTCGCTGCAGATCACCGCGATCTCGACGGCGGTCGCCCACCGCGTCGCCGCCCACGACCCGGCCGTGGCCGCCCACCCGTGGCTGAAGCGCTCCACCGCGTACTGCCTGGCCGCCATCGAGGCGATCGACCGGACGCCGCACGCGTACGAGCTGGCCTTCGCGGTGCGCTTCCTGGACGCGGCGCACGCCGCGCACCCGCGACGCGTCGAGGAGCTGGTGGAGCACCTGCGCCCGCACGTCCCGCCGGACGGCACGATGCCGGTCGAGGGCGGCAAGGAGGACGAACGGCTGAGCCCGCTGGACTTCTCCCCGCTCCCGGGCGGCCCCTCACGCACGCTGCTCGCCAAGGAGGCGATCGACGCGGACCTGGACCGGCTGGCGGGCGGCCAGAAGGAGGACGGCGGCTGGACGGTCGACTACGCCCACTTCTCGGCGGCGAGCCCGCTGGAGTGGCGCGGCCACGCCACCGTCGACGCCCTACGCCTCCTCCACCACAACACCCGCCTCTGACCCTTTCGGACAGGCCGAAGAGGACCCCGTGTTTGACGCCGGGCGGCTGCACCGGGAAGATCATCCGGGCCGTTGATCGGACACGACTCGGGAACGCCGGTTGTCCTCACTCACCCTCTCCCCCGCCACCCGCCGCCCCCACGCGCTCCTGCTCTGGTGGGCGGCCTTCGTCCTGGCCGCCGGGTGGTACGCGCCCGCACTGCTCGCCATCGCGGAGGCGCGGCCGGACGGACCGGCTTCCGCGCGGCCGTCCCGGCTGCGAGCGCTCATGCCCGTCATCCTGGCGGCCGTCGTGGGCGTCGCCGTGGTGGCGATCGCGGGGGTGGTCGCGCTCGGGCCGCTGTTCCGGGAGCCGTCTGAGCCACCGCGCGCCGCCGACGGCACGCCACGACTCGCGCTCGCGCTCTCCGGTGACCGGCTCGTCGTGGTCGACCTCTCCGCGAGGACCCTCCCCACCGGAGTGCCCGCGCCCGGGACGCCGTTCACCCAGTTCACCGCCATCGCCCGCGACGCCCGGCCCGGCCGCTATCTGGCGGCGGTGAGCACTCCTGGCGACGGCGGCTACGGCGGCCGCGCGTCGCGCGTCTACCGCGTCGGCCTGAACGGCTACGACGGCGCGCGGCTGGGCGAGCAGGTCGGCGGCGACCTCGACGGGATGGTGACGGACCTGGCGGTCTCCCCCGCCGGGCGCGTCGCCTACAGCCGCGTCGTCCCCGCGTCCGACAGCACGGGCAGCATCGGCACCACGTATGTCGGCGTGACCGGGCCGGCCGACGGGCGAGAGGGCGGGCCGGTCCGTGAGTGGTCCGCTCCGGGCGCGCACGGGAGCACGCGCGACGCGGCTCTCGGCCTGCACTGGCGGGACGCGGACACCCTCGTGTTCCACGCCCGGTCCCCGCGCGCCAGCACGCCCCGCCTCGCCGCGCTCGACACGAGCAGGCCCGGCACGGCCCTGCTGCCCGGCGACACCGTGCGCGTGCTGAACGCCTTGACCGACGGCCCCGCCCTCACGGCGCCGGGCACCGGCACTGGCACTGGCAGGATGGTGCTGGCGGAGGCCGGTCCCGGCCCCGGCCCGTGGAGCCGGATCCTGCTGCTGGAGCCGCCCGCGAAGCGTCCCGTGGGAGTGGCGTTCACGGAGCCGCGTGGCGGTGTCACCGCGTTCACCCTCGACCCGTCCGGCCGGTACCTGCTGGTCGCGGTGCGCAGCGCGCAGGGCATGACCCTGGGCGGCGTCCCCGGGTGCGTAAGCGGGGGGTCGTCCGAGCTGATGCGGGTGGACCTGCGCCCGCCTCCCGGCCCACGCTCCCCGGTCCCGGACCTCTCGACGTCGGGCGTCCCCTCGCTCGGCCTGCCGTCCGCGTGCCTGTGGCAGGGGGACGACCCGCTGACCGGGCTGGCCTGGTGAGGCCGTCGTGAGCGGGCGGCTGCCAGGTCCGGGCGAGGGCAGGCCCGGCGCCCGGACCGCCGGCCGTAGCCGGAACCGTAGGGCTGGGCTGTCCCGGCAGGAGAGAGGGCAGTGTCGTCCCGGATAGTGACGGGGAGCCGAGTGCGCTGGTCACTCTGGTAGACGTGACCTGGCAACCGAGCGCTTGCTGACCATGGGTGACGCTCGCGCGGTGACCGAGCGGCACCTCGGCCTCTTCCGGAACGTACCGGCCGCGCGGCCCGGCCTCTGCCGCGTCTGCCACTCCGCCCCGGCGGAACCGCACGCGCCCGCCTGCCTGTGCGCGGGCTGCCACCGCGCCACGGCCGGGGTCCACCGGCACACGCCGCACGTGGTGCCCGTCTCTCTGTGCGCGCGGACGGGTGACGACCGGCGGCTGTACGACCTGGTGACCCGCCGCCGCTCCCCGCCGGGCGAGCTGACCGGGGCGGCGTTGCTGGCCGCCACCGTGGCGCGCTTCCACCGCGCTCACCTGCCCTGCCTGACGAGGCCGGCCGGAGGGCCGTTCACGCTGGTCGCCACGGTGCCCGGGGCCGGCGCCGAGCGGCCCGTCGAGGCGTTCGACCTCATGCCCCGGGTCGTCCAGTGGGTCGCCGGGCTGCGCGACCTGCACCGGCCCGTACTCATGCCCGGCGGCGACCGCGCCGCCGAGGAGGCGCTCGCCCGGCACGTGCCGGACGAGCGGGCGTTCCAGGTGCTGGGCCGGCTCGACGGCGAGCGCGTGCTGCTGCTCGACGAGCTGTTCGCCTCCGGGGCCCGCGTGCAGAGCGCCGCCTCGGTCCTGTACCGGGCGGGCGCCGAGGCGGTGGTGGCGCTGGTCGTCGCCCGGCTGGTGGACCCGTGGGCCGACACGCGCGTCGCGGACGCGTGGGCCCGGCCCTACGACTTCGGGCGCTGCTGCCTTTGCGACCCCGCGGCGCGGTTGTCCTCGGACGCCGGGCGGGCCCTGCTGGGTTAACCTCGTGTCGTCCACCAGCCGAGGTCCCAGAGGACATCATGATCTTCATCACCGCGAAGTTCCGCGTCCTGCCGGAGCACGCCGACCGCTGGCCCGAGATCACCGCGGACTTCACCCGGGCGACCCGCGCCGAGCCGGGCTGCCTGTGGTTCGACTGGTCGCGCAGCGTCGACGACCCGAACGAGTACGTGCTGGTGGAGGCGTTCCGCGACGACGAGGCGGGCGCCGCGCACGTGCGCTCCGAGCACTTCCGCGCGGCTCAGCGCACGCTCCCGCCGCACCTGGCGGAGACGCCGCGCATCGTCAACGCCAGTGTCCCGCAGGAGGACTGGTCCGAGCTGGGCGAGATGGCCGTCTCCTGACACTGCCCCGGTACGCCCGCCCCTGCCGCGCGTTCAGCCCCGGTCGCGGGCCGCTCCGCTGAGCACCTGGTCGATCCGGGCGGCGAGCTCCACGTCCTTGGCCGTCACCCCGCCCGAGCTGTGCGTCCACAGCCGGAACCGGACGCCGTCGCCGGTGCGCTCGATCTCGGGATGGTGGTCGAGCGCGTTGGCCTCGTTCATCACCGCCTCGCTCAGCCAGCCGTAACTGTCGGGCGTGATCGGCACGTCCTTGAGCAGCGCGTCCTCCTCATACCGCCACCCCTGCAGGGCCGCAAGCGCGGTGTCGATCTCGTCAACGGTCAGCCGCTCGGCCATATCGTCCCCTTACATCCGGTTTATCGCTTCGTTGATGGCTTACCACCGGAGCGCGCCCTCACACCCCCGGTTCCGTCGGCGAAGATTCCCGGCCCCAGGACCGACGAATCCGGCCCGGCGGCGGAGTCCTACCTCTGCAAGCACCATCACCCCAGGGAAGGACCACCCGCCATGAGCACCACCCACACCCTCCGCGTCCCCGGCGCGCGCCTGCGCTACGAGGTGCGCGGCGCCGGCCCCCTGCTGCTCGTCTTCGGCGCCCCCATGTCCGCCGCCGCCTTCGCGCCGCTGGCGGAGGCCCTCGCGGGCGACCACACCGTCGTCACCCACGACCCGCGCGGCATCTCGGGCAGCGTCCTCGACGACCCCGCGCAGGACTCGACCCCCGACCTGCGCGCCGACGACGTCGCCGCCCTGCTGGACCACCTCCGCGCCGACACGGCCGACCTGTTCGGCAGCAGCGGCGGCGCGGTGACAGGGCTGGCGGTGGCCGCCCGGCATCCCGGACGTGTGCGGACGCTCGTGGCGCACGAGCCTCCCCTGCTGGAGCTGCTGCCGGACGCGGCCGAGCGGCGCGCCGTGGTGGACGACATCGTGGAGACGTTCCGGCGGGACGGGCACGGGGCGGCGTGGATGAAGTTCATGACCACCTCCGGGTTCGACATGGACGGCTCGGCCCCGCCGCAGGGCGAGTTCTCGGAGCAGGACCTCGCCGACAGTGCCCGCTTCTTCATGTACGAGCTGCGCGGCACCACCCGGTACGTCCCGGACGTGGCCGCCCTGAAGGCCGGGCCCGGCCGGGTCGTGATCGGCATCGGCGCGGAGTCGCGCAAGCTGCTCACGTACCCGACCTCCACGGCGCTGGCGGAGCTGCTCGGCACGCCGCCGGTGGAGTTCCCGGGCGAGCACGGCGGCTTCGTCACCCACCCGGAGCCGTTCGCGGAGGTCCTGAGGAAGACGCTGGCGGGCTGACGGCGGGCCGTCAGGACGTGCCCTTGCGCTTCTGCCGCAGGCCCTCGAGCAGCCGGAGGTATTCCGCCTGGGAGCCGATGAACCTGGTCTCGCCCGTCGCCGGATCGACCGCCACGTAGTACAACCACGGGCCGGTGGCCGGGTGCAGCGCCGCCTCGATGGCGGCCCGGCCCGGGTTGCCGATGGGGCCGGGCGGCAGGCCGGGGAAGCGATAGGTGTTGTACCTCGACCGGCTCCGGAGCTCCTCGTTCGTGGCCTGGGTGGCGTACTTGCCCAGGGCGTACAGGAGAGGGCTGTCCACCTGGAGCCTCATCGGCGGCTTGTGGCCCAGGCGGTTGTAGATCACCCGTGCGATCTTCGGCATGTCGGCCGTGCGGGCCGCCTCCGCCTGCACGATGCTGGCGATGATCATGATCTCCCGGGGGGTACGGCCGGCGCGGCGGGCGGCGTCCTCCAGGTGGACCTCGTCGGCGGTCCGGCGGAAGCGCGTCACCATCGAGGCGAGGACCTCCTCGGCACTCGATCCCGGCGAGATCCGGTAGGTGTCGGGGAAGGCGAATCCCTCCAGCCGTCCCTTCGCGTAGGAGGGCAGGCCGAGCGCCGCGCCGTTCCGTGACGCCCGCTCGAACTCGGCCAACGGCCTGCCGGTGGCGCGCGCGAGCCGCGGCAGGACGTCGACGAGCCGGAGCCCGTCCTGCACGGGCACCAGGACCTCCGGCCGGTCGGGCTCCGGGCTCGTGGACGCCCGCCCGGAGCCCCCCGTGGCGGGAACCGCGCCAGGGACCGCCTCCCCGCCGGCCAGCCCCCGGACCGCGACCGTCGAACCGGCGGCCAGCACCGCGACGGCGGCCGCGGCCGCCAGTGCCACTCCACGGGACCCGCGCCGGCGACCGCCCACCGCCTGGAGGAAGCGCGCCGGCGGGGGCGGCGGGTGCTCGTGCGCCATGTCGGCCAGGGTGTCGCGCAGCACATCCTCGATCTTCATCCGAACTCCCTCACAGCACTCAGTTCGGGCGCAGCCTGCTTCAGGCGCTCCAGTGACCGGTAGATCTGGCTGCGCACCGACCCGACCCTGACCCCGAGCAACCGGGCGATCTCGGTCTCCGACAGGTCCTCGAAGTAGCGCAGCACGAGCATGGTGCGCTGGCGAGGCGTGAGCCGGGCCAGCGCCGCGCGCATCACCAAACGCAGGTCCACGACGTCGGCGTGCTCGCCGCCGGCCTGGTCGGGCAGCCACCCGGTGGAGACCTCCGTGACCCGGGAACGGCGCCGCCACCGGCTCACCTGCTCGTGGTACATGGCGCGCCGGACGTACCCCTCGATGGCCCCGCGGTCCCGCAGTCCCCTCCACCGCGCGGCCGTCTTGGCCAGGGCCGACTGCACCAGGTCCTCGGCCGCGTGCCGGTCGCCGGTCAGCAGGTACGCGGTACGGAACAACGCCGCTGACCGCTCGACGACGAACTGCCGGAAGTCCGCCTCAAATCCTGGATCCACCCGTCCTCCTCGCCATGTCACCATGCAAGGACGCACCCGGGACGCCGATCTATGCCTCCGTGGCCCGGCTCAGGTCAGGCTGGCCCGCGGAGGCCCTGTCCGGCGTGGACGCGTGGCTCACCATGCTGGACGGGCGCGTCGCCCACCGCTCCACCGGGAACCGACCCGCGTGCCCATAACCGGCGGCTATCGGCCCAGCTATTGGACATCCGAAATCCACTGCCTCAGGATGATCACGTCCGGCACAAGGCCGGGCCGCAGGTCATCGAGGGGAGCCGGTGATGATCGCACTGGTCACGGGCGCGAACCGGGGCATCGGGCGGGAGGTGTGCCGCCAGCTCGCCGCGGCCGGCCATACCGTCGTGCTCACCGCCCGTTCCCTGCAGCCGGCCACCGCCGCGGCCGCCGAGCTCGGCCCTGACGTGCACCCTCTGGTGCTGGACGTCACCTCCGAGGAGAGCGTCGCACGGGCGGCCGAGGCGGTCGCCGAGCGGTTCGGGCGCCTGGACGCACTGGTCAACAACGCCGCCATCACCTACGACACCTGGCAGCGCGCCGAGAACGCCGACCTGGACGTGGTGCGGGAGGCGGCCGAGACCAACCTGTACGGGCCGTGGCGGATGGTCCAGGCGTTCCTGCCGCTGCTGCGCGCCGGCGGGCATGCGCGGGTGGTCAACGTCTCCAGCGAGGCCGCCTCGCTGACCGGCATGGGCGGCGGCACGCCCGCGTACACCACCACCAAGGTGGCGCTCAACGCCCTGACCCGCATGCTCGCCGCCGAGCTGCGCGCCGACGGCATCCTCGTCAACGCGGTCTGCCCGGGCTGGGTGGCCACCGACATGGGTGGGGCCGGCGGGCGTCCGGTCGCCGACGGCGCGGCCGGAGTGGTGTGGGCCGCCACCCTGCCCGACAACGGCCCGACCGGCGGCTTCTTCCGCGACGGCCGTCCCCTGCCGTGGTGATCCTCCCTCAGGCGCTGGTGGCGGCCCGTTGTTGTCGGTGGCCGGGCCTGGGGTGAGGCGACGCGGGATCCGCGACGAGAATCTTGAGGCCCCATGACGACCCTGCCCGATCGCCCAACACGGCGTTGCTGGTCATCGACGTGTCTGGGTGCAGCACTCCGACGACAACATCAAGCGGGACAGTGAGAGCCGGCAGTGGGTGCCGGAGCTGGTCCGCCTCGTCGATCACGGGCCGGACAGCCGCCGCCGGAACTCGTCGAACGGCGTGCGGTCGAACACGAACCGGTTATAGACGATCTTCCCGTCGCGGACCGTGACGCACTCGGCTGCCGGAGCGCTCTTGGCCGGGATCGTTTCGGCGTCGTACATCAGCAGGGCCGTGTCGTCGTCCCCGAACGCGGCGATCAGCTCCGCCCTGACGAGGAACCGCTCCGCGAAGGGCGCCAGGAACTCCCGGTACGCCTGGATGCCGGCGATCCGTCCCGCCGGAGCGTCCAGCACCACGTCGTCGGCGATGTACCTCATCGCCCCGTCGAGGTCCTTGCCGGTCCAGGCGCGGTGGTGGGCCAGCGCGATCTGCAATGCTGTGCTGGTCATGATGTCTCCTTCCGATGCTGCATGTAGTGACACCGGCGACCCGCGAAACGGAACGGTCGTGGCGGAAATCGCGTTCGACGAGTTGGTGGCAGCCCACCGGCATGAGCTGCTGCTGCACTGTTACCGGCTGCTCGGCTCGCTGACCGACGCGGAGGACCTGCTGCAGGAGACGCTGCTGGCGGCTTGGCGCGGCCTGGACGGGTTCCAGGGGCGCGCGTCGTTGCGGTCGTGGCTGTACCGCATCGCCACCAACCGCTGCCTCAACGCGCTGCGCGACCGCGGCCGGCGGAGCCCGCCCGTACCGGTTCCGCCGTTCCAGCCGCCCGAGCCCAGCCGTCTCGGCGACGTGCCGTGGCTGCAGCCGTACCCGGACACGCTGCTGGAGCACGTGCCCGACGCCCAGCCCGGCCCGGAAGCACGCTACACGGCACGGGAGGCGGTGGAGCTGGCGTTCGTCGCCGCGCTCCAGCGGCTCCCGCCGCGGCAGGCTGCCGTCCTCGTGCTCTGCGACGTACTCGGTTACCCGCTCGGAGAGGTCGCGCCGATGCTCGACGCCACGCCGAACGCCGTCAAGGGGCTGCTGCAGCGGGCGCGGACCTCGCTCGACCGGCACCGCCGCGACGTGCGCAGCCATGCGCCCACACCCGGGTCGGAACAGGAGCGCCATCTGGTCCGCCGCTTCGCCGAGGCGTTCACGACGGACGACATCGGCACGCTGGTCACCCTGCTCACCGACGACGCATGGCTGGCCATGCCTCCCGCCCCGCACGAGTACCACGGCGCCGCCGCGATCGCCGCGTTCCTGCGCGCCGGCGCCGCATGGCGCGCCGGACGGCGTCTGCTCCTGCGCCCCACCCGCGCCAACGGCCAGCCGGCGTTCCTGTGCCACTTCCACGGCACCACGGAACAACCCGCCGGGATCATCGTGCTCACGCTCACCGGCGACCGCCTCCACGGCATCACCCGGTTCCTGGACGACCGGCTACAGCGGCATCACGAGGCCCCGCCGGAGCCGTAGGGACGGGTGATGATCTCCAGGCTGTGGCCGTCGGGGTCGGACCAGTACAGGCCGCGGCCGCCGTCGTTGGTGTTGATCCGTCCCGGCTCGCGATGGAACGGGTCGGCCCAGAACTGCAGCCCGCGCTCCTTGATCCGGCTCCAGATCTCGTCGAACTCCTCCTCGGTCACGAGGAACGCGTAGTGCTGTGGATGAACGGTTTCGGCCTGGGCGACGTCGAGGGAGATGCCGTTGGCCATGTCCACGACGCGGAAGGGGCCGAAGAGGGACGCGGGTGGCAGCCCCAGGAGGTCGGTGAGGAACCGGGCGGTCTCCTCCCGGTCACGTGCGTGAACGATGGTGTGGTTCAGCTGCACCGGCATGTCGTTCTCCTTACGCGGCCCGATCTGGTCCGCCCTGGTTGTCCTGCCCGTTGGAGGCGGCGGGCTCACCGCGCTCGCGCCGAGGAAGCCGGGGATCCTGCCAGACGCCGGACGCTCCACCCGCACAGGCTCCCGACGACGGCCCCGGCCACGACGTCGGAGAGGTGGTGCACGCCTGTGTGCACCCGTGAATAGGCGACGGCCACGGCCGCCACCCGCACCGGGACCCGGACGGCCGGCTTGGCCACCCCCAGGGCGGAGGCGAAGGCGAACGCGGACGCGGCATGCCCCGAGGGGAACGACGTCGAGGTCGGACGCCGTACCCATCGCGAGAGCAGCGCCGGACGGTGATCCGCCGGAGCCGGCCGCCGGCGCCCGGCCAGCGGCTTGAGACACAGATTCGTCAACGCCGACGCCACCCCGATCGCCAGCACCCCCTGACGGGCCGCCCGCCGGCCTTGCCTGCCTCCCAGGACCGCCATCACGGCCGCGGTCAGCAGCCAGAGCCGTGAGTGGTCGGCCGCGTTGGACGCACCCACCAGCAGCCGGTCGAGGCCGGGTGTCGGCGTCCCCGCGACGGCGTCGAACACGGCCCGGTCCACGGCGCCCACCTTCGTCCACAGATCCGTCGTCCACCGCGCACGACCTGCGCCGCTGCCCCTTTTCCGCATCGCCGCCTCCCTTCGCGCGCGCACCAGCGAACTCCTCATGAACGACTGCTTACCGTAGGCATGCCTGCGAAAACCGCACCCCGGCACCGACTGCTCCCCTGTCCCCGCTGGACCCGGCGATTCCGCGTGGAGGCGTGTCCGCCTCCACGCGGTCCGGTGCCGGCTCAGGACTTGAGGGGCTGGGCGTCCGGCTGGGCGTCCGGCTGGACGTCCGCCACGACGGCCGGCTTGGGCCGGCGCATGAGGACGAGGACGAGCAGGCCGCCGGCGACCGCCACCACGGGGGCCCCGACGAAGGCGGCCTGGAAGCCGTCGGTGAGCCTGGGCAGGTTCCCCAGCTCGGCGGCGCCCTGGGAGGTGGCGACGGCGGTCATGACCGCCAGGCCGAGCGCCGATCCCACGTTGTAGGTGGTGTTGACGATGCCCGAGGCCGGCCCGCTCTCCTCCGGGCGCACCCCCGACATGGCCGCCATCATCGCCGGGATGTAGGCCAGGGACATGCCCACGGCGGCGACCAGCCAGTCCGGCAACACGTCGACGGCGAAGGCGCCGTCCGGCCGGACCAGCGACAGCGCCCCGACACCCGCCGCCAGCACGAGCAGGCCGAGCACGATGAGCGGCTTGGCCCCGAGGCGGCCGAGCAGCCGCGGGGTGACGGCGATCATGAAGATCATGATGGCGACCCGAGAAGCACGACCGCCGCGACGTTGTGGACGCGATCTGGTATTCGGTCGACAACGGCTGCCAATGGCGGGCCTTACCTACGGATTTCCCACCATGGCAGACAACGTATGGGTTCTTTCGCCGCTGAGCCAGGGCCGGCGTCGTTTGTCCTCGGCGTCGGCTTTCGCGTCCCGGCCGTCGTCCAGCAGGCCGTGAAGGCGGTCAGCGGAAGTCGGCGGCGTGGTCTTGCGCCCATTCCGCGAAGGTCTGGGCGGGTCGTCCGGTGAGCTTTTCGATGATGACGGAGGTCTCGGGGACGGTCTCGACGCCCGCCGCCCACCCGCGCATGACCGCCTCCACTCCGATCGCGGGCATCGTCCTGCCCAGGTCGGCCCGCGCCTGTTCGGGTGTGACCACCTCGATCGGGATCTTCCTGCCGATGGCCGTGCCGATGTGTCCGACCTGCTCGCGCAGGGTGAGCGCCTGCGGCCCGTACAACGTGTACGCCTGTCGTCCGTGCCCCCGCTCGGTCAGCGCCGTCACCGCGAGGGCGGCCATGTCCCGCTCACTGACGGGAGCCGTCATCGCCTCCGGGTACGGCAGTCGCACAGCCTCCCCATCCTTGATAGCCCGCGTCCACCACCACCGGGTGTTGGTCGCGAACATCCCCGGACGGATGAAGGTCCAGGACAGCCCCGACTCCTCCAGGGCCGACTCCACGATGCGATGGTCCCGGGCGATCGGATTACGGGCGGCGCCGGGCTGCACGACCGCCCCGGACGACAACAACACCACATGCCGCACCCCGGCCGAACGGGCAGCCGTCACGAACCCCTCGATGCCCGCGGGCTTGGCATAGAGGAAGACCTGCGAGGCGCCCTCCAGCGCGGCGGGCAACGTTTCCGGCATATCCAGATCCGCCACCACATGGGTGGTGTCCGGCGTCCTGCTCGTCAGCCGGACCGGCACGCCGGAAGCGGTCAGACCCTCGGCGACATGGCGGCCGACGTTCCCCCGGGCGCCGAAGACAACTGTGATCATAGGGTGGGCCTCTCCTGATCCTCGGTGAGCAGTTGGACGAGCTGGGTGCGCAGGACCTGCCGGGTCTCGAGTGACAGCGGGTCGCCGCCGAGGATGTCCCGGACCAGGTGCGGCATCGTGATGGGCGCGAAGATGATCGCGTAGGCGGCGAGGAGCGCGAACGCGGGGTCGAGCCCGGCGCGGATCTCGCCGTCCTCCTGGCGCCGGCGGGTCTTGTCCACCGACGCCGCCATCGCCTCCCGCTGCCGCTCCGCCTGCCGCCTGCCCTCCTCAGCGTCGACGAACGGGCAGTCGCCCAGTGCCTGCCAGACCACAAGCCTGGCCCAGTCGGGCCGATCGAGTGTCGCGTCGAGATGCGCGCCGAGGGACTCGGCGAACGACGCCCCAGGCGGGACGATCTCCGCCTGCACCTCCTGCCACCGGCGCCGGAGCTCGTCGAGCAGCCCCTGCTTGCCGCCGAAGTAGTAGGAGATGAGCTGCTGGTTGACGCCGGCCCGCGCGGCGATGCCTGCCGTCCGGGCCCCGGAGTAGCCCTTGGCCCCGAACTCGGCGACGGCCGCGGCGAGGATGCGCTCCCGCGTCCCGTTCGCCACCCGCTCGCGCTCGTCCGGCCGCGACTCCTCTGATGAAGGCATGCGGCACATACTACTCAATCAACTGATTGAATGAACCCTAGGGGATGCGCGCTCGGCAGCCATGGTGGTCACGTCGTCGATGGCGAGGGCCCGAACCCGGGCCCCGGGGACCTGTGCGGCAACTGGGGGCAGCGCACAGCGTCCCGCTCGAAGAGCACAAGAAGATCACTTGCGGGATCGAGAACACCCGCAAAGACGCCTTCGCCCGCCAAGACGCCACGCACCGCAAAAGCGCCACGCACCGCCAAGACGCCACGCACCGCAAAGGCGCCACGCACCGCAAAGGCGCCACGCACCGCAAAGACGCCACGCACCGCAAAGACGCTTTCCCGCACCACCACCAAGCGGTCGAGATGTCCGCGCTGGGCCGCACCCCTGCGAACGATCCCGAGGTGAAGGAGCCGGCCGCAAAGATCAAGGCGGCTCAGGACCCGGAGATCACGACCATGCAGGGCGGCTGAAGGAATAGGGCAAGCCCGCCTTCAGCGGTACGTTCTGAACCACGCCCGCCGGTAGCGGACCTTCAGGCGGCCGTACGCCATGCTGCCCGTGACGCGGACGTGCAGTCTCCCCGGACGCCTGCGCCCGGGCACTCTGGTGACCGCCTCACCCCATTCGAGTTCCACCCCGTCGATGTCCGCGGTAGCGCCGGCCGGCAGCAGGATCGTGGCGGAGCCGTACTGGAGCCGGAGGTCGATGTCGAGCTCCGGATGCTCGATGACGGCCTGGGACAGGTCGAGCGACACGCCGCCGTACTCGGACTCGATCCGCAGCTCACGTGGCACCCGCCAGTCACCTGTGCGCCTGACGCGCCCCTTGGTGGACTTGAGCCGGAGCACCTCGCCCGGGACATCGCCGGGCAGGTCGGCGACCGCCGCCGTCAGGTCGCCGTGGGAGCCGGCGGTGAGAGCGCGTTCGAGTCGCTCCTCCATCTCGCCGGAGCCGATCCGCCCGTCGGCGAACGCCTGCTGAACTCGCTGAACGATCTTGTCGCGTTCGTGATCGGAGACACGTACCTGCGGCTGCGAGGGGAAGGAGGGCGTCGTCATCGGCTGACCGCTCTCTTGTACAGGCGCGTGGCCAGCGGCACGAACACCACCAGGAGCAGCCCCGACCACAGCAGCGACGCCGTCACCGCGTGCTGGAGCGGCCACGCCCCGGACACGGGCAGCGCCGGGCTGGTGTTGCCGAAGAGCTCGCGCGTGGCCTGGATGATCGCGGAGACGGGGTTCCACTCGGCGACGGCACGCAGCGGACCCGGCAGCCGGGCGCTGTCCACGAACGCGTTGGAGAGGAAGACCAGCGGCATCGACACGACGGTGGCGATGTTGTTGAAGACCTCGGGCGTGCGCAGGGCCAGCGCCACCGTCGCCGTGACCCAGGAGAACGCGTAGGCGAACAGCAGCAGCAGGAGGAAGCCCAGGACGGCCTCGTGCGGCGCCGAGTGGATGCGCCACCCGACGATCAGTCCCATCACGGTCATCGCGATGATGCTGCTCACGTTCATCAGCACGTCGGACAAGGTCTGGCCGGTCAGCACCGCCGACGGCGCCATCGGCAGCGTGCGGAACCGGTCGAAGATGCCCTTCTGCAGGTCCAGGACCAGGGTGTAACCGGTGACCTGCGCGCTCATGACGACCGTCTGGACGAAGATCCCGGGGATCATGTACTCCTGGTAGGACATGCCCGGCACGTCGATCATGCTGCCGAAGACGTAGGCGAACAGCAGGACGAACACGATCGGAAGGATGATCACGCCGCCCAGCAGGTCCGGCGCCCGTTTGATCTTGAGAGCGTTGCGCTTGGTGACCGTCAGGCCGTCGGCGATCGCGATCTCGAGGGTGTTCATCGGCTGCGCTCCTTGGGGGTGTCGGTGGCCTGGTGTCCGGTCAGCGTCAGGAACACGTCGTCCAGCGTCGGTCGTCGCAGGCCGGCGTCGCGCACGGTGACACGCTCGGCTGCCAGCCCGGCCAGGGCGTCGGTGAGCGATGCGGCGCCGTGGGTCACCGGGACGGTCACCTGTAAGGCGATGGCGTCGATCTGGAGGTCTCCGACCGCCAGGGGCACGAGCACCCGGCGGGCGGTGTCGAGGTCCGCCGGGTTCGTCACCGCCAGCTCGATGCGATCTCCGCCGACCTGGTCCTTGAGCTCGTCGGCGGTGCCGAGCGCGATCACGCGGCCGTGGTCGACCACGGCGATCCGGTCGGCGAGCCGATCGGCCTCCTCCATGTACTGGGTGGTGAGGAGCAGCGTCGTACCGCCGGCGACGAGCTCGGCGATGACGTCCCAGAGCCCGGCGCGGGCTCGCGGGTCCAGGCCGGTCGTGGGCTCGTCGAGGAACAGCACCCGCGGGCCGGCGACCAGAGCTCCGGCCAGGTCGAGCCGGCGGCGCATGCCTCCGGAGTAGCCCTGCACGGGGCGGTCGCCCGCCTCGGTCAGGTCGAAGCGTTCCAGCAGCTCGCGCGCTCGCTGCTTGCTGCGCTTGGTGCCCAGGTGGTAGAGCCGCCCCACCATCTCCAGGTTCTCCGCGCCGGTGAGGTGGTCGTCGACGGCGGCGTACTGCCCGGACGCACCGATGTGGGAGCGCAGCCGCTGGGCGTCACGGACGACGTCGAAGCCCGCGACGGTGGCGCGGCCGGCATCCGGCGTCACCAGCGTGGTCAGGATCCGCACCGTCGTCGTCTTGCCGGCGCCGTTCGGCCCGAGCAGGCCTAACACCGTTCCCTCCGGGACCGACAGATCCAGCCCGTCCAGGGCCGTCACGTTGCCGTACCTCTTGACCAGGCCTTCGGCCACTATCGCGAGGGACATGATCATTCTCCTCTGCTGGGGTAGCCGGTCCGCGGCCGGCTACGGCGGATCACGATGTCGCCGTAGGACGTTCGAGCGCGCACCTCGACCGTCTCGTCGGTCCGGTCAGGGCCGTCGGAGGCGGCCAGGGAGACGTGCACGCTGCCGTACTCCGTCCTGGCGTCCAGGTAGGCGGCGGTGCCCTCGCGGATGCCCGCCTCGATCTCGCCGGAGGAGGTCTCCAGCACAGCCGTGCCGCGCGCCAGCTCGCCGATCCGGACGTCACCGGTCGCCGTCCTGGCGGCGACGCTCGCCTGCGCGCGGTCGACGGTGATGTCGCCGTAGGCCGTCTTCATGCGCAGGTCTCCGGTGACGTCGCCGAGCGTGATGTCGCCGTTGGCGGTCTTGATCACCGCCGAGCCGTCGATCTCGCGCACGCGGATTCCGCCGTTGGCCGTGGTGATGTCGGTGTGCCCGGTCGACCTGACCACGGTGATGTCGCCGTTGGCGGTGTTCAGCTGCAGATTGCCCGTCTCGTCGAGCCAGATGTCGCCGTCGGCGGTGTCGAACCTCGACTCGCCGAGACGGCCCTCGGCGCGGATGTCGCCCGTCGTTCTCGCGTCCACGCGGGAGCCCGCGGGCAGCTCGACCGTGACGTCCATGGAGCCGCCCTGCCAGAACCACGAGCGGATCGTGGGCTTGGGCGACTTCACCAGCAACCGGCCCTGGGCGTATTCCACCTGGGTCTGTGCCGCGCTCTGCACGGCGGCGTCGTCGGACGCGTCCTGCGGGCGTATCCCCACGACCGTGTCGGCGCGGTCGCCCGCGCGGATGCGGACGTCGGCGGCCATGAGGTCGATGGTGACGAAGATGGGTTCCGGGGTGTCGAAAGCCGGCATGGCGGTGCCCTCACGATGGGATGGCGAGTGGATCATGGCGGGGTGGGACCGGCCGGGCTAGCGCACCCAGCCGGTGTAGTGCCGCCCGGTCCCCGGCAGGTCCTGCGAGGCCCCGGGCCGGTCGGAGCGGGCGCCCACGTCGCCGGTCTCCAGCGCCGCGGACACCGCCCGGACCAGCCACGCGTTGACGGAGAGCCCGGCCCGGCCGGCCGCCTCCTCGATGCGCGGCTTGAGGTGGTCGGGGACGCGGAGCGAGATCCGCGACGTGCCGCCGTCATCGCTCTCCGGCGGCGCCTCCGCGACGGGCGCCCGGACGCCCATCGCGACCTCGACCGCTCCGGCCAGCGCGGTCCTCAGGCTGGTCCTCGGCTGCTCCTCGGCCGGCCGGTGGACCTGCGCCGGTGTCACGACGAAGTCGGGGTCACGCCCGCGCAGCCGCACGTCGACCGATCCCGGAGCGAGATCGCGGGTGATCTCGCCGGCGGCGGCCGACAGCGCGTCGAGCAGGGTGAGCCGTACGGCCGCCTCCAGGGGGGCGGTGAGACGCTCGGCGAGCGCGCGAGAGTCCGGGCCGCCCGCCTCGGCGGCGACCGTCAGCTCGCGGCGGAGGTTGTCGACGTACGGAGTGAGATCCATGACGCCATCATGGCGCCATTCTGACGCCATCGCAAGCCGGACGGGAGCTGATGATGACATCACCATGACGCCACCGATCCGACCCGCTGAATCCGCGGCACGCCGACGGTGTCGTGGCAGCGGTGGCCGAGCCGTGCCCGGGCATTTCCGGGAATGAAGGGGCCGGGGGAACCTGGGTGGGGATGGAGCCCCGGCCAGACGGTCGACCCCCGTACTCAGCGGTTCATACTGGAGCGCGTGATCGAGTTGGCGGCACGCGCGCGCGAGGCGTTCGGGTGGACTGACGACATCGTGGTGTCCGCCGGGCAACGGGGCGCGAGGGGGCAGATCTGGCGGCTGGAGGTCGGCCACGCGCGCTACGCGCTCAAGCAGATCTTCGCCGGCCCGCCGTCCGAGGCGCTGATCGAGGCGGAGCTGGCGTTCTCGCGCCAGGCGGCCGAGGCGGGGGTACGGCTGCCCGCGAGCCACCCCGATCGCGCGGGGCGTCACCTGATCGACGGGCCGGGAGGCACGTGGCTGCGCCTGTACGACTGGGTCGACCTGCGGCCCGTCGACCTGGCGGCTCCGTCCACCCCGCACGAGCTCGGCACACTGCTGGCCCGCCTGCACCGGTGCGCCCCCTCGGCCGCCGGCGAGCCCGTCCATCCCTGGTACGACCACGTCCCGGCCGCGCAAAAGTGGGAGGCGGCGCGCGCGTCGGGAGCGGAGTGGGCGGAACCGCTCGGCGAGCGGCTGGCCTCGTTCCCCGAGCTGTGCGCGGCCGTGGCGCCCGCGGACCCGGCCGGGCTGATCCTCTGCCATCGCGACCTGCACCCGGAGAACGTCCTGGCCGACGAGTCGGGCGCGCTGGTGGTCGTCGACTGGGACAACCTGGGGCCGGCAGCGCCGGGCAGGGAGCTGGCCCAGGCGCTGATCGACTGGTTCGGCGACGGCGCGGCCGACCTCGACGCCATGAGGCGGATGTACGAGGCGTACGTGCGCGCGGGCGGGCCGGGCCGCGTCACCGAGCCGGCCGACTTCTCGATGCTCGTGGCCACCCGGCTCAACTTCCTGCTCCTCCAGACGCGTCAGACGACCGAGTGGGCCGGACGCGAGATCGACCAGGCCCTGCGCATCATGCCGACCCCTGGGCAGCTCGCCGACGTGCTGGACCTGCTCACCCGGCCGCAGCACCGGCACCGAGCGGGCGAGCCTCGTGAACCGCGTGCTGCCGTTGCCGAGAAGATGTTCTGCACGCTAGGCGGCGAACACATTGGCGAAGAATCCGATCGCCGCGAACACGACCGCCAGAACCACCGCCCAGATCAGGCTGAGCCCCAGCAGGGAAAGCGTGAAGGCATGCGCCCCCGCTATCGCCACCATGAGGAAGAAAGCACCGGCGTCGGAATCCAGTTTCTCCCAGGACATGAAAACCAGGAAGCCGGCGATGAGGCCCGTCACCATGGTCAGGACCGCAACTCCGGTCACACTCCAGAAGCCGGGTGAGGCGGAGTCGGCGCCTTTCGGGCTCCGGTCATCCGCATTCGGGACGTACTGCGTGACCGTGACCACGGGAGTGGCCCCCGGGGTCCCGGCGGCGACTTCCTTGTCGTGCTCGAATGCGAGGACGGCCACGATCACGCCGACAACCGCCACGACAAGGGCCAGAACAGCGGCAGCCTCAGCGTAGACGGTGAGTCGTCGTGGCCCGCCTCCGACGGCATCGCCGGGCCAGTCGGTCGTCGCCACGGTTCGGACATAATGACCGATGTGCGAGTCGAACTGCTGGGACCCTTCGAGGTCCGGAACCGTGATGGGGCCCCGGTGGAGGTTCCCGGGATTCGGCTGCGCGCACTGCTCGCCGCCCTCGCCCTCGAACCCGGCCGGATCGTCACGCGTGCGCGGCTGGTGGACTGGATCTGGGGGCAACAGCCGCCCGCGGACGAAGCGAATGCCTTGCAGGCGTTGGTGTCCCGGCTGCGCAGGGCGCTGCCGGACGGTGTGATCGAGGCGGATTCCGGTGGGTACCGGCTGGCCGTGGCTCCTGATGCCGTGGACGCGTGCCGGTTCGAGCACCTGGTCGGTCAGGCCCGTGCCGCCGAGCCGGCGGCACGGGCGGATCTGCTGCGCTCGGCCTTGGCATTGTGGCGCGGTACGGCCATGGCCGACATCGCGCTGCGAGGCAGCGACGCGTTCGACGCCGTGGTCACGCGCCTGGACGAGCTCTACGTCGCCGCGCTCGTGGATCGGGTGGACGCGGACGTCCGCCTCGGCCGCGGCTCGGAGCTGATCTCCGAGCTGACCGAGCTGGTCGCCACGTACCCGCTGCGGGAGGGGTTCGTGGCCGCCCTGATGCGGGCGCTCGCCGAGGCGGGGCGTGGGACCGAGGCCTTGACCGTGTACCAGCGGACGCGCGAGCTGCTCGCCGAGGAGTTGGGCGTCGATCCGTCGGCCGAGCTCTCCGCGCTGCACACCGCGTTGCTGCGCGGCGAGCTGGGCGAGCGGGCGGAGAACCGCAGGACGAACCTGCGCGCCGAGCTGACGAGTTTCGTCGGCAAGGACGATGACATCTCCGCGGTCGCCGCTCTGGCCGTCAAGCACCGGCTGGTCACCTTGACGGGGCCCGGCGGCTCCGGCAAGACAAGGCTTGCCACGGAGACCGCGCGGACCATGCTCACCGAGCTGCCGGACGGGGCGTGGCTGGTCGAGCTGGCTTCGGTGCGGGCAGGAGGTGAGCTGGCGCAGGCCGCGCTCACCGCGATCGGCCTGCGTGACCAGGCACTGCTCGGTGGCGCGCGGGGCGGGGAACCGATGGATCGGCTCATCGCCGCGGTCCGGGAGCGCGCGATCCTGCTGGTCCTGGACAACTGCGAGCACATGATCGAGGCGGCCGCGGCCTTCGCGGATCGGCTGCTGGGCGAGTGCCGGAGGTTGCGGATCCTGGCCACGAGCAGGGAGCCACTCGGCATCACCGGGGAGGTGCTGTGGCAGGTCGAGCCACTCGCGCTGCCCGCCGAGGGAGCGGACTCCCCCGAGGTCGCTTCCTCGCCCGCGGTGCGGCTGCTGCGGGACCGCGCGGGTCTGGTGCGCAAGGACATCGGCTCCGACGCGCAGACCATGTCGGCCATGGCGCGGATCTGCCGGGCGCTCGACGGGATGCCGCTGGCGATCGAACTGGCCGCGGCACGGCTGCGCTCCATGTCCGTCGATCAGCTGGCACGCCGGCTCGATGACCGATTCCGTCTGTTGACCAGCGGCAGCCGTACGGTGCTCGCCCGGCACAAGACGCTGCGCGCGGTCGTGGACTGGAGCTGGGATCTGTTGACCGAGGCCGAACGGGGAGTGCTGCGGCGGCTCTCGGTGTTCTCCGGCGGGGTGAGTCTGGAAGCGGCCGAGCGGGTGTGCGGGGACGAGGCGCTCGCCGGGGAGCAGGTGTTCGACGTGCTGAGCGCGTTGATCGAGAAGTCGCTTCTGCTCGCCGACGGCGAGGACACGCCGCGCTACCGGCTGCTCAACACCATCAGGGAATACGCGGCGCACCGGCTGGCCGAAGCCGGGGAGACCGAGCCGGCGCGCCGGGCGCATCTCGCCTACTTCACCGAGCTGGCCGAGACGGCCGACCCGCACCTGCGCCGGGCCGAGCAGCTGGAATGGCTGTCCACGCTCGAGGCCGAGCACGACAACATCAGCGCGGCCCTGCGCGGGGCGATCGCCGGGGGATGGGCCCAGGAGGCGATGCGGCTGGTCGCCGCCGCGGGCTGGTACTGGTACCTCAGTGGGCACCGGGCCGAGGGCGCCGAGTTGAGCATCGCGGCGGCCTCGCTGCCCGGTGAGGTGTCCGATGAGGTGCGGTCGATGGCGTACCTCATGGTGACGATATTCGTGACCTCCGGGGTCAGCGGCGATCAGTATCAGGCGCGGGAGTGGATCCAGGAGGCGCACCGGCTCGCCCAGCGCAGTGAGTCCCGCCGGCCGCTGCTCGGGTTCGTCGCGCTGCTGGAGCGGACGCTGCAGGGCCCGACGGAGCTCCTGCCCGCGTTCGAGCCGCTCATCGCCGACGACGATCCGTGGGTGCGCGCGCAGGCCAGGCTCACTCGTGGCCGGTTCCGGCTCACGCTCGGCGGCGACGAGACCGACGTGGACATCGACGGCGAGATCGCCCTTGCCGAGTTCCGCACGCTGGGCGACCGGGTGGGGATCTCGTACGCGCTGACCTTCCTGGCCGATCGGCTCGCCATGCGCGGCGAGTTCGCACGCGCGTGTGAGCACTACGAAGAGGCGGTCGTGGCGCTGACCGAGGTCGGCGCGACCGAGGACGTGGTGGGCATGCGGGCGCGGCTGGCTCAGCTGTACTGGCTGCTCGGCGATGAGCGATCCAGCACCTCCGCCATGGCGGAAGCACAGCGGATCGCCGACCGGATCGTCTGGCCGGACGCGCTCGCGGAGCTGGCGCTCTCGAAGGCGCAGCTGGCGCGCTGGCGCGGCGAGCCGGACCAGGCACACCAGCACCTGGCCACGGTGCGGGCGGTGCTGGGCGACGCCGACATGGTCGACTCCCTCCGCGCCGCGACCATGGACCTGTACGGCTACCTCACCGAGGATCTCGACGAGGCCCGCGCGCATCGGACCGAGGCGTTCCGCGCGGCGGTGGAGCGCGCGTTCCCCCCCACGCTCGCCGAGGTGTTGGTCGGGATCGCGGATCTCGCGCTGCGCCAGGGAGAGTACGAGCAGGCGGTGCGACTGCTGGCGGCGAGCGACGGCGTGCGCGGCACGCCGGATCGTTCGCACCCGGACGTTTCCAGGATCGCCGCGGACACGCGGAATCGCCTCGGCGAAACCGTGTTCACCGAGGCGACCCGCGACGGGCAGCGGCGGGATTGGCGGGAGCTGGCCGAGATCACGCTCGCTTCGTGAACGTCGCCCGCGCCCACAAGTAGCCGACCAGCGTGAGCCCCGCACACCAGGCGATCGCCGTGATGGCCGAGCCCGCCGACGGGGTGCCGGTCAGCAGCCCGCGCAGGGTTTCGATGATCGGGGTGAACGGCTGGTACTCCGCGAACTCCCGCACGCCCGGTCCCATCCTGTCGGCCGGCACGAATGCGCTGCTCAAGAAGGGGAGCAGCATCAGCGGGACACCGAGGATGCCCGCGCTCTCCGGCGACTTCGCCGCCAGGCCGGCCGCGACGGTCAGCCAGCTGATCGCCAGTGCCGCCAGCACGACGATGCCGATCGCGCCGAGCCACTCCGGGAAACCCGCCGACGGGCTGAATCCCATCAGGAACGCGACCCCGATGACGAGCGTGATGGCCACCAGGGTCCGCAGCATGGTCGCGATCACGTGCGCGTTCAGCACCGCGGCCCGTGACACGTGCATGACCCGAAGCCGGTTGATGAATCCGGTGGTCATATCGGAATTCACTCCCGTCGCGGTGGGGCCGATTCCGTAGCCGATGGTCATGATGATCAACCCTGGCGTGGCGTAGTCGACGTAGCCGGTACCGACGCTGAATCCGCCGCCCATGACGTACACCATGAGGAACATCAGGAAGATCGGCATGATGATGGCGTTGAGCAGTGTCAGCGGATTTCGCATCGTGTGCCGGAAGTTGCGCCGCAACATGGTCGCGGAGTCCGCCAGGGAAGCTGAGATGGCATTCATCGGGCGCTGACCTCCTTGTTCTCGTGGCCGGTGAGGGCGAGGAAGACGTCATCCAGGTCCGGCGTATGCACCGACAGTTCCTCGACCTCTATGGAATGCGCGTCGAGCCGGTCGAGCAGCGCGCGCAACGACCTCACCCCGCCGTCGCCGGGAACACGCAGGGTCAGCTCCTCGTCGTCCCTCGTGGACCCGTGCAGGACCCGCGCCGCGACGTCGAGCTCGTGCCGAGCGGTGAACCGCAGCCGGACATGGCTGCCGGGAACCCGGCGCTTGAGCTCGTCGGCGGTGCCCTCGGCGACCAGGCGGCCCTGGTCGAGTACGGCGATGCGGTCGGCGAGCTCGTCGGCCTCCTCGAGATACTGGGTGGTGAGGAAGATCGTCGTGCCGTCGGCGACCAGCTCCCGGATGATCTCCCACATGGTGCGGCGGCTGCGCGGGTCGAGTCCCGTCGTGGGCTCGTCCAGGAAGATGATCCGCGGCTCGCCGACGAGCGTCATGGCGAGGTCCAGCTTGCGGCGCATGCCGCCGGAGTAGGACGCCGCCGGCTTACCGGCCGCTTCCACCAGGTCGAACCGGTCGAGCAGCCGGGCGGCGATGCGTTTGCCCTCCGCCTTGGGCAGATGCAGGAGATCCGCCATCAGCGTCAGGTTCTCCTCACCGGTGAGCAGGTCGTCCACCGAGGCGAACTGCCCGGTGACCCCGATCGCCGCGCGTACGGCCTTGGTCTCCGTGGTCACGTCGTGCCCCGCGACGACCACCTTCCCGGCGTCGGGGGCCAGCAGCGTGGTCAACACGTTCACCGTCGTGGTCTTCCCCGCGCCGTTGGGCCCGAGCAGGGCGAAGATCGTGCCGGTCCGGACATCCAGGTCGATGCCGTCGAGCACGGTCTTGTCCTTGTACGCCTTCCGCAGCCCCGAGGCCGCGATCGCTGAACCGTTCATGGCGTCCACGATCGCGGACCGTCCTGATACCGGACCGTTGCCGTGCTGACGCGGCCACTGACAGCACCTTCAGGCAGCGGTACGCAGCGGAACCTTCGTCAGCCTGATCGCGCCGGACTGACGCTCGGCGACGTCGTGTCAGCGGTCGCGTCAGCACGGCGACGGCCTGATATCAGAGGCGTCGGCGACCGTGGATGTCAAGAACGGTTCAGGGCGATGAGAGGAACAACCATGGAGCACACCGTCACCACGCTGCCGGCCGCCCGTCAGTCCGGCTGTCCGTTCGACCCGCCCAAGGAGCTGATCGAGGCCCGCGAGCAGAGCCCGATCAGCCGCTACCCGTTCCCCGACGGGCACCAGGGCTGGCTGGTCACCGGCTACGACCTGGTCCGGTCGGTCCTGGCCGACTCGCGGTTCAGCTCGCGCAGGGAGCTCATGAGCCACCACCCGACCATCGACTACGGCGGCATCGAGGTGCCTCCGGCGCCGCCCGGCGAGTTCCTCCTCATGGACGAGCCCCAGCACAGCCGCTATCGCAAACCGCTGGTGGGCAAGTTCACCGTACGGCGGATGCGGCTGCTCACCGAGCGCGTCGAGCAGATCACCGCCGACCACCTGGACGCCATGGAGAAGGCCGGGCCGACGGCAGACCTGGTGACCGCGTTCGCCAAGCCCATCCCCGCCATCGTGATCTGCGAGCTGCTGGGCGTGCCGTACGAGGACCGGGGCTTCTTCCAGGACAACATCGACAAGTTCCTCGGTGGGGAGGTCGGCGACGAGGAGCTGATGGCGGCCTACATCGCGACCCAGCAGTACCTCGCCCAGCTGGTGGTGGCCAAGCGCGCCCACCCCACCGACGACGTGCTCAGCGACCTGCTCGACAGCGACCTGACCGACGAGGAGCTGCAGGGGATGGCCCTGATCCTGCTGTCGGCCGGGTTCGACACCACCGCGAACATGCTGGCGCTGGGCACCTTCGCCCTGCTGCAGAACCCGGAGCAGCTGGCCGCGCTGCGCGCCGACCCCGCGCTCACCGACCCGGCCGTGGAAGAGCTGCTGCGGTACCTGACCGTCGCCAAGACGTTCCTCAGGACGGCGCTGGAGGACGTCGAGCTGGGCGGCCACACCATCACGGCCGGCACCACGGTCATCCTGTCGTACAACACCGCCAACCGCGACCCCGAGCGCTTCGCCGATCCCCACGTCCTCGACCTCCGCAGGCGGGACGGCGGGCACCTGGCCTTCGGCCACGGCATCCACCAGTGCCTGGGCCAGCAACTGGCCCGCGTCGAGCTGCGGGTCGCGCTCCCGGCACTGGTCAACCGCTTCCCCACGCTGCGGCTGGCCGTACCGGCCGAAGAGGTCGCCCTGCGCCCGGAGACCGCGGACATCTACGGCGTCAAGAGCCTCCCGGTCACCTGGGACGTGTGACCACGAGCCGGTGACGGTCGAGAAGCCGGGGACTGCGTGGCTCCACGCGTCCGGCTACCCGCAGCACGCGAGGACACCACTGCCGTCGCGGAACGGACGAGGTGGGAACTCGCCGCTCGTCAATCGCGGCGTTCGGGGGCGCTGAGGACGTCGGCGAGGTCGTCCACCGGCAGTCCCCGGCCCGGCTTCGCCTGGGGCGCGGTGATCGTCATCGGCTTGTCCCAGTTCCGGTACTGCGTCGCCAGGTGCCCCCGCAGGATCCGGTCGTGCCCGAGCCCCGGGACCTGGGGCCGCGGGTGCGCGTAGAACCGCCAGCCGACCCGGTACGGCCATCCGCGGTCGTCGTACATGTACGTCCACGTCACCTCGGACGTCCCGAGAGCCGAGGTACCCGCGGCCTCGCGGAAGCTGGGCGAGACGCGATAGAGCTCCTTGAGCTTGATCGTCCCGGTGAGGGTGTAGATCCGCTGCTTGCGGCCGGTTGTGTGGTCCTTGAGCCAGGGCGCGACACTCTTGCGGCTCCTGGTGGACAGCAGCTTGCTCAGCGTGGCCGGTTCCAGGACGTTGATGAGCTGATCGCCATACGCGGCGGCAGCGCCGCCGGCCCGGCCGGTGCGCACCCAGGTCTTCGCCCGCGGCGCAAGCTGGTACTGCCAGCCGCCCACGCTGATCGTGCGTAGCGTCCCCACCGTGCGGAGCACGCCGGCGAAGTAGGGGTCCTTGGGCGCCTCCTCCACCATCAGCTCCTTGTTGCTCACGCTGAGCTGCCGAACGTGCTCCGAGGCGAGCACGCCGGCCCGCCCCAGCTTGACCTTGCCGGTTCCGCTCACTCCCATACCGCTCCCGATGAAGGTGCGCCTGCCGTTGCTCAGTTGCACCTCCTTGGACAGGTCCGTGGAGGCCTGGCCGTAGAACTCGGCCGTCGCGCCGGCCCCGCGGGCGAGCAGCGAGCGCAGACCCGCCACGGGGTCGGGTTCGGCTGTCTGGGCGTGGGCTGTGGTGGGAGCGGCGGCGACGAGGGCTAAGGCGATGATGAGGGGTTGCATGCCGTACATCCTGGTGGTGAGTGAAGATCAAGTTCAGGTGGGGTGAATGTACATGTGATCACGCCGGGATGAGCGTCATGGGGCTCCTGCCGCCCGGCGCCTGGCGCGCCACGCATCCAGCTGTCAACCCGGGATGACGATCGCTTCACGGCCCGGCTCTCCCCTTTCGGCAGCCGGTATCCGCGCCATCTACAAGCGGAGTCGAGCCGCCTCAAGCGACCGAGGATCGCAACCAGGGCTGTTCGCTCTGCCCAATGGCCGTCCTTGGGCGGGCGGCCTCGCCGGCTGTTCCAGGCACTTGGTCGGTACGGCGGATCTGCTGACTCACGCCGATCCCGATCGAACGCGGGGGCTTGGATGGAGCTCTGTCATGGCCCACGAGCAGTGAGCGGCAACGAGAACGGGCGGGGCTCCGTGAGACTGGAGACCCGCCCGTTCCTGTGTCGTTCGCCCTGGTCAGCGGCCGAAGCCGCCGGTCAGGATCGTGTGCCCCCTGTAGGATTCGAACCTACGCACCCGGCTCCGGAGGCCGGTGCTCTATCCCCTGAGCTAAGGGGGCCGAACGTGTGACAAGGCTACCAGTATTCGGCCACCACTCCGCACCACGATAAACCTCCGATCACACATCGCCGGAAAACCGCACGTGACCGCGCCACTACGGGTAGCTTTGCCGCCGTGGGTGAGGTTCTTGGGAAAGTGCTGGTCGTCGACGATGACGAGGTCATCCGTCAGCTCATCGCGGTCAACCTGAGCCTGGAAGGGTTCGAGGTGTCGACCGCCACCGATGGGCAGGACTGCCTTGAGCGGGTGCTCGACGTCATGCCGGATGTGATCACGCTGGACGTGATGATGCCGTATCTCGACGGGTGGGTGACGGCGGAGCGGCTGCGGGCGGATGAGGCCACCAGTCACATCAAGGTGGTGCTGATCACCGCCCGGGCGCAGGACGACGACAAGCGGCGCGGGATGGGCATCGGGGTGGACGCCTATCTCACCAAGCCGTTCGATCCGGCAGAGCTGATCCAGGTGGTGCGGGATCTGGCCGCGCTCGCCAGAAGCTGAAGGCCCTTGGTAAGCAGGCCCCGGTAAGGGGTCAGGTCAGGAGGCCGTGGGCGCGGGCGGTGGCGGCCGCCTGGGTGCGGGTGGAGACGTCGAGCTTGCCGAGGATGTTGGAGACGTGGACGCTCACCGTCTTCTGGGCGATGAACAGCCGCTCGGCGATCTCCCTGTTGGTGAGGCCCTCCGCGACCAGCGTGAGCACCTCGAGCTCGCGGGCGGTCAGCCCGCCGTTGGGTGACTCCTGCGCGGCCGAGCCGGCCCCGGCGACGGCGGTGAAGCGGGCCCGCTTGCCGAAGTCGGCCAGCACCCTCTCCAGGGGAGCGGCGCGGAGCGTGGTGGCGGTCTCCCGGGCCAGCGTCCACTCCGTCTGGGCCGCCTCCCGGTCGCCGGCGGCGAGCAGCGCCTCGGCCAGGCGCCACCGGGCGCGGGCCGTCTCGTAGACGAAGCCGTAGTCGAACGCCTCCACCACGGCCCGCCACAGCTCCGGGTCGAGCCGGCCGTGGACGCGGTGCCATTCGGCCTCGACCCGCAGCGCCCACGCGCGCCCCTCAAGACCGAGCTGACCACGCTGGCCGACCGGGCCGGACTTCACCGCGAAACGGGCCAGATCGGCCATCTCGTCGGCGTCCTCGACGACCCCGAGGTCGCCGAGCGCCCACAGGCCGACGGCGGCGATGCGCAGGATGCCCGATTCGCCGGGCAGGAGCACGTCGAGCGTCGCGCGTACGTGGGTGAGCGCCGTCTGGGGGTCGCCCTGCCAGAGGGCGTGCTCGGCGGCGAGCCCGCGCGACATGTACGCCACCAGCCCGTCGGACCAGAACGGCCGCAGCCACCCGAGCCTGCTGTCCACGGCGGGCAGCCCGCGCGCCACCTCCAGGAACAGGGCGAACGACGACAGGGTGGCCTCCGGCGCGGTGCCCACCCGGGCGCCGAAGGAGGCGGCCACGGTCTCGGCCTGGTCCCACTCCCCCGCGACGTAATGGATGAGGAAGCGCAGGAACTGCAGGTCGGTGCCGTAGGTGCTCCACTTGAGCCCCGTCTCGAACGCCAGCCGGATGCCCTCGTCGGCGACCTCGGCCGCGTGGGCGAGGTAGCCCTGCTCATAGTGGATGCGGGCGTGGTGGAAGTGGGCGCGCAGGTCCATGGCGAGGTCGCCGGTGCCCTCGGCGGAGGCGACGGTGACGAGGTCGTGGGCCTTGGCGGTGTCGCCCTGCAGCTCGGCGTGGATGGCGAGGGTGAGCAGCGCGCCCACCTCGGCGTCGCGCGCCCCGGCGGCGCGGGCGACGTCGAGCGCGCGCAGGGCCAGCGCCTGGCCCTCGGCGTGCCGGGGGCTCCACGTGAGCGTGCGGGCGTGGGTGGCCAGGGCGCGGGCCAGGGACGCATCGTCGGCCGCCGTGGCGACGGCCTGCTCGGCGGCGGCGATGGCGCCGTCCTGGTCGTCCATCTCGGACAGGTAGTAGGCGAGCCGCTCGCTGACCTCGCAGGTGGGCGGCAGGGCGCGGAGCTGGGTGATGGCCCGGTGGTTGTCTCCGCTGTCGGCGGCCATGACGGCGCTGCGGAAGGCCAGGCTCGCCCGGCTCTCGCCGGCCAGCCGCTCGGCGTCGGGCACCCGCTCCCACAGTGACAGGGCCTGGTCGTAGTGGCTGTGCGCCTCGGCCGGGGCGCCGAGCCGCTCGGCGAGCCGGCCGGCCTCGGCGGAGGCGGCCAGGGCGCCCGCGAGGTCGTGGCCGGCCAGGTGGTGGTGGGCCAGCTCGGCGGGTGCGGTGAGCAGCCGGGCGAACGCGGCGTGCAGGCGGGTGCGCTCGCCGGGCAGCAGGTCGGTGTAGACGGCCTCCTGGAGCAGGGCGTGGCGGAAGGCGTAGCCGTAGCCGTCGACGCGCAGCAGCCCGCGCGAGACGATCTCGCGTACGGCCTCCTCGAAGTCGGCGAGCGGCAGCCCGGAGACCTCGCGCAGCAGCTCGTCCTCGACGCGCCGGCCGGCCACGGCGGCGGCGCGCAGCACGCGCTGGCCCGGCTCGGACAGCACCTCGACGCGGGACAGCAGGAGGCTGGCCAGGCCTTCGGGCAGGCTGTCGCCCTCGGTCATGGCGGCGAAGAGCTCTTCGGCGTAGAACGGGTTGCCGTCGGCGCGGGTGACGATCATGCCGAGCCCCTGAGCGTCGACCCGGCCCATGGTCGCGACGTAGTCGGACATCTGGCCCGGGTCGAGCGGCCCCAGCTCCACCGCCGTGACCGTGGGCAGCCGCTTCATCTCCGCCAGCACGGAGCGCAGCGGGTGGCGCCGGTGGAGGTCGTCGGTGCGGTAGGTGCCGACCACGCAGACCCGCTCCGTCTGCACCATGCGGCTGAGGAACACCAGCAGGTCGCGGGTGGAGCGGTCGGCCCAGTGGAGGTCCTCGATGACGAAGAGCACGGGCTGGATGCCGGACAGCAGGCCGAGCAGCGAGCCGAAGAGCCGCTGCTGCGTCAGCCCGGCCGACGGGACGCTCTCCACGCCGGGCAGGAGCTGGCCGAGCAGCGGGTGGGCGGCGGCCGTCTCGCGCACCGCGGGCTCGGCGCCGCGCAGGGCGTCGGCGAGCGGGAGGTACGGCAGGGCGTCGCCGAGCTCGGCGCACTGCCCGGACAGCACGTGGAAGCCGCGCTCCCTGGCCTCGGCCACCAGCTCGGTGACCAGCCGGGTCTTGCCGATGCCCGCGTCGCCCCCGACGAGCGCGACCCCGGCGGTGCCGGCCGCGGCGGACTCGAGCACGCCGACGAGCCGTGTCAGCTCGGCACCGCGCCCCACCAGAAGACCCTTCACGGTCAGCAACTATGCCATGCCTCGCCGACACTCATTGGCCCACCGCCACCACCCGCCATTGGCCTTCTTATCGGCATAAAGCCATGTCTACGCTTATATTTCGTGATCAGTTGGTCGACGTACCTCTTCTTCACCGGCGCCTGCCTGGCCCTGGTGCTCATCCCCGGCCCCAACCACTTCTACATCGCCGCCCGCGGCCTCGCCCAGGGCAGGGCGGCGGCGCTGGCCAGCGCGTTCGGCGTGGAGACGGGCACGCTCGTGCACATCGCCGCCGCCGCGGCCGGCCTGTCGTACCTGATCACGAAGTCGGCGACGCTGTTCGGGATCGTCAAGTGGGCCGGCGTGGCCTACCTCGTCTACCTCGGCGTCCGCGCGCTCACCTCGAAGGACGAGGCGGGCGGCACGGCGCTGCGGCCGCAGCCGCTGCCCAGGGTGTTCCTCGAAGGCGTCCTGGTCAACGTGCTCAACCCCAAGGTCACGCTGTTCTTCCTGGCGCTCCTGCCGCAGTTCGTCGACGCGGACGCGGGCTCGCCGGCCCTCCAGATCGTGGTGCTCGGGGTCACGCTGCTCGCGCTGGGGCTGCTGTCGGACATCGTGTACGCGTTCACGGCCGGCGCGCTCGGCACCCGGCTGGCCCGCCGGGCCCGCACCCTGCGGTACGTCAGCGGCGTGGTGTACCTGGGGCTGGGCGTCGTCACCGCGTTCACCGGGAGAAGATGACGGCATGGCGCCCAGGAAGCAGCAGGAGATCTTCGACGCGACGCTCCGGCTGGTCGCCGAGCGCGGCTACGACGGGCTGACCGTCGAGGGGGTGGCCGAGCGGTCCGGCGTGAACAAGACGACGATCTACCGCTGGTGGCCGTCCAAGGCCGCGCTGCTCGGGGCGGCGCTGGTGGAGGCCGACGTCCTGGCGTTCGAGCCGCCGGACACGGGCAGCCTGCGGGGCGACCTGGTGGCGCTGGCCGAGGGCGTGGTGCGCCTGCTGACGCGGCCCCCCGCGCGGGACGTCGCGGTGACGGCGCTGGGCGCCGCCGTACGCCATCCGGAGCTCGACGCGCACCGGTTCTTCGCCGACCGGTTCGCCCGGGAGCGCGCGGTGTTCGAGCGGGCGGTACGGCGGGGCGAGCTGAAGGAGACGGCCGACCCGATGCTGATCGTGGACCTGCTGGCCGGGGCGGTGTGGATGCGGGCGGTGTTCCGGGGGCTGCCGGTGGACGACGGCTTCGCGGAGGAGGCGGTGTCGGCGGTCCTGGAGGGGCTGGCGTCCCGGTGACCGGCCCGGGTCAGTGGGCCTCCGCCAGCGCGGCCGGGATCCGGTCCAGCACCGGGTGGGGCGCCAGCCCGTACGCGTAGAAGTCGACCGCCGCCGCGCCCGCCGCCTTCGCCCCGCGGGCCTTGGCCACGAGCCGGTCGGCCGAGTCGCTGTCGGGGTGGCCCGGCCGCAGCACGGCCCGCACCTCCCGGTCCTTGCCGACCGAGCGCAGGTAGGCGCCCACGTCGTCGGCCACGCGGGCCGCGTCGCGGGCGTAGGCGAGCACCCCGAAGGCCGGCACGAGGTCGCCGAGCGCGACCAGGTCGACGCCGAGCTGCCAGGCGTCGTGCGCGGCCAGCCCTGGGGTGGGCAGCCCGTCGGTGTACCCCTTCACCGCGCCGGTCGAGTCGACGAACACCAGCCGGGCCCCCTCGGCCTCCACGGCCGAGGCGACCTCGGACACCAGCGTCGTCACGGTCTCGGACCTGGCCCGCGCGTAGGCGACCACCTCGGGCCCGGCGTAGGCGGTGAGCGCGGCCCGGGTCACCTCGCCCTGCGCGGGCGCGTCGCCGTCGAGCACGCGCCCGACGATGCCGGCGCACTCCTCGCGCGCCGCCTCGGCGTTGACGCCCAGGTCCGCGGCGCGGCGCATGCAGTAGTCGCAGAAGCACAGCCCGAACAGGTAGGTGTCCATCGGCCCGAGCGGCACGAACGACCGCTGCGCCCGCAGCGGGTTGAAGTGCAGCGCCTCGGCCACCACGCTCTCGACGCCGAGCCGGGCGACGGCGCGGGCCAGCGCCACGGCGTAGTCGCGCACGTCGGGGTGCCCCGGGCACAGGTCGGCGGGCGAGCCGCGGTCGCCGAAGCAGTCGCGCACGGTCACGTCCGGGTGGCGCAGGCCGAGTGTGGCGTTGCGCAGGAACACCGTCCAGCCGTGCAGCTTCAGCCCGCGCTGAGCGCACGCCTGGGCGAGACCGGACAGGGCGTCCTGGTGGCCGGCGGGCGGCTTGAGCCGCAGCCCCGCGAACAGCTCGGGCGGCGGCGTGAAGTGGGCGGCGTCGTGGCGGACGGTCAACCGGGACAGTCCGTGCGGGGTGATGTCCTGACAGGCGTGGTGCACGGCGCCGACGGTGACGCCGGTGACGCCGTAACCGCTGATCCTGTCGAGCACCCGCTCGACGCCCTCGCCTCGGAGGTCCTCGACGAAGACGTACACCGAACTGTCCACGAGCCGACCTTACAATCCTGGTTAGGCGCTCTTGTGCGCGACGAAGTCGATCTCCACAAGGATGTCCATCAAGTCCGATCCGACCGTGGTCCGCACGGGGTACGGGCGGGCGAAGTACGACTGGTACACCTCGTTGAAGGCGGCGAAGTCGCGCTTGAGCTCCTGCAGATGCACGGTCGCCTTGATCACGTCGTCGAACCCGAGCCCGTGGGCGGCCAGGATCGCCCCGAGGTTGCGCATCGTCTGGTGCGTCTGGGCCGCCACGTCGTCGCCGACGACCTCGCCGGTGTCCGGGTGCAACGGACCCGCGCCGGAGGTGTAGACGAAGTCGCCGACGACCAGACCCTGGGAGTAGGCGCCGACGGGCGCGGCGCCTTCGGTGGTCCGCAGCTCGCTCTTCATGGGTGCTCCTCAGAAGTGAGTCGTGATCTCGCCGACGATACGGTAGTCACGATCGACGACCGGCAGCACCCGCCACTTGTCGAACGCGGTGCACGGGTGCGAGATGCCGAAGGCGAGCAGGTCGCCGGGGCGCAGCCCGTCGGCCTGCACGACGGTGTGCTGGTCCTGCATCCGCGTCACGGCGACGCCGCCGCGCTTGGGGACGGGCAGGCCCTCGTCGTAGGGGGCGTCGCGCTTGCCCATGCCGACGACGGCCATGCCGGGCTCGGGGGCGGACAGCACGTGCGCCCAGACCTCCAGCGCGGGCCGCAGCTCGCCGTCGATGCGGTTGAACGGCGTGCGCTCGCGGTAGTAGCCGTCGTCGTGGGTGACGTAGGCGCCGCTGCGCAGCACGACGGTGGCCTTGGTGGCGACGAGCTCCCTGCCGATCACGTCGAACCACTGGCTGCCGCCCACCGACAGGATCGGCTGCCTGACACGCACGTGCTCGACGGCGTCCTGCAGCTTCAGCAGGTAGGCGCGGACCTCGTCGGCGCCGGCCAGCCCGCCCTCGTACCCCGCGATGCCGGCCAGCTCCACACCGTGGCTCTCCTGGACGTACCGGACGACCTCCAGCAGCTCCTCCAGCGACCGGCAGCCGGCCCGCCCGCCGGGGTGGCCCAGCTCCACCAGCACCCTGAACGGCCGGGGGCCGGCGTGCTTGGCCAGCAGGTCCACCCCGGCGGCCGAGTCCGCGAAGCTCAGCAGCTCGAAGCCGGGGTCGCGGGCCAGCTCGGCGGCGGCCCACGCCAGCCCGGCCGGGTCGACGAGCTGGTTGGCCACGATGATCCGCGAGGCGCCGAACGAGCGGACCGCCATGGCCTGCCGCGGCGTCGCCACGGTGAGCGCCCAGGCGCCCGCCTCCAGCTGCAGGGCGGCGATCTCGGGCGACATGTGCGTCTTGACGTGCGGGGCGAGCTCCATGCCGTGGTCGCGGGCGAACGCGGCCATGGTGGCGACGTTGTGCTCCAGCGCCTCGCGGTGCACGACCATCAGGGGGAAGGGCAGGCCGCCGTCGAAGATCGACCGGCCTGGGGCTTGCTGCACGACGTCTCCTCTGTCCACGTTCTCGGGTGTCACGGGCGCCGCCATCAGGCGCGCAGCGCCCGGCCGGGCGTCGCACCGGTCGGCTCGCCGCCCGCCAGCACGGGCACGCCGGACACGAGCACGTCGTCCACCCCTCCGGCGAGCGTACGGGGTGCCTCGTACGTGGCGCGGTCGGCCACCGTGGCCGGGTCGAACACCACCACGTCCGCCGCGAACCCGGCCCGCAGCAGCCCCCGGTCCACGAGCCCGAACCGGCGCGCCGGGTGCGCGGCGAGGTGGACGGCGGCCTGCTCCCACGTCCAGTCCCCCAGCTCGCGCACGTGCCTCCCGAGGAAGCGGGCGAACGCCCCGAACCCGCGCGGATGCGGATGACCGCCCACGTAGATGGCGTCGGAGCCGCCGGTCTGGGCCGGGTGGCGGAGCATCCGCCGCACCGACTCCTCGCCCTCGGGCCCCTCGTCCGGCCGGGCCGACACGCAGCCGGCCTCCAGCCGGGTCTCGACGAGCAGGCGCCGGCAGAACTCGGCCGGCTCCACGCCCGCCCGCTCGGCGGCCTCCACCATGCTCAGGCCCTCGGCCCACTCCAGGCCGGGCGCGTGCGAGACGGTCAGCCGCGGCCAGGTCTGCGCGAGGCCGGGCCACCATGCGTCGAGCTCACCGGAGGTGAGCATCTCCAGGGCCCGGTCGGTCTCGGCGGCGGGCACGTCCGGCGGCAGCACCACCATGGCGAGGATCGTGCTGCCGCGCAGGTACGGGTACGTGTCGAAGGTCAGGTCGACCCCGGCGGCCAGCGCCTCCTCCACGAGCGGCAGCAGCACGTCCGCGGGGCCGTGCAGGTGGGAGACGTGGACGGCCGCGCCGGACCGCGCGGCGATCTCGCTCACCTCCGCCATGCCGACCCCGGCGCGGGCGCCGTAGGCGCGCATGTGGGTCACGTACGGCAGGCCGCCGAGCGGCACGCACAGCGCGGCCAGCTCCTCGGCGGAGGCGTACCGGCCGGGCAGGTACTCCAGGCCGCTGGACAGCCCGACGGCGCCCTCCGACAGGCCGCGCTCGACGTGGGCCAGCATCCGGCGCAGCTCGTCCGGCGCCGGGGCGTCCGGGGAGGGGCCCATGACGTCGTAGCGGATGGTGCCGTGGGGCAGCAGGTACGCGGTGTTGAGGGCGACCGCCCGGTCGTAGGCGTCGAGCAGGCGGGCCACGCTCAGCGGGCCGCCGGCCAGGGAGCCGGGCAGGGGGCCGTTGACGGCGGCGAAGTAGCGGGCGGCGTAGGCGACGGTCCCGGCGGAGCCGGGGGCGTACGAGAGGCCGTCCTGCCCGAGCACGAACGTGGTCACGCCCTGCCGGAGCGCCGCCAGCTGCACGGACGGGTCGAAGACGGTCGCGTCGCCGTGCGCGTGGCAGTCGACGAACCCGGGCGAGACGAGCCGGCCGGTCGCGTCGATCACGGTGGCGGCGCTCGCGCCCTGAGCGCCGCCGAGCCGCCCCACGGCCGCGACCCTGTCGCCGGTGATCGCGACATCGGCCCGGTACGGCGGGGCGCCGGTGCCGTCGAGCACCCGGCCACCGCTGATGATCACATCGAAAGCCACCCAAGGATTAAACCCGATCTCCGGCCCCTCCGGCCCGGACCTCGATCGCGGATCCGTCGCCCTCACCGCGGACGCGGGCCGGGGAGCCGGGGAGGAGGTCAGTCGGACGTCCGGGAGGAGACCTGGGGGCAGGAGGTGGCAGGCCGGATCGGGTGCTCGGCGAGGAGGGCGCGGGCCTGCGCGCGGGAGAGGTTCCAGCCGTTCCACGGGTCCGGGTCCGCCAGGTCGTCGGCGGCCACCAGGTCGGCCAGCACGCAGCTGCGTTGCGGCTCGGGCAGCCGGTCCAGCGCGGGCACCGCCTCGGCCCCCAGGTCGCCCAGGTAGTCGGAGTCCAGCTTGGCCACCCCACGCACCGCCACCTGGGTCTGCGCCACTCGCAGGTCCGGGTTGACGAACGCGAAGCCGGCCAGGGCCAGCCCGGTGACTAGGACGACCGTGCGGGGCAGCCAGGCCGAGCCGCGGCCCGCCAGACGTACCGCCCCGGCCAGCAGCACCAGCGCGAACACGGCGCCCAGCCACCACAGCGTCGCCTGCACGGACAGCCGCAGCCGGGACAGGCCGTACGCGTCGGTGTAGAGGGCGAGCCGGTGCAGCGCGGAGGCGAGCACCACCATGGTCAGCGCGCACAGCACCCCGAGCTGCCCGGCCAGCAGCCACCGCTCGCGCCGCCCGGTCCGCACCACCCCGGCCGCCACGGCGACGATGCCGAGCACGAACACGCTCACCACGACGAGCTGGAAGAACCCCTTCCTGGCGTACTCCGCGTACGTCAGCCCGGCCGTCCTCAGCACCCACGCGTTGCCGCCGAACAGCGCGGTGATCTGCACCGCGACGAACGCGGCGAACAGCAGGTTCACGGCCGTCAGCGGCAGCAGCCACACGCTCCGGCTCAGCGTCAGCTTGGCCTCGGGCCCTGCCGGGTCGTTGACGGGCCGCAGCGCCACCAGCACCACGGCCGTCAGCAGCGCGCCCACGAGCGCGAACACGACGACGCGCAGCGGCAGCGTGTCGGCCCAGTCGGGGGTGGCGGTCAGGCGCCGCGCGTACGAGGCGAACACGCGGTCGGCCGACGCGAACAGCACCCCGAACACCGCCAGCAGCACCACCGTGATGCCCAGCCCGCCCAGCACCGGCAGGATCCGCCGGCGGGAGGTGAGCCGCTTCACCGGCTCCGCCAGGAACCACGGCACCGGAGGCAGCGCCAGCAGCACCGACAGCACGCCCCTGATCGCGCCGAGCCAGCCGGCCCCGGCCCCGGACACCGCCAGCGCGGCCAGCCCGGCGCCGGCCACGAGCAGCACGCCGACCAGCCAGTCGGCGTCACGCACGGCCGCCATGGCGATCAGCGTGTACGCGACCAGGGCGTACGCGCACGTCCACGGCGTCATCCGCCGCAGCACGGCGGGCATGGCCGCCGCGCCCAGCACCACCGCGACCAGGACGACACCAAGGCCGATCTGGGCCCCGGGAAGGGCCACGGCGCCGAACACCCCGGCACCGGCGGCGGCGGGCAGCAGCCAGCGCGGCGTCTCGGGCAGCTCGGGACGAGGGAAGAGCGGCGGGGGGACGTAGGCGGGGGGCGGCGCCTGGCTTCCGGCAGGCTGGGGGCTCGCGGGCGCGTGCCCGGGGGGTTGGGGCGTCGCGGGCGCGTGCCCGGGGGGCTGGGGAATCGCGGGCGCGTGCCCGGAAGGGGGGGGCGCTGCCGCGGGTGGCCGGCCAGGGGGCTGAGGGGTCCTGGTGCCGTACGGCGCGCTCGGGTGGGCGGCGGCGACGCCGCGCCGGGGAGTGCCGCCGATGGACGCGCCCAGCGCTCCGGCCAGGAGCGTGCACAACGCCAGCGTGGCCAGCGCGACCCCGCCGCCCACCGCGAAGCTGACGAACACCGCCGCGACCACGCCGACCATGAACCCGAGGAGCAGCCCGAGGAGGGTGCCCATGACGAGCCGCGCCAGCCTCTCCCCCGCTCCCGCTCCGGCGCCGGCCAGGGCTCCGGCTCCAGGCACGGGCACTGGCACGGGGAGAGGCGCGGGCGTCGCGCCCGGCCCGTCCGAGGACCCGGACGGCCCGGGCGGCCCGGACACCCCGGCTCGTACGGGCTCCGGCGCGCCGGTCCCGGCCCCCGCCGGCACCGGCGCCCCGTCCTCCGCGACCGCGCCCGTCCCGCCGCCCTCGGACGCCGGGCCGAGCCCGGCACCCCCAGGAGCCGGTACGGGCGCCGCGGCCTCGAAGCCCCCCGAGGCCCGGTTCGGTCCGGTGGCGCCCCGTCTGTCCCCCATCGTGGTTCTCCCTGGCAGCTCGATGATCATGTGACAACCCGCGCCGTCCGCGATACGGACGTCGCCCCCGTGCAGTTCGACGATCTCCTTGACGATGGCCAGCCCCAGACCGGCGCCGCCGGCGTCGGCGGCGCGCGCCGCGTCCAGCCGCGAGAACCGCTCGAACACCCGCGACCGCGCCGACGCCGGGATGCCCGGCCCCTGGTCGGTGACCGTGATCCGGGCCCCGTCCCCGCGGGCGGTCCCCGCCACCGTCACCACGCCCCCGGGCGGGCTGTGCCGTACGGCGTTGTCGAGGAGGTTGGCCAGGACCTGGGCCAGCAGGTCGGGGTCGGCGCGCACCACGAGGCCGGCCGCGGTCCGCGGCACGATCCGGACGTCCTCGCGGGCCAGTGCCGCCTCCCGCACGGCCTGCTCCAGCAGCGGGGCCAGCTCGATCGGCTCCGGCTCGATGAGGCGGGCGCCGGAGTCGAGCCTGGACAGGTCGAGGAGCTGGGCCACGAGCCGCCCGAGCCGCTCGGTCTGGGCCAGGGCGGTGCGCATGGTGTCGGGGTCGGCCGCGGAGACGCCGTCCACGACGTTCTCCAGGACGGCGCGCAGGCCGGTGATGGGCGTGCGCAGCTCGTGGCTGACGTTGGCGACCAGCTCCCGCCGCTGCCGGTCCACCTCGCCGAGGTCGGCCGCCATCGCGTTGAAGGCCCTGGCCAGCTCCCCCACCTCGTCCCGCGAGGTGGCGCGGACGCTCAGGTCGTAGCGGCCCTTGGCGACGGTCTGCGCGGCGCGGGCCATCTCGCGCAGCGGCCTGGTCATGCCCATGGCCAGCAGCTGCACCATGATCAGCGCGAGCACCACGGCGACGGCGATCCGCAGCTCGCGGGACAGGCCGGAGTTGATGCCGACCTCGTTCACCACGAACGCGGTGCCGACGGCCAGCACGATCACGATGCCGAGTTTGACCTTGATCCGGCCCAGGAAGTCGAGCGGCCTCATCGGCGCACCAGGGCGTACCCGACTCCGTGGACGGTGCGGACCACGTCGGAGCCGAGCTTGCGGCGCAGCGCCCGCACGTGGCTGTCCACGGTCCTGGTGGCGGCGGCCTCGGAGAAGCCCCACACGTCCGACAGCAGCCGGTCGCGCTCGAAGACCTGCCCCGGCCGCTCGGCCAGCCGGCGCAACAGGTCGAACTCGGTCCTGGTGAGCTGCGCCTCCGTGCCGCGTACGAACACCCGGCGCGCGGCCGTGTCGATCTCGACCTCGCCGACGCGGATGACCGTGTCCTCGGCCGCGAGCTGGGTGGCGCGCTCGACCCGGCGCAGCAGCGCGTGGATCCGCGCGACCAGCTCCCGCATGCTGAACGGCTTGGTGAGGTAGTCGTCGGCGCCCACGCCGAGCCCGACGAGCACGTCGGTCTCCTCGCCGAGGGCCGTCAGCATGAGGACGGGCACGGGCCGGGCGGCCTGCATCCGGCGGCACACCTCCAGCCCGTCGAGCCCCGGCAGCAGCCGGTCGAGGATCACCAGGTCGGGCTCCGCCCTGCCGTACTCGGTCAGGGCCGTCTCCCCGTCCCCGGCCACGCGGACGTCGAAGCCCTCCGCCGCCAGCCGGTCGCGGACGGCCCGCCCGATCGTCTCGTCGTCCTCGACCAGGAGGACCCGTCGCCGCTCTGCCACGGACGAAAGCCTAGGAGTGCCTCGTGCAGACAGCACTCCCTGAAACGTGCACATCCGGTGCAGACACCCCGCCCGGTCCCAGCTGTTCATACCCGGCTCACCGGGATGATGGCCGGGGGCGCCGCCTGACCGCTATCGTCCACCTCGGGATGGGAGAGACCACGAGACTCGCGGGGCGCTACCGGCTGCTGAACCCCCTCGGCGGGGGCGCCGTCCGGCTGGCCTTCGACGAGCCGGCGCACCGTGACGTCGTCGTCCGCGAGGTGCGCGTGCCGCCGGGACTGCTGGACCGGGCCGTGCGCGACGCCCGGCGGGTCGCGGGCCTGCGGCACGGCTGCCTCGTGCCGACCGTGGACGTGGTTGTCGAGCACGACGCGGTCTGGGTGGTCATGGAGTTCGTCTCCGGGGCGTCACTGGAGCGGACCGTCATGGCGCGCGGCCCCCTGCCCGCGACGCAGGCCGCCCGGGCCGGGGTGTGCGCGATGGCGGCGCTGTCGGCGGCGCACGCGGCGGGGATCGTCCACGGCCGGGTCAATCCGGGCAACGTGCTGCTCACGCCGACCGGCCGGGCGCTGCTGACGGGGTTCGGGCTGCCGCAGCCGGAGCTGCGGCCCTCGGCCGACCTGTGGTCGCTGGCGGCCACGCTGCACTTCGCCGTCGAGGGCAGGCCGCCGGGCGCGGCCCCGGCCCCGGGCACCGACCCGCTGCGGTCGCTGATCCGCGCCATGCTGGACCCGGCCGGGCCTCCCCCGGCCGAGGAGACGGCCGAGACGCTGCTGAGCCTGGCCGTGGACGGGTCCCCGTAGAGCACGATGTCCGAACGATTTGCGATACATCGCGATTCGGAACCCCGATGCGCTCCCACTCGTTGGACCGGCGACGCAGAATATGTGGAAGAGGCGGGGCGCGCGCTCCGCGTTCGGAGGATGTAGGGGATGTCGCCAGTCCAGAAGTACGCCATCGGTGCCGGCGCCGCCGTGCTGCTCTCGCTGATCTTCCTGCCGGGGTGGCTCACGTTGCTGGTCGTCCTGGGCGTGGTGGCCGCCCCGGTGGTCGGCTACCTGATGCTCGACCCCTCGCAGCGGGAGAGGCTCAAGCGCGCCCGCAGGCGCGGCATCGGCCACTGAGCCGGCCCGGCGCGGGCGGCGGGGGTCTCAGGCCCCCGCCGCCGGAGCCGCGGCGAGCTGCGCGTGCACCCGGTGGGTGACGCGCCGCTCCACGAAGAACGACAGGAACGGCACAGTGCCGCCGAGCATGATCCCCAGCATGTACGGCCAGCCCCACCGGGCCTTCATGCCCAGGTTCATGACCGTGACCAGGTAGATCATGTAGAGGAAGCCGTGGATGGGCGCCACGAACTTCGAGATGCCCTCGATGCCGAACCCGTACCTCAGCACCATGGCCGCGCACAGGATGAGCAGCATCACGCCGACGCAGTAGGCGAGCACCCGGAAAGGCTTCAGAGCCGATTCCACCGTTTCAACCTTCCAGAACCATCTCAGGGGACTTGCGGTGTTCCCGGTCCGTACGCACGGCGTCGCGGACGAAGTGGAACCACATGAACACGGCGAACCCGGCGAAGATCCACCAGTTGGCGGCGTAGGCGAGGTTGCGCCACGTGAGGGTGCCGCCGACGACCGGCGGCGCGATCTTGACCTGCGTGAGCGCGCCCGACGGGGGCTGGGCGACCAGGAAGCCGTCGCGGAGCTTACGGCCGGTCCACACGTTGATGAGCTGGCCCGTCGACACGGTGTCGACCTGCCCCGCGGGCAGCTCGTCGGGCCTGCTCTGCACGCTGTCGGTGCCCTGTGACGGCCGGAGCCGGCCGGCCACGGTGACCTGGCCGGTCGGCACGGCCATGGCCGGGCCGCCGGGCCGGGCCGTCCAGCCGCGGACGACCGGCATCAGCGTGCCGTCGTCGAGGCGGAGCGGCGTGAGCACCCAGTAGCCCCGGTCGCGGGAGACCTTGCCGCCGGGCGCGTCCACGTCGGGCTCGCGGTCGACGACGAGAAGCTGGAGCGAGGCGTCGTAGACGCCGGTCGCGGTGACGCGCCGACCGGCCGACATGCCGTCCATCTGCGCGCCGACCCGGGCGAGCGTGGTGACGGAGACGGGGGCGGGATCGTTGGCGACGTGCGGCTTGCCGGACTCCTGGAAAACCCCGAGCTGCCAGCGGCCGAGAAGGATGAAGGACACGAGGACCGCCACCGTCAACAGGTGGAGCCCCAGCATGCGGGGCGAGAGCACGGTCCTGAGCATGCTTCAACGCTATCCGGCGATGGGACCGGTCCCGTACTCAGGCTGCCTACCGATCGCGTAAAAGGCGCAAAATGCCGCAGGTGATCCCGCTAGGCTGCTGCCCATGTCTGAGCAGCACCAGCAGCCCATCGACCCGGCGGGCACCACGCAGCAGTTCCGTGCCTTCGCGCAGCGCTCCGAGCAGGAGGCCGCCCCCGCGCCCAAGAAGTCCCCTCTCGTACCGATCATCGCGGTGGTCGCGGCCATCGTGGTCATCGGCGTCGCCGCCTTCCTGCTCCTGCGCTAGCCCGGCGGCTCTCCCGCACGGCGCCGACGGCCGGCCGACGACGACGGCCCTCGGCGCTTTTCGCGCGCCCGCGAGCACTTCGCCGGCCCGCGGCGACAGGACGGGGGCAGCCGGCTTCGAGCCCCGGGCGCGGAAGGTGACCCCCCGCGCCCGCGAGCTGATCCGCTAGTCGGCCGGCCGGACGACCAGGGCGCTGCCGCCGCCCCGCCTGACCGGCTCGGCCACCGCCTTCACCCTGCCCTTACCGGTGAACTCCAGCGCGGTCGCCGCGCCGATCTCGGCCACGCTCGCGAAGCTGTGCCTGCGGGCCTCCAGCTCGGCCTGGTGGGCCTGCAGGAAGGCGGGTTCGGCCTGCGTCTGCGCGGTGTTGCGCTGCGAGGCGCGGGGCGCGGCCACGGCCTCGGGCAGGCTCATCCCCCACACGTACCGGTTGAGCAGGATCTGCAGCACGGTCGTGATGATCGTCGCGCCGCCGGGCGAGCCCACCGCCATGATCGGCTCGCCGTCGTCGAACACGATCGTGGGCGCCATCGACGAGCGCGGGCGCTTGCCCGGGCCGGGCAGGTTGGGGTCGCCGGGGGCGGGGCCGAAGGTGAAGTCGGTCAGCTCGTTGTTGAGCAGCACGCCCCGGCCCGGCACCACGATGCCGTTGCCGCCGGTGGACTCGATCGTCAGGTTGTAGGCGACGACGTTGCCCCAGCGGTCGGCCACGACCAGGTGCGTGGTCTCCGGCCCCTCGGCGGCGGTCGGCGTGGACGTGCCTTCGGGGCTCGCGCACGCCTGGTAGTCGCCGTCCGGGGCGCCGGGGGCGACCGGCGAGGTCATCGCCAGCGGGCCGACGAGGCAGGCGCGCTCCTTGGCGAAGCCGTCGGACAGCAGCTGCTTCAGCGGCACTCCGGGGATGTCGCCGACGTACTTGTTGCGGTCGGCGAAGGCCAGCCGGGACGCCTCCAGGTACTCGTGCAGGCCGGTGTCCGGCAGCGCGTCCACGATGTTGAGCGCCTCGCCCACGGTCGAGCCGCCGGAGGAGGGGGGCGCCATGCCGTACACGCGCAGGCCCCTGAAGTCCACGCGCGTCGGCTCGCGCAGCAGCGCCCGGTAGTCCCGCAGGTCCGACAGCTCCATCAGGCCGGGGCGGACCTTGCGGGTGACCCCGGAGGCGACGGGCGGCTGCTTGACGGTGGCGACGACCTCCTTGCCGAGCTGCCCGCCGTACAGCCAGTCGGGGCCGCGTCTGCCCAGCTCACGGTAGGTGGCGGCCAGGTCCGGGTTCCGGAAGACGGAGCCGACGGGCGGTGGCGCGCCGTTCGGCAGGTAGAGGGCGGCGGTGGAGGTGATGTCCTTGAACCTGGCCAGGTTGGCCTGGGTCTGGTCGAAGAACGTCTGGTCGACGACGAAGCCCTGGGACGCCACCTCGATGGCCGGCTTGAGCGCCTGCTTGAGCGAGATCGTGCCGAACCGGCGCAGCGCCAGGTCCCACTGGGCGACCGCGCCGGGCACGCCCGCCGACAGGCCGCTCGTGACGCCCTCCTCGAACGGGATGCCCTCGAACGTCGTCGGGGTCATGGCCCTGGGCGCGGTCTCGCGGCCGTCGATGGTGTGCACCTTGTGGTGCTCGGCGTCGTAGAACACGATGAAGCCGCCGCCCGTCAGGCCGGCGGAGTACGGCTCGGTGACGCCGAGCACGGCGCCGGCCGCCACGGCGGCGTCGACGGCGTTGCCGCCCTTCTTGAGCACGGCGATGGCGGCCCGGCTCGCGTCGAGGTCGACGGTGGAGACGGCCCCGCCGTACCCCTCGGCGACGGGCGTCTTGCGGGGGGCTGTGGAGGTGGCTCTGGAGTCGATGGTCGGAGTCGCGGTGGCCAGCGCGGGCACGGCAGTGACCAGCGTGATGACGATCGCTGCTGCTGGAGCTATCACACGGCGCATGCTCTCCACGATGGCCCAGGTACGCCCGTCGCGGTAGGGCCCCCTCCCCCGGTGGACGGACGCGGGAGGCGGACAGGGTGCCCTAGCGTGGATCCCGTGCGCAAGTCGTCCGAATACGCCCCCTTGCTCGGGCTCGTCGTCGCGGTGGCCCAGGTGGTGATGTCACAGGGGGCGGCGTACGGGCAGATGGACACCAGGAAACCGCTGGACGCGCTGGCGTACGCGCTGCTGCTGGCGGGGCCGGCGGCGCTGGTGGTCCACCGCAGGTTCCTCGTCCCGTCGTCCGTCGTCGTCCTGGCCGCGACCTACGCGTACACGTGGCTCGACTACCCGCTCGGCCCCGTCTACCTGGCGCCGACGATCGTCCTGTTCACCCTGGTCCTGCGCGGACGGCGGCCGGCGGCGTGGACCCTGGCCGCGATCACGCTGGTGGTGTTCCTGGCGTACGGGCACCTGGGCTCCGCCCGCTGGCCGGGCCTCTTCCACGACCTGGCCATCACCGCGTTCATCCTGCTCGTCATGGTGGTCGCCGAGCTGGTGGGCATCGTGCGCGAACGCCGCGCCCAGCAGCAGCGCGCGGCCGAGGAGGAGGCCAGGCGGCAGGCCAGCGAGGAGCGCCTGACCATGGCGCAGGAGCTGCACGACGTGCTGGCGCACAACATCTCGCTCATCCACGTGCAGGCGTCGACCGCGCTGCACCTCATCGACGACAACCCCGACCAGGCCCGCACCGCGCTGGCCACGATCAAGACCGCCTCCAAGGAGGTGCTCGGCGAGCTGCGCTCCGTGCTCAACGTGCTGCGCGAGGGCGCGCCGCGCTCCCCCACGGCCGGGCTCGACCGGATCGACGAGCTGGCCGGGCGCTGCGGGCTCGACGTCACGGTGCGCCGCGAGGGGGCCAGGCCGCTGCCGCCGCAGGTGGATCGGGCGGCGTACCGGATCGTGCAGGAGTCGCTCACCAACGTCGCGCGGCACGCTCCCGGCGCGCGGGTGACGGTCCGGCTGGAGTACGGCGCGAGCGAGCTGGCGCTCACGGTCACCGACACCGGCGCGACGACGGCCCCGGTGCTGTCGGCCCACGGCAGCGGCAACGGCATCCCCGGCATGCGCGAGCGCGCCTCCGCCCTGGGCGGCCCCCTGGCCGCCGGCCCGTCCGGCACCGGCTTCCAGGTCTCCGCCCGCCTCCCCATCCCCCCGCTCCCCGACCCGACTCCCTCCGAGGACACGTGATGATCCGCCTGCTGCTGGCCGACGACCAGGCGCTGGTGCGCGCCGGCTTCCGCGCGCTGCTGGACGCCCAGCCCGACATGACCGTGGTGGCCGAGGCAGCCGACGGCGCGGAGGCGGTGCGGCTCTCGGCCGAGCACCGGCCCGACGTGGTGCTCATGGACATCCGCATGCCCGGCACCGACGGGCTGACCGCCACCCGCCAGATGCCGGAGGGGCCGCGCGTCATCATCCTGACGACGTTCGAGCTGGACGAGTACGTCTTCGAGGCGCTGCGCGGCGGCGCCAGCGGCTTCCTCGTCAAGGACACGGAGCCGGCGGAGCTCATCCAGGCGGTCCGGGTGGTGGCGGCGGGCGAGGCCCTGCTGTCGCCCAGCGTGACGCGGCGTCTCATCGCGGAGTACGCCTCGCGCGCCAAGGAGCCGATGGCGACGGAGCGGCTGAGCCAGCTCACGGACCGGGAGCGCGAGGTGCTGGCACTGGTGGGGACCGGCATGACCAACGACGAGATCGCGGCCAAGCTGTTCATGTCCCCGGCCACGGCCAAGACCCACGTGAGCCGCGCCATGATGAAACTCGGCGCCCGCGACCGGGCCCAGCTCGTCGTCATCTCGTACGAGTCGGGCCTGGTCCGACCGGGCTGGATCTGACCGTCAGCCCAAACCCAGTGCTGGGCGGGGCTCCGGGCTACCGCGACATCGTGGGCGATGCTCCCGGAACGGGGGCGGAGGCGTTCTTCCGCTGGCTGGAGCGGACCGTGCTCAACCCGTCGCACATCCTGTTCACCGAGCCGGACTACCTGCTCGCCGAGGATCCCCGCATCGGGGACCGCGCCATCTATCACGCGATCTGGCAGGCGGTCTCCGGCGGCGCCTCGTCCCCGACGCAGATCGGGGGGCTGGTGGGGATGGATGCCAAGGCCCTGACGTACCACCTGAACATCATGAGAGATGCCGCCTTCATCTCCTACGGCCAGGACCTCCTCCTGCAACGCCGGCCGGTCATCACCGTCGCCGACCCCGCGGTCCGCTTCCACAACCTCATCGTCCAGCCCAACCTGATCGACCTGGAGCTGCGCCACGCGCGCCACGCGTGGGAGAGGTCCAGGAAGACGTTCTCGGACAAGATTCTCGGGCCGCACTTCGAGGAGATCGCGCGCTCCTGGGTCCGGCGGCACGGCGCCGAGGCGGGACTGGACGACGTCGGCCAGGTGGGCACGACCGAGGTGGCCTGCCGCGAGCACCGCGGCCACGAGGTGGACGTCATCGCGCTCAGCCGCTCAGCCGTGGCACGCGCGCGAGGAGGCCGGATCACGGTGCTCGGCGAGGCCAAGTGCACGGCCGGGCAGCGCACGCTCGGAGATCTCCTGCGGCTGGAGCACATCCGCGATCTCCTGACCGCGGCCGGCTGGGACGCCGCGGAGACGCGGTTCGCGCTGTTCTCACGCAACGGCTTCTCGCCCGACCTGCGCGAGGCCGCCGCCTCGGAACGGGTCCATCTGCTCGACCTGGACAGCCTGTACGGGGACGCATCAGTAAGAGCCTGCTGACGAAGGTTTGAGTGCTCGTGGGGTGCGGTGACGGATCAGCCAGGCGGGGGTTCGTGTTGCATCGCCCCTCGGCCGTACGCGGGCAAAAGCGGTTGAGGTGCGGGCCGGGGGGTTGAGAGGCTGCGTGGATGGGACGCTCGTTCGATGATCTGGTGACCGAGGCGGAGGCGGCGCCGGTCGACGGCTGGGACTTCTCCTGGCTCGACGGCCGCGCGAGTGAGGAGCGCCCCTCCTGGGGCTACTCGCGGCTGCTCGCCGAGCGCATGGCGCGGGCGACGGCGGCGCTCGACATCCAGACGGGCGGTGGCGAGATCCTGGCGGGACTGCCCGTGCTGCCGCCCGTGACGGTCGCCACCGAGTCCTGGCCGCCGAACCTCCGGCTGGCCGCCGCCCGGCTGCGCGAGCGGGGCGCGGCGGTGGTGGCCGACGACGAGGAGCCGCGCCTGCCGTTCCGAACCGGTGTCTTCGACCTGGTGACGAGCCGCCATCCGGTGCGGACGTGGTGGGCGGAGATCGCCCGCGTGCTGCGGCCCGGCGGCGCGTACTTCTCGCAGCAGGTGGGCCCGCGCACGGTGTTCGAGCTGGCCGAGTTCTTCCTCGGCCCGCTGGACGGCTCCGGCCGCGACCCGGAACGGGCCAGGGCGGAGGCCGAGGCGGCCGGGCTCGCCGTCGTCGACCTCAGGGCCGAGCGGCTGCGGATGGAGTTCCGGGACGTCGGCGCGGTGGTCTACTTCCTGCGCAAGGTGATCTGGATCGTGCCCGGCTTCACGGTCGCCCGCCACCGCGCACGGCTGCGCGACCTGCACGAGCGCATCGAGGCCGAGGGCCCGTTCGTGGCCCACTCCAGCAGGTTCCTCATCGAGGCTCGTAGAGCCGTCGCTCCTGGGTGAGGGTGCGGGGGCCGCCGCCGAGGGCGTCCACGCAGAGCTGGGCGAACCAGGCGACGCCCGGCAGCCCGAGCAGCCATCCGGCCAGCGCCCAGCCCAGGTGGATGTGGGTGAGCGCCGACGCGAGCGCTCGCACCCCCTCCGCCGTGACGCCGTCGGCCCGCTCGTAGGTGATCCGGCGCAGCCCGCGCGGATGGTCCTCGGCGGCGGCGACCGCCAGCGCGACGGGCGTCCGGCGGGCGAGCCACCGCCCGACCGGCGCGCACTGCCCGCAGGTCGCGGCCACGTGGACGACCGCCGCCGGCGGCGCGGCCGGCCGGAAGCGGGGCAGCCACGGCCGGACCGCCCGGCGGTACGCCTGCCACTCCTCGCCGAACCGCGCGTCGAGCTGCTCGCCCTCGTGCCAGGCGGCCAGCCCCGCGCCGTACGCGAACGCGATCGCCGCCGCGCCGAGGTAGGCCACGTCGAGGGTGGCCAGCAGCAGGTAGCCGCCGGTCATGGCGGTCTGCATCGGGTTGCGCACGTACGCGTACGGCCCGCCGGTCACCAGCCGCCGCGGCGGATCGTACGGCAGTGGGGTGCCCCGGCCGGAGACAGCGAACTCGCGCACCGCGGCCAGCCCGAGCAGCCCCGGCACCGCCATGGCCTGGGCCAGCAGGGCGAGCGCCCAGGCGGGCTGCCGCCACGCCCCCGTCAGCAGCAGCGGCAGCACCACCCCGAGCCCGCCCGCGAGCACCACCTGGGCCGCCGCCCGGGCCCGCAGCCGGCGGCCCGTCCACGTCCAGCGGGCCACCAGCAGCCCCGGCACCAGCGCGCAGGCGACCGCGGCCGACTCCCCCAGCAGCCAGTCCGGCCCGAGCACCAGCACCGGCCCGGCCATGGGCATCAGCGCCAGGTCGAGCCAGGCCAGAACGGCGGCGGTGAGCGGCACGGGCGCCCCGGGGGCCGCCAGGGCCGGCACCGCGCCCCACAGCAGCGCCCACCCGAGCAGCAGGTCGACCGGCACGCCCAGCGCCACGGCCCCCTCCGCGTGGAAGCTCCACCAGCCGAGGTGGAGGGCCAGCGCGTTGACGCCGCTCAGCGCGAGCACGTTCCAGCCGGTGGCGAGGAGCGCGCCGGCGATCCGCGGCTCCTCGGGGCGCCGCACGGCGACGACGGCCGCCACGGCCAGGACCGGGCCCATGAGCGCGACCGCCCTGATCAGCGCGGCGCTCATCGCGTGAACGTCTCGGCCAGGTAGCCGGCCGCCTCGCCCAGTCCGTATCGCTGGAGCGGACCGAAGTACCAGGCCGGGTCGAAGGTCCGCCGGTAGCGCAGCGACACGGTCAGGTCCGAGCGCGTCCACGCGAACCGGGCCTCCTCCAGCTCCAGCCACCGCGCCAGCGTGCTGTCCGCCACCACGTCGAACACCACCACGCCGGCGGCCCGCTCCTTGACCCGCAGCGTCATCGAGCGCGGCTCCAGGGCGGCGCCGATGCCGAGCGACCGGCGCGGCGTGAAGGTGACCCGCCGCGTCGCGCCCACCTGGAGCCCTTGCCCCTCGGCCGTGAGCGGGCGGGGGAAGCCGAGGCGCAGGAACGCCGACTCCACCCCCCGGAACACCGGCGCCGCCGCCAGCGCCGCCTCCACGTCCGCGCCGCCGGTGGCGCGGGTGGCGCTGACCACGTTCTCCCTGGGCAGCGAGGTGGCCCCCGTGGCGCCCTCGCTGACCACGGCCAGCAGCAACGGCGCCACCAGCAGGTTCACCCCGGTGCCCCGCCGGCCGCCCCAGTCGACGAGCAGCCCGACGATGAGCCCGACCAGGTAGAACAGCGGCGCGGCGAACACCAGGCAGACGATCCCCTCTCCCAGTAACGGCCCGGAGACGGCCAGCCCGATGGTGATCACCGCCATGATCAGGCCGGTCGCGCTCTTCGGCCGGGCCGCGAGCGCCACCGTGATCGCGATGACGGCGGGGATGCCCACGTAGAACACCGCCGTCTGCTCCAGGTGGCCCGCGTGCAGCACCCGGTAGGCGAGGAACGCGGCGAACAGGGCCGCGAGCACGCCGGCCAGCACGCGTCGCGACCTGCGCTGATGAACGGGATCCGGCTCGGCGGACATCGGCTACTCCTTGAGCGATCGGTTTAATCAAGTGATTAAACCGTATGATGAGCCAGACGGAACGTGCAAGAGGGAAGGCGCATGACCAAGCAGGCAGGGGCGGAGACGCGGGAGCGGCTCATCGAGGCCGCCGCGGAGACACTGCGCACGGAGGGCTACGCCGGGACCAGCGCCCGCACCATCGCCAAGGCCGCGGGCGTCAACTCGGCGCTGGTCTTCTACCACTTCGGCGGCGTGGACCCGCTGCTGCTCGCGGCGCTCGACCGGTCCTCCCAGCAACGGATGGCCGCCTACGAGGCCGCCGTGGCCGGCGTCCGGACGCTGGAGGAGCTCGTGGCGGTCGCCACCGAGATCTACCGGGCCGACCTGGAGGGCGGCCACATCACGCTGTTCTCGGAGCTGGTGGGGGCCAGCATCGCCCGGCCCGAGCTGCGCGAGGAGATCGTCAGGCGGTCGGAGCCGTGGATCGCGTTCGTCGAGCGCAGCCTGGAGCGGGTCATCGGCGGCTCCCCGCTGGCCAAGCTGCTGCCGCCGCGCGACCTGGCGTACGCGTCGATCACGTTCTACCTGGGCGTCAACCTCTTCACTCACCTCGACGCCGACCGGTCGCGCACCGAGGCGCTGTTCGCGCTGGCCGAGCGGGTGGCGCCGCGCGCCAAGCTGCTCACCGTGCGCCTGCCCCGCCGCCGCGGCGGCGGTGCGAAGGACGAGACCGGGACCGGGGGGACATAAGTGTCACTGGTCGCATCCGGGACGCCACGTTAGGTTGCCGGTAGAGCGGTGCCGTGGCGGCGCCGCCGACAGTGGGGGGACGAGAATGCGGCAGCCCACCCGATCCCATGCCCGGCCGGCGCACCGCGCTCCGCACGCCGCGGGCCCGGCCGCGCCCCGCGCCCTCGCCTTCTTCGCCGCCCCCGCCCGCTGAGCGTGCAGGCGGCCGCTCTGCTCGCGACCGGACTCGCCGCCGGTCTGCTCGCGGGCACCGCATCGTGTACGGCGGTCCAGGGCGGGCTCCTCGTGGGCCTGACGGACCGCCGCCCCTCGGGGCCGGAGCCCGACCGGCCCGCCGCGGCGCGGATGGTGATCGGGGGGTTCCTGCTGGGGCGGTTCGCCGCCCACACCGCTCTCGGCGCCCTGCTGGGGTGGCTGGGCGCGGCCGTGCAGCCGCCGCCGGCCGTCCGGGCCGCGCTGCTCGTGGCCGCGGGCGCAGCCGTCGTCGTGTTCGCCGAGGTCCTGGCGCAGCAGGGGCGCTTCCCCGGTGTGCTGGACGAGGGAGAGGACCTGGCCGTGCGGCTGGCCGAGTACGTGGCCGACCGGCTCGCCGCCGAGGGCGACAGCCCCGTCCT